>JACMOZ010000516.1 GCA_014377785.1 Aeromicrobium sp.
GCCCCCCCGCGCCCGGGGGGCGACAGCAAGGGCCCCCCCCCCCCCCCCCCCCCCCCGCCCCCTTCTCACGTTCCCGTCGGGTGCATCCCAGTCGAGTGGCGCAGTTTCGGCGTACTCTGCCTCACCGCAAACCCCGAAATTGCGCCACCCGCGGGCGAAATTGCGCCGCTTGCGGGCGATCAGATGCCAGAATTGGTGGTATGACGCAAACGATTGGCGTGTTGCTGGCGGCCGGAGCGGGCATCCGGATGGGTCAACCCAAGGCCACCGTGTTGGGCTCGAACGGCCTTCCCTGGGTGGTGTCATCGGCGCGCACACTCACGGCGGGTGGATGCGCCGAAACGGTGGTCGTCGTCGGCGCCGCAGCCGACGAAGCCCGTGAACTGTTGGCCGATGAACCCGTCACTATCGTCGAATCGGCCTGCTGGAACGACGGCATGGGGTCATCCCTGAGCGCCGGGTTGACCGCGATCGAGTCGCTTCGGGGCGATGCTGTCCTTATCCATCTCGTCGACCTTCCCGATGTGGGGCCCGATGTCGTGCGCCGACTGCTCGACTTGTCGGCCCCCGACGTGTTGGCACGGGCCTCCTATGGACACGGGCCCGGCCACCCGGTTCTCATAGGCCGCGAACATTGGCGCGCGATCGCCGGCGAAGCCACCGGCGACAGCGGTGCGCGCCGTTATCTGCAACGCCATAGCGTCCTTGACGTCGACTGCTCCGATCTCGCGGCCGGAGTCGACGTCGATGAGGTGCGATCTATGCTTGGCAAATGATCGAGGTCAACAACGCGCTCGAAGTCTCCAAGCGTCTGGGTGAGGTGGGTTATCTCGCCGACGAAGGGCTGGCCACGATCACCTATCTCGCCTTGTCGATGCAGCGACCGCTCCTGCTGGAAGGTGAACCCGGAACCGGCAAGACCGCGCTCGCCGAAGCGTTGTCGGAGTTTCTGGACATCCCGCTGATCCGGCTCCAGTGCTATGAAGGAATCGACTCGACCCAGGCCCTGTATGACTGGGACTTCACCCGTCAGATCCTGCACCTTCGTACGGTCGAGGCGACGGGCACCGCCGGTGATGCCGATGATCTGGAGCAGTCGCTTTTTGACGAGCGATTCCTGCTGGCCCGTCCCATTCTGCGCGCATTGCGCGAGAGCCCCGCGGTGTTGCTGATCGATGAGATCGACCGGGCCGACGACGAATTCGAGGCCTTCCTTCTCGAAGTCCTCTCGACAAATCAGGTGACGATCCCCGAAATTGGCACGATCACGGCGCAGACACCGCCGATCGTCGTGCTGACCTCCAATCGCACCCGCGAACTTCACGATGCGCTCAAGCGTCGCTGCCTTTATCACTGGATTGACCATCCGGGACTTGCCCGCGAAACCGAGATCGTACGAACGCGTCTGCCCCAGGTTGCCGACAAACTGGCTCAACAGGTCGTCGAAGTTGTCCAGAAACTGCGCGCCGGCAACGACATGCTCAAGCCGCCGGGGGTCGCCGAGACGCTCGACTGGGCGCGGGCCCTCCACCAACTCGGTTGCGGCGAACTCGACCTCGAGTCGGCGGCTGCGACGATCGGCGCGGTATGCAAGTACCGCGAAGACACCGATCGGGTGCGCAATGCACTCGACAAGATGCTCACGGCCTGACCATGACCGCCGCTCCAACCGACATCAGCACCGACGGAGCCGTCGGCGCTTTCGTGGCATTCACCCATGCCTTGCGGGCGGCTGGACTGTCGATCGGCCCCGACCGGGCGCAGTCCTTTCTCGATGCCACCGCGCGGCTCGATGCGGGGGAGCGGCGCCACGCTTATTGGGCGGGACGCGCCACACTCTGTAGCGGCGCCGATGACTTCATAGTTTATGACAAAACTTTCGAGCGTTGGTTCACGGCCGAAGACCGTAAGCCGGCCGAGTTGCCACAGGTTCCCACGCGCTATGTCACGCAGGCCGAGATCGGTGCCGAGGGCGACGGCGGGGAGGCGTCAGAAAATCGCCTCGTGGCGGTGCTCGCCAGCGCCGAGGACGTACTGCGGCATCGTGATATTGCGGGGCTTTCGGGGATCGAGCGCCAGCATCTGTCCCGGCTCTTTGCGGGCCTCGACGTCACGCCCCCGCTTCGCCGCAGCCGGCGCCGGACCCGCTATCGGCGCGGTGATATCGACCCGGCCCGCACCGTACGCGATCAATTGCGACGGGCCGGCGAACCCGGACCGTTGCGCTATCGCCGCGAACAGCAACGAACCCGTCGCATAGTCCTGTTGATCGACGTTTCCGGCTCGATGGAAGCCTATGCGGACAGCCTGTTGCGCCTTGCCCATCGTGTGGTGTCGGCCGCTCCCCGCTCGACCGAGGTTTTCACCCTTGGCACCCGCCTGACCAGGGTGACGGCTGCATTGCGAATCAAGGATCCCGATGACGCTCTGCGAGTCGCCGGCCAGGCCGTACCCGACTGGTCCGGAGGCACCCGGCTCGGCGAAACGCTTCGCGCCTTCGTCGACAGGTGGGGACAGCGCGGCGTCGCTCGCGGCTCCGTCATCGTCATCGCGAGCGACGGTTGGGAACGCGGCGATACGGCGTTGCTCGGCGAACAGGTTCACCGGCTCCAGCGGCTCGCCCACCTCGTCCTCTGGTCCAATCCACACCGCGGCAAAGCCGGTTATGCCCCCATCCAGGGTGGGATCGCTGCCGTGCTGCCCTACCTCGACCAACTCGTCGCCGGCCATTCGCTGGACGCTTTCGCCGAACTCCTGGAGTTGATATCCGATGCGTGACGTCCTCACCGAATTGTTTGAATCGTGGGAAGCAGGTGACACGGTCGGCATGGCGACGGTCGTGCAGTCCATCCGGTCCGCGCCTCGTCCTCCCGGTGCGTCGATGCTGGTCGTGGCTGACGGCACGGTGTCAGGATCGGTGTCCGGAGGCTGTGTAGAAGGTGCCGTCTACGAATTGGCCCAAGAGGTCGTCGCAGAAGGCATCCCGACCCTCAAACGTTATGGCTTCAGCGACGACGAAGCGTTCGCCGTCGGACTGACTTGCGGAGGCATCATCGACGTCTTCGTCGAGCCGGTTTCGCAGCAGACGTTCCCCGAACTCGCCGACATCGCCGCCGACATCCGTGCCGGCAAACCCGTCGCGGTCGCCACCGTCATCGAACATCCCGACGCCGCCTGGCTCGGGCGCCGGCTCATAGTCCGACCCGATGCAGTCCAGGGAAGCCTCGGGCTTAAACGCGCCGACGATGCTGTCGCCGATGACGTGGGCGGGCTGCTCGCCGCGGGTTCGACGTCGATCCTGACCTACGGTCCGCAAGGCGAACGCATGGACACGGGTATGCGGGTCTTCGTCAACTCTTTTCAACCGCAACCGCGCATGATCGTGTTCGGTGCCATCGACTTCGCGGCCGCCGTCGCGAGACAGGGAGCCTTCCTCGGTTATCACGTCACCGTGTGTGATGCGCGCCCCGTTTTCACGACCAAGGCCAGGTTCCCGCAAGCCGATGAGGTTGTTGTCTCCTGGCCGCATCATTACCTGCAAAAAGAACTTGACGCGAAGCGCATCGACAACCGTACGGTGATCTGCGTCCTCACCCACGACCCGAAGTTCGACGTCCCCGTGCTCGACCTGGCCCTTCGGATCGATGGCGACCGGCAACCGGCCTACATCGGGGCGATGGGTTCGCGGGTCACCCACGACGACCGGCTCATCCGGCTCAAGGAAGTTGGGCTGACCGATCAAAATCTGGCTCGTCTTTCGAGCCCGATCGGCCTCGATCTGGGCGGCAGAACTCCCGAGGAGACAGCGGTCTCCGTCGCCGCGGAGATCATTGCGCTGCGTTGGGGCGGCGGCGGCGGCCGGCTCAGCGAAATTGACCGCCGTGTGCACCACAGCCGGACCGCCGCCGAAGACGTCGATCGCCTTGCAACCTGAGTGCAACCCTGCCCGTGTTGTGACCTCTGTCACAGCGGTGTATACCTGAAACCCCAGCATCGAACGAACGGGAGCATTTCATGGCACGCACCACCATCACCGTGAACGTCGACAAGGTGGATTACACCGATGATGTTGAACCGAGGATGCTGCTGGTGCAGTACTTACGCGAAAGCCTTGGCAAGACCGGCACCCTGATCGGTTGCGACACCAGTAATTGCGGCGCCTGCACCGTGCACCTCGACGGTATGAGCGTGAAATCGTGCACGATGTTCGCGGTTCAGGCCGACGGCCATGAGGTCACCACGATCGAGGGCCTCGCCGAAAACGGCGAACTCCACCCCATGCAGGCGGCGTTCCACGAATGCCATGCGCTGCAATGCGGATTTTGCACACCGGGAATGATCATGCAATCGATCGACCTGCTCAAGGAACACCCGGACCCGGACGAAAAAACGGTGCGCGAAGGCCTTGAAGGCAATTTGTGTCGCTGCACGGGTTATCAAAACATTGTCAAGGCTGTGCAGACCGCCGCCAAGGCCACCGCCACATCCGAGGGGAGCGCGTCATGACCGTCACCGAGATCGGCCCAGAAATTGGTAGAGCCCGCCGGCGCAAGGAAGACCAACGACTCATCACCGGGCGCACACGCTACACCGATAATATGGTGCTTCCCGGCATGCTCCACCTCGCCGTCGTGCGAAGCCCGTTCGCGCACGCCACGATCACGTCCATCAACGTTGATGACGCCAAGGCGTCGCCCGGTGTCGTCGCGATCATCACCGGCAAAGACATCGCCGACGAACAAGGCAGCCTGCCGTGCGCCTGGCCGATCACCCCTGATCAGAAAGCCCCTCCGCATCCGTCCATCGCCGTCGATCACGTCGCCTTCGCCGGTGAAATCGTGGCGTGCATCATCGCTCGTACGGCGGCCGCCGCGCGCGATGCGATCGAACTCGTCGACGTCGACTACGACGAATTGCCCGTCGTCCTCGACCTCGAAGAGGCCCTGACCGACAGCAATTTCGCTCACCCCGATCTCGGCACCAACCTCTCGGCGACCTGGGTCTTCGACTCAGGCGATGCGGGCACCGGTGGCGATGCGGTCAAGGCCATCGCCGATGCCGAAGTCGTCATCGAGCGCACTTATTATCAGCAGCGTGTCATCCCCGCGTTCATGGAGCCACGATCGACGGTTGTCGATCCCACCGGCGAACAGATCACTATGTGGTCGGCAACCCAGATCCCGCACATCCTGCGGCTCATGTTGGCACTGACTCTGGGCATCTCCGAGTCCAAGGTCCGCGTCATCGCTCCCGACGTGGGCGGCGGGTTCGGCGGCAAGCTTCAGGTCACGCCCGAAGAGGTCATCACCATGCTGGCTGCCCGGCGCACAGGCAAGCCCTGCAAATACACTGAGACGCGCAGCGAATCGCTGATGGCGGCGCACCATGGCCGTGCCCAGGTTCAAAGGCTCAAACTGTCGGCGACAAAAGACGGCATCCTCACCGGCCTCGACGTGCGGCTTCTGGCAGACATGGGTGCATATCTGGGCATCGTCGGGCCGGGCGTGCCGATCCTCGGTGCGTTCATGTACAACTCGATCTACAAGTTCCCGGCTTACCGTTTCGAGTGCAAAAATCTCTTCACCAACAAGGCGTGGACCGATGCCTATCGCGGCGCGGGCCGGCCGGAGGCGACATACGCTATCGAACGGCTGATGGACGATCTTGCCGCCGAGCTTGACATGGATCCGATGGAGTTGCGACGCAAGAACTGGATCACGCACGAGGAGTTCCCGTTCACGACTGTCTGCGGTCTCGAATACGATTCGGGCAATTATGAAGCGGCGACCGACAAGGCGATGGAGCTGTTCGGTTACGACGAGTTGCGGGCCGAGCAGAAGACTCGCCGCGATGCGGGGGACCGGGTCCAACTCGGGTTGGGCATCTCCACGTTCACCGAAATGTGCGGGCTCGCGCCCTCACGAGTTTTGGGCTCACTCGACTATGGGGCGGGCGGCTGGGAATACGCGCAGGTGCGGGTACTGCCGACCGGCAATGTCGAAGTCGTCACCGGTGTGAGCGGTCATGGTCAGGGCCACGAAACGGCGTGGAGTCAGATCGTCGCCGACCGACTCGGAGTGCCATTCGACAACATCGAAATCCTTCACGGCGACACTCAGGTTGCCCAAAAGGGCATGGACACTTACGGTTCGCGTTCGTTGGCTGTCGGCGGTATGGCGGTCGTCGCCGCTGCCGACAAGGTGATTGAGAAGGCCCGCACCGTTGCGGCGCACCTGCTGGAAGCCAACCGTGACGACATCGAATTCGAGGCGGGCAAGTTCTCGGTCAAGGGCACCGACCAGGGACTGACTCTCGGCGAGATTTCGCTGGCGACGTTTGCCGGCCACAATTTGCCCGATGGTTTCGAGCCCAGTCTCGATTCGGATGCAACCTACGATCCCTCGAACTTCTCGTTCCCTCACGGCACCCACTTGGCGGCGATGGAGATCGATACCGAGACCGGCGAGGCCACGTTGCGCAAATACGTGTGCGTCGACGACATCGGCAACGTCATCAACCCGATGATCGTCGAAGGGCAAGTCCATGGCGGCCTCGTCCAGGGCATCGCGCAGGCGTTGTTCGAGGAAGCGGTCTACGACGATGCGGGCACTCTCGTGACGGGGTCGTTTGTCGATTACCTGGTTCCGAGTGCGGCCGACCTACCGTCTTTCACCACCGACCGGACCGAGACACCGGCGACATCCAATGCGCTTGGCGTCAAGGGTGTCGGCGAGGCGGGTTGCATTGCATCAACGCCGGCGATTGTCAATGGCGTGATCGACGCGCTGCGGCATCTCGGCGTCACCGACATGAAGATGCCGTGTTCGCCATTCCGCGTATGGAGCACTCTCCAGGAGGCTGCGAGTTCGGGAGGATCGACCGGCGTCGCCGGGGATCCGCCGGCCGATGTCCATCCGATGAGCGCAGCGCAAACCGACACCAATTCGAGTGGTTCCCTTCCGACAGGAGATGTTCAGTGATCCCCGCAGCGTTCGACTATGCGGCCCCGACGACTCTCGAGGAGGCGCTGACCTTGCTCGCGCAGGCCGGCGACGAAGGCAAGATCCTGGCCGGCGGCCAAAGCCTCATCCCGGTGCTGAAACTGCGCCTCGCGGCACCGGAACACCTCATCGACCTTGGCAAGATCGACGGTCTCAACGGCATCAGCGAAGATGGCGACGCCTTGGTGATCGGGGCAATGACTCCGCACCATGTGGTGGCCTCCGATCCCCTGGTCGCCCGGCATGCGGGTCTCATCCAGAAGGCGACGCAGACCGTTGCCGACCCGCAGGTGCGCCACCGTGGCACCTTCGGCGGTGCCCTTGTGCACGCCGATCCGGCCGGCGACCTGCCCGCACCGGCCTTGGCACTCGAGGCCGAATTCGTGATCGCCGGTCCCGGCGGCACACGTACCGTGTCGGCGGCCGACTTTTTCCAGGGACTGTTCACCACGGCTGTCGGTGAAGACGAGATCCTGACCCAGGTCCGCATCCCCAAGACGACCGGTTGGGGTTCGGATTATCAGAAGTTCACCCGCGTCGCTCAGCAGTGGTCGATCGTCGGCATTGCCGCGGCGATCCGGGTCGAAGGTGGCGCGATTGCCGAAGCGCGGATCGGCTTGACCAATATGGGTTCGGTTCCGATCCGGGCCACCGCTGTCGAACAGGCCCTGGTCGGTTGCGCGCTCGAGGAAGCTGCCGTCAAGGCGGCGACAGCCTCGGCCGCCGAGGGCACAAACCCTCCCAGCGACACCAACGGTGATGCCAATTTCCGGCGTCATCTGGCCGGAGTCCTCACGGCTCGTGCCGTGCTGAAAGCCGGAGCGAACTGATGGAGCTGGTCCATCGCTTCACCGTGCCAGCTTCGATCGAGGTCACATGGGCCGCCTTCAACGATCTCGAAGGTGTCGCCCCATGTTTTCCGGGTGCGACGTTGGCATCGGTTGAAGGCGATGACTTCACCGGCTCGGTCAAGGTCAAACTCGGCCCGATCGCGATGCTGTACAACGGCACCGGCCGCTTCGTAGAGCGTGATGAAGTCAATCACCGTGCCGTGATCGAGGCGAAGGGCAAGGACAAACGAGGCAACGGCACGGCGGGGGCGACTGTCATCGCTCAACTCACGCCCGACGGCACCGGGACAGCGGTGGAGGTCACCACCGATTTGTCGATCACCGGCAAACCGGCGCAATTCGGCCGCGGAGTCATTCAGGATGTCAGTGACAAACTGCTCGGTATTTTCGTCGACTGTATCGCCGCCAAATTGGGGCCGGAAGGCGAATCGGGGACCGAACCCACGCCGGCCGCGGAAAATCCCGGAGCATCGACTGCCGGCGTCCCACTTGTGCCCGGAGCAGCGGCCACCACCGGGATCCCGGTTACGCCCGAGCACGCTCGTGCGCAACCGACGGCCAAGCCGGTCGAGGCGGCCGAACTCAACCTGTTGTCGACGGTGATGCCCGTCCTGCTCAAGCGTTACGCACTTCCGGTGGCCGCCGTAGTCGTCGTGATCATCGCCATCATCATCTGGGCCAAGAACTAGGTAATCCTCCTCACACGAGAGCCCCCGGACCGTCCACATGGCGAGACGGGGGCCTTTCGCGCTCCGTGACTTCATACGGTTGAAGAGCCAACGAAAAACCCCTCGTTGACACACCGACCTGCGGCCACGAACCGCGTGAAAGGAAACATCCATGTCCGACCAACTCATCGAGGCCCCGAAGAAGAAGGGCAGACTTTTCGCGCTGATCGCCGTCGTTGTCGTCGTCCTGCTCGCCGCCGGATTCGTTGCCACACGCGGCGGCGATGACCAGAAGGCGATCAAGATCGGCGTGGTCGGCGCGAGTGATCCTTACTGGGCCACTTACGAGAAGGCTGCCGCAAAAGAGGGCATCAACGTCGAGATCATCGATTTCACCGACTATGCGCAGCCGAACCAGGCCCTGAGCGAAGGCGAACTCGACCTTAACCAGTTCCAGCACATCGTCTATCTCGCCGAGTACAACGTCGCGACCAAAAATGACTTGACGGCGATCGGCGCGACCGCGATTTACCCGCTGGGCCTCCACTCCAAGAAGTACTCCTCGGTCGACGACATCAAGGCCGGTGAAACGGTTGCCGTTCCCAACGATGAGAGCAACCAGGCCCGCGGACTGCTCGTCCTGCAGTCGGCTGGACTCATCACTCTCAAGTCCGGCGGCTCGATCTTCTCCGATCTCAGCGACGTCGACGTCGCTTCCTCGAAGGTTAAGGTCAAGGCACTCAACGCGGCTCTCACGGCGACTTCGCTTGAGGACCTCGCCGCGGCGATCATCAACAACGACTTCGTGGAAAAGGCCGGACTGAAGTTTTCCGACGCCATCGCTCAGGACGATCCGAAGGATCCC
This sequence comes from Aeromicrobium sp., assembly GCA_014377785.1. Classification (GTDB taxonomy): domain Bacteria; phylum Actinomycetota; class Actinomycetes; order Propionibacteriales; family Nocardioidaceae; genus JACMOZ01. The sequence goes on from JACMOZ010000516.1 coordinate 9,386, forward strand.
AACGCTCTGCCTTACGTCAACATTTTCGCCGCCCGCTCCGAGGACAAGGACAACAAGACCTACAAGAAGCTCGTGGAGATCTACCAGAACACGAAGGCCGTGACCGACGGTGCCAACAAGATTTCGGGTAACACAGGGATCTTCCTCAAGACCCCTGTCAGCGACCTCGAGGCCTCCCTCAAGAAGGTTGAAAACGACACGGTTGCCCAGAAGTAGCCGCCCGATTTCTCTGAAGGACCTTGTATGGCGATCGTGGAAATTCGCAATGTTTCCAAGACCTTTCCCGCCCAGTCGCGCGGCGGTACTGACCTCGTCGCCCTCGATGACGTCAGCCTCAACGTCGAAGCCGGTGACATCTTCGGCATCGTCGGCTATTCGGGCGCCGGGAAATCGACGCTAGTCCGCGTTATCAACGCGCTCGAAACGACGACGAGTGGCACTATCAATATCGCCGGCATCGGGATCACCGGTTTGCGGGAACGCGAATTGCAAAAAGTTCGGCTCGGCATCGGGATGATCTTCCAACAGTTCAATCTGTTCCATTCGCGGACGGTATGGGGCAACATCGCCTATCCGCTGCAAGTGGCCAAAGTGCCGAAAGCCCAGCACCAGGCACGGGTCTCTGAACTGCTCCGATTCGTCGGGCTCGCCGACAAGGCACACAGCTACCCCGACCAGTTGTCCGGCGGGCAGAAGCAACGCGTCGGGATCGCCCGTGCGTTGGCGACCTCGCCGCGCATCCTCTTGGCCGACGAGCCCACCAGCGCACTCGACCCCGAGACGACGCAGGAAGTGTTGGCGCTGCTGAAACGCGTCAACGAGGAATTCGGCATCACGATCGTCGTGATCACCCACGAGATGGAGGTCATCAAGTCGATCGCCAACAAGGTGGCCGTCATGGACGCGGGCAGAATTGTCGAACAAGGCCCGGTCTTCGACATCTTCGCCAATCCGCGCGAGGCATCCACACGCCGGTTCGTGTCGACCCTCGTCGACGACGTACCGGCCGGGACGGCGCTCGACTCCCTTCGCCACAAGCACGCTGGCCGCATCGTCACGTTCTCGTTCCGCGACAATAGTGTTTCGCAGTCAGCAGTGTTCGCCGAGCTGATCAGCCGGCAGATCGAGTTCGAATTGATCTATGGCGGCATCGAAGACATCCAGGGTTCGACATTCGGGCACCTGACCCTCGCGCTCACCGGCGGCAAGGACGCAATCGACCAGGCATTGACCGCCGCCGCCCGCCTGGTTGAACTGACGGAGGCACGCTGATGGACCGGCTCACCGAACTCCAGCCGTTGTTCTGGCAATCGACCCTCGAAACGCTTTACATCGTCGGCATCACGTTGCTGATCGGGGGGCTCGGCGGACTTATCCTCGGCGTTTCGCTGTATGTCACCCGCCGGGGGAACATCCTCGCCAATCGCTACGTCTTTTTCATCCTCAACGTGGTGGTTAACTTCTTCCGGCCGATCCCGTTCGTCATCTTCATCGCCGCCGCCCAACCGCTGGCCCGCATCGTTGTCGGCATAGGGATTGGCAACAGGGCGATCATCTTCGCCTTGTCGGTGGCGGCGGCCTTCGGCATCAGCCGCATCGTCGAGCAGAACCTGGTGAGCGTCGATCCCGGTGTCATCGAGGCGGCCCGGTCGGTCGGCGCCGGTCGGTTGCGAACAGTGTTGACGGTCCTACTCCCCGAAGCACTCGGGCCACTCATCCTCGGCTACACCTTCGCGTTCGTCGCGATCGTCGACATGTCCGCGGTCGCCGGTGTGGTCGGTGGTGGGGGGCTGGGCGACTTCGCCCTGGTCTACGGCTACCGCCAGTTCGACCCGGTGGTCACTTGGGCCGCCGTCCTCGTGATCGTGATCCTGGTCCAGGTCGTGCAGTTCGCCGGCAACAGCTGGGCCCGAAAAGCGCTGAGGCGCTGACCCCGCCCTCCCCACCCCCGCGACCCCGCCCCGCGAGCGGCGCCCACCCCGCGAGTGGCGCAAGTTCGGGGTGTTCGCCCGCGCGAACACCCCGAACTTGCGCCACTCGATCACAGATGTGCGCCACTCGGCGGGGGCGTGGGAGTGTTTACTCGCCGATGTGGGTGCGGACTTCCAGCAACTCGGGGAAAAAGGTCAGGTCGAGGGCCTTTCGCAAGAAGCTGACGCCGCTTGATCCGCCGGTGCCGCGCTTGAAGCCGATGATGCGCTCGACGGTCTTCATGTGACGGAACCTCCACAGCTGGAAGCTCTCCTCGACGTCGACGAGTTCTTCACACATCTCGTATGCCTGCCAATGCGCGTCCAGATCGTCATAGATCGTCTTGAACACTGCGACGACCCCGTCGTGGCGCTCATACGGCTGGGAGAAATCGCGGTCGATGACATCGGCCGGTAGGTCGTAGCCGGCCCGGTCGAGCGAACGCAGGAACTCCTCATACAGGCTCGGCGCCGCGAGGTCCGCCGCGAGTGGCTCGTGCAACGCTGGGTCGTGGGCGAACACCTTGAGCATGCCGGCATTCTTGTTGCCCAGCAGGAATTCGACGGTGCGGTATTGCGGCGACTGGAAGCCCGAGGCTTTGCCGAGCTGGTCACGGAACTGGACGTATTCGATCGGGGTCAGCGTCTCGAGCACCGACCATTGCTCGAACATCTGCCGCTGGATGACCTTGATTCGGGCGAGCCGCTTGAGTGCCGGCGGTATGTCGTCGACGGCGATCAGTGCCATCGCGGAGCGGAGTTCGTGAATGAGTTGCTTGAGCCACAGCTCGGTGACCTGGTGCTGGATGATGAACAGCATCTCGTCGTGGTGATCGGAGACCGGTTGCTGGGCAGCCAGCAGGGTCGGCAGTTGGAGATAGCTCGCATAGGTCATCTCGTCGCGAAGATCGGTCGCGACGCCTTCTTCGATCGGCCGGAAAGACTCATTCATGAGGCCACGGTATGCGCCCGGTAGCCGAAGCGTGAGATTGACCGGGACGAAAAGTTCAGCGTTCGCCTCAATTCGTCGCCTCGCCAAGGCGACAACGGCCTGCGCATCGTCAGCACCTCCACCCCCGGAGTGAGTGTCCGGGGGCTGCGCCGTTCGGGATCACGGGAGGTTCGCGCCCCATGATGCAGGGAGGCTCACGGAGTGTCCCCTGTGCCACATGTCGCGCAGCGACCACGTCGTCGCAACCAGTACGCGTACGCCGTGGCGGCCAACGAAAGCGACCAGAGAGGCCAGAACATCTCAGGGATCCAAGCCGCCAGGTCGGACGTCCCACCCGGGAATGCGTTGGTCAACCCGCCTGAAATGCGCAATCTGACGAACATCAGGCCGGCTGACATCACGATGAACGAGACGATGGAAGCCGGAATGATCGCGACGCCGATCGGCACTGGCCGTCCGTGGAGGCGTGGGATCCAGCGCGGCCACAATTCTCCCCATGGTCGGACCAGTCCGAGAGTCAGAATCGCTCCACCGATGCCGAGTAGCCCGAGCGCCGCCCCGGCATACCGTTGACTGCCGATCTCATCGAGGAGGTCTTGGCTCACACCAAGGGGGATGCCGAGAGCCCACGCGATCCGTGTCGTCGCATAGCCGACGGGGATGGCGATCGCGATGCCTGCCGTCCAGCGGCCCCAGCGGACTGCGCTTTCAGCCGTCGCCCATGGGCGAGCCCGGTCTCTACGACCGCACCGCCGGCAGGCAATGTTTGCGAGTCGCCATTGGGAGAGGGCCGTGGCCAAAAACGCTGAGCCGGCCAGAGCCAGGATCAGGAGGTTGACAATCGGCCACGACAACACGAGGCCCCACGAAGCGCTCGTGTCGACACCAAAGATCGTCATGACGGTGAGAATCGGTACATACCCGACTGCGGCAAGGATTCGGAAATCGGGGATCACCAGCGCGAGAACGATGCCGATCAGCGCTCCGAACACAGCGCTGACGCGAAGGAGCCCAGATCCCCGCTCCGGTCGGCGAGCCAGCGTCACGATCGTCGCGGTCACAGCGAGTCCTGCGACAGCCGTACCGATCACAAGCCATGCGGCCGTCTGCTGTTCGACGCGAGTGAGCAGGTTGACTCCGGACGGGTCCTGGGAACGGTCCCAGGGAAAGCTGCCTCTTCCGTTGAGCCACAGGATGCCTTGGACCAGGTAGGCGATTGACCAGACCGCGGCGGCTTGCGGTGCCCACCGCATCCATCTCGGAGCCGGAATCGGTGTTGATTGTTTCGCCGGTACCGAATCTTTCGGCACCGTTGTGGTCTGCGTTGTCACGTCGAGTCCCCCTGTCACGTCGCTCATTCGGCGTCGTGCATTAAGACTCGCGGACCACAACGGGCCGGGGCATCAGCACGAGGTCGTCAGGGCATCAACCTTGAGGATGATTTCTGCGGACATTCACTGGCCTGGACGGATCAGTCCCGACTCGTACGCGAGGACGACGGCCTGCACCCGATCGCGAAGCCCAAGCTTGCTGAGTACGCGGCCGACATGGGTCTTCACCGTGGCCTCGGAGAGGAAGAGCCGACCGGCGATCTCGGCGTTCGAGGCACCGCTGGCCACTTCGAAGAGGACTTCGCGCTCGCGATCGGTGAGACGGGCGAAGCGATCGGGTTTCGTCATGCCCACCGACAGTTCCGAGGCGATGTGGTCCAGAAGTCGCCGGGTCGCCGAAGGGGCAATGACGGCGTCACCTGAATGGATACTTCTGATCGCTCCGATGAGATCCTCGGCGGGAGCGTCTTTGAGCAGGAATCCACTCGCACCAGCCTGGAGTGCTGCGAAGGCGTGTTCATCGAGGTCGAATGTCGTGAGCACGATGACCTGCGGTGCGCCGGGGCGTGCGAGCAGTTGCCGTGTCGCCTTGACGCCATCAAGGCGCGGCATCCGCACGTCCATCAACACGATGTCGGCAGAGGTTGCCCGCAACAACTCGAGAGCCTCGATTCCGTCGCTGGCTTCGCCCACCACGCGAAGGTCGTCCTGGGAGTCCACGATCATGCGCAACCCGGTGCGAACGAGGGCCTGATCGTCGGCGATGACCACGCGGATCGGAGTCACTGCTGCGCCTCCCCGGTCGTCGTGACTGATGACGGTATGCGCGCGTGGACCCGATAGCCGCCGACTTCGTGAACCCCGACCTTCAGCTGGCCACCGATCAGCTCCACCCTTTCGCGCATACCGGCGAGGCCGCGGCCACCATTGTCCGCAGGATTGGTTGCCCGCCCGTCGTCGCATACGTCGATGGTCAGCCCGGCCGAGGACCAGATCAGGGTGATGTCAACACTGGCACCAGGCCCCGCGTGCTTCACCACATTGGTCAGCGCTTCCTGCACGACCCGGTATGCCGCCAACTCGCCCGTTCGGCCGAGGTCTGTTCTGCTGCCGCGTTCGGTCATCTCGATCGATGTGCCGGCTGCACTGACTCGGTCGACCAACGCTCCCAGATCGGAGAGTGCGGGCTGCGGTGATCGTGCCCCCTGTGACTCAGCCCGGCCTGAAAGGTCCGCGCTTCCCAACACGCCCAACAGACCGCGCATCTCGGTGAGCGCGCTTCGGCCGGTTGTCGCAATTGTTGAAAACACTGGCCCGGCGATCGACGGATCGCGCTCCACGGCAAGCCGGCCGCCCTCGGACTGGCTGACCATCACCGAAAGGGAATGAGCGATGACGTCGTGCATTTCACGGGCGATCCGGCTTCGCTCCAGGGCAGTTGCTCTCTCGGTTTCGTGCACGCGGTCCTGTTCAGCGCGCAACGATTGTTCTTCCAGCGCGCCGACATAGGCCTCGTGAACGGAACGAAATCGACCGAGGGCCCATGGTGCGATGACCGACGCGAGCATGGCACCTGAGATGAATAATCGCCACGCATTGCCCGTCGGGACTCCGGTAGTCAGGTTTCCCGGTTCCCACAGCCGAACCGCTGTGATCGTCGACCCGACAATGGCAACCAGCAAGGCAATCCGGGGTTCGCGCCCGCGTCCGTACATCGCAACCGAATACAGAATCACGGGAAAGGCGATCGAGCAGGGAAGGAGAATTGGGGCGAATTCACTGCCCATCTGAATTGCGGCCTCACCTCCGAGGGCTGGTGCAATAACGAGGACGAGCATGGCCAGCGATACGACGGCAAAGGCTGCTTTCATCCGGGCCCGTCGCAAGGCAACGCAGGCATGAATGAGGACGATCAGCACGATCAGCGCGAGTCGCCCCTGCAGTTGCCAGTCCGAATTCCAGGTCAGGCTCACGCTCGTCGGCAGGGCAATCAACGCGACGATGGCCGCAATCGCGACGTCAACGGCCATCGGCCTACGCCGCAGCCAAGAGTCCGCCGCGATCCTGCCGTTGATTTCTCGAGCCACACATTGATCCTAGGTGCCTTCGCGTGGCGCCACCTGAATCGGCGAGTCCCCGGACTCAGCTGACGGTCGTGAGAGACCTGGCCGTCCGCCTTTTCTGCGACGAACGCGGTGAGTCCCTGAGCAGGTCGTCCCAGCGGCCCTCCGCAGTCAGCTTGCAATTTTTCGCGACGCTACCCGAGTGCCCCCACACCATCAGTCAACATGGACTCCCCTTCAGGAGCTTGCGGAGCTGTCCCAATATTCGGCCATGAGCTCGCTGGACCAGGCCGGCTGGCGCACCTCGCCGCGAGGGGCGAACTCGACCATGTAGGGCTTCACATCGATGACCGGCGTTCCATCGATCGCGTCGAGGGAGCGTACGGAAAGGGTGAGGCCGTCGACGCCGAGCAGGCGGCAGACCGTGACTCCAATGCGGTTGGGCCGACCCTTTGCACGTTGAGCGAAGATGCCGACCTTCGGCCAGTCTTCGTTGCCTCGCGGGTGCCGGGCAGCAGTCTGTACGTTTTGCGGATCGACCCGGTCGAAGACATAGACGACTTCGACGTGGGAAAACGCGTCCAAACCACGAACCGCGTCCTCGGTGAAGCGTGATCCATCGAGCGTGATTGTTGAGATGATTGAGTCCCAGTCGTCGTCGAGAGGCTCTGTCCGTGGCGAGCTGACTTGTCCGATTGCTTGCATCTCCATGGCCCCATGCTGGCAGGTCGGTCAAGTCACGAAGACACCTGGCCGATCAGGCGGCACGCTCGACGACGAGCGGCCGCAACGTTCTCGGCCTATGACGGCAACTCAACCGCTTCGAGGGCAAACAAGAGGCTGCCGATGGCCGAAGACTTGTCACCGAGGGCGGCCCGTTCTACGCGCACGGTCTTGGCCACCGGATCGAGCGCGTGGCGGCGAATGCCGTTGTGTACGCCGTCGAAGAGCAGGTCGCCGGCGGCGATCATGTCGCCGCCGATGACGAAGAGTTCGAGACCGAGAACGTTGGCGAGGATGGCTGCGGCACGGCCCAGATAACGGCCGGAGTCCTCGATGAGCCGCTTTGCGCCGGTGTCGTCGCCGAGCGCGAGCGCTATCAGTTGTGAAGTGGTGATGTCGGGTTGGCGGCCGGCGAATTGCGCGACCAGCGCATCGGCGCCGGCATAGGCTTCGAGGCAACCGCGGCTGCCGCAACGGCACAGCGGACCGTTTTCGTCCATCGTGAGGTGGCCGATTTCACCGGCAGTGCCGAGCCCTCCCCGAAAGACCTTGCCGTCCAGGATGAGTCCGCAGCCGACGCCGGAGGAGATCTTGAGGTAGGCCATCGAGGCGCTTCCGACACCGATGCCGACGGCCGATTCGGCGAGCGCGCCGAGGTTGGCGTCGTTGTCGACGAGGGTCGGAACGCCGAATGTCTCAGTTGCGATTTCGGCAGCGTTGATGCCGACCCAGCCCGGCAGGATCGAGCCCGAATCGATGATTCCGCTGTTGCCGATGGGCGCCGGCAAGCCCATGCCGACGGCGCGAAGTTCGGAGCGGGCGGCGCCCTGGCCTGCGAGAAGCTTGTCGAGGAGTTCGCTGGCGAGGGCCAGGCCCTCGGAGTGTTCGTGTTGGCTCTTGAGTGGCCGGACGACGGTCGCCAAGACGCCTCCTGAGAGGTCACCGAGAGCGATCTGCAAGTGCGAATGGCCGAAGTCGACGCCCGCAACCAGTCCGGCTCCGAGGGAAATTTTGACCTGGGCGCCGCGACGACCGGCACCACTTTCGGATTCAAGGAAGCCAGCCGCAGAGAGTTCTTTCACGATGTTAGAGACAGTCGCCGGGGCGAGTTGGGTTGCGCGGGAGATCTCGGCCTGACTGAGTTCGGATCCGGTGGATGCGCGCAGCGCCTCGACGACACGGCGTTGGTTCGCCGTACGCAGGGAAGCGGTGGATCCGGGGGCTGACATACCGACACATTAAGGGCAACACCCCCGTAGCCGTCAAGACCTGTAGATAAAACAGTAACAATTACAAAATGGAGTCTTTTTATGTTCAACACTTGACGATAACGCTTGTGACGTACAACACTGGCGGGCAACGACCGGCGCGCACACCGCGTCGCTGCCACTGGAGGAAATGTGAAGAAAATTGCACGCGTAGCCATTTTGGTCATCGCTGCCGGTACCGGCCTGGCGGCGCTCACCGCCTGTGGTTCCAACAGCGCTAGCAACGGCGACTCCGACAGCAAGGGTAAGACCATCGCCCTGCTACTCCCCGAAACGAAGACCACCCGCTACGAAGCGTTCGACAAGCCGCTCTTCGAAGCCAAGGTCAAGGAACTTTGTGCCTCCTGCAAGGTCAACTACCTGAATGCAGATCAGGACGCGTCCAAGCAGCAGCAGCAAGCCCAGTCGGCCATCACGAACGGTGCCTCGGTGCTCGTGCTTGACCCGGTCGACGGCAAGGCAGCCGCTGGCGTCGTCAAGTCTGCCCAGTCCTCGAAGATCCCGGTCGTTGCTTATGACCGGTTCGTCGAAGGCGCCAATTACTACCTGTCCTTCAACAACGAGCGGGTCGGGGAACTTCAAGGGACTGCTCTCGCCGAGGCAACCGGCAACAAGGGCAAAATCCTGATGCTCAACGGCGCACCGACTGATCCCAACGCCGCTCAATTCAAGGCCGGTGCCCACAAGGTCCTCGATGCGAGCGGTCTGAAGGTCGTCGCCGAATACGACAACCCCGACTGGAGTCCGGACAACGCGCAGAAGTTCACGAGCAGCCAGCTCACCAACATCGATCCGGCAGACCTTGCGGGCGTGTATGCCGCCAATGACGGCCAGGCCGGTGGCGTCATTGCTGCTCTGCGCTCGGCCGGCGTCAAGAAGATGCCGCCCGTCACAGGTCAGGATGCCGAACTCGCTGCGATCCAGCGGATCGTCGCCGGCGACCAGTTCATGACGATTTACAAGCCGATCCCGATCGAGGCCAACAAGGCTGCCGAGATCGCTGTGGACATCGCCAACGGCAAGACCGTCACCGGTACGACGGACTTCCAGGGTGTCAAGTCGTTCATCTTCGACCCGGTGGTCGTCACGAAGGACAACGTCAAGGACACCGTGGTGAAGGACAACTTCTACAAGGTTGCCGACATCTGCACCGCTGATTTCAAGGCAGCCTGTGCCGCCGCCGGCATCAGCTAAGGCGATTGCCCACTAGTACATATTGTCGAGGGGGCGAGAACCATCTCGCCCCCTCCCCACAATGCGTACAGCGCTGAGTTCATGCCCGAGCACGGATAACTGGAATAAGGTCGCCTCATGGTTACTGCCAACGCACCGGTGCTGACTCTCACCGGAATCGGAAAACGATTCGGCGCCGTGCAGGCGCTCTCGGACGTGTCAATCGAAGTTCATCCCGGTGAGGTGGTCGCCCTTGTCGGCGACAACGGCGCCGGCAAGTCGACCTTGGTCAAAATCATGGCCGGGGTCTACCAAGCCGATGAGGGCCACATGGTCTTCGATGGCTTGCCCGTCACCGTCAACGGACCCAAGCAGGCACAGGCCCTCGGCATCGCTACGGTGTTCCAGGATTTGGCTCTATGCGACAACCTCGATGTCGTCGCCAATCTCTATCTCGGCCAGGAACTCAGCAGCGCCGGTACTCTCGATGAGGTCGAGATGGAAAAACAGAGTTGGGAGCTCCTGCGTCAGCTCTCGGCCAAGATCCCTTCCGTACGCATACCTATCGCTTCTCTGTCGGGCGGTCAGCGCCAAACCGTGGCGATTGCCCGAAGCCTGGTCGGCAACCCCAAGGTCGTGATGCTCGATGAACCGACCGCTGCCCTCGGTGTTGCACAGACGGCCGAAGTGCTGAACCTCGTCGAACGTCTGCGCAGCCGCGGCCTCGGCGTGGTCCTGATCAGCCACAACATGGCCGATGTACAGGCCGTCGCGGACCGCATTTATGTCTTGCGTCTCGGTCGCAACGGAGCCGAATTCAAAATCGGCGACGTGACGACCGAACAACTGGTTGCCGCCATCACCGGCGCCTCGGACAACGTGGTCACGCAGCGTGCAACACGCGTCCATGACGAGTCCGCTGCGACCCAATCGCGCAGTATTGACCTGGATGAGGGAGAAATCGGATGAGCGATCCCACCGCAGCCTTCGCCGACAAGGCCGACGAACGTCTCGTGGAGGATTCCTCGCCGCTGTCACTTCTACGCGGTTCCCTCGGCAAACTCCGCTCGGGTGATCTCGGAATGGTCCCGGTGATCGTCGGTCTTATCGCGATCTGGATCATCTTCCAGAGCCAGAACTCGCGCTTCTTGTCCTCACGCAACCTGGTCGAGCTCAGTCTCGACTCGGCGACAATCGGCATGATCTCGATCGGTGTCGTCCTCATCCTGCTGCTTGGCGAGATCGACTTGTCGATCGGCTCGGTCAGCGGTGTGGCCGGCTCCGTCCTCGCAGTCCTGCTCGTCTATCACGGTTGGCCGTTGGCGTTGGCGATCCTTGCCGCGCTCGCCGCGGGACTCGCTATCGGTGTTCTGTATGGGCTGCTTTACACCCGATTCGGTGTCCCGAGCTTCGTCATCACGCTAGCCGGCTTGCTGGCCTTTCTCGGCCTGCAACTCATGGTCCTGGGCAAAAACGGCACGGTGAACCTCCCGGTCAATTCTGCACTGATCGACTTTGCGAGTTTCAAGTTCTTGTCGCCCACAGCCTCGTACATCCTCGCTGTGCTTGCGGGTGCACTTTATTTCCTGTTCCGCGCCCGGACGATCCGCCGGCGCATTGCGGCTAACTTGTCGGGACCGACGATCCGAAGCATCGCCATCCGCGCCGTGGTGCTCGTCCTTGGTTTGGCCTACCTTGCCTACTACCTCAACCTAGACCGTGGCATCGGCTATATGCCATTGTTCTGGGTTTTGACTATCATTTTCGTCGACCTTCTTCTGCGCAAAACGGCGTGGGGTCGCCACGTGTTTGCCGTCGGTGGCAATGAAGAGGCTGCGCGCCGCTCGGGCATTGCGGTCAACAGTGTCTACCTCTCGGTCTTTGCGCTAAGTTCGCTTTTCGCCGCTCTCGGAGGGGTTCTGGCGGCGGCACGACTTCAGGCTGTCGCCCAAACCAGCGGCGGTGCTGACGTCAACCTGATGGCGATCGCCGCCGCTGTCATCGGCGGCACAAGCCTCTTTGGTGGCCGCGGTTCCACGTATGCCGCGCTGTTCGGGATGCTCGTGTTGCAGTCGATCACGAGTGGGTTGAACCTGATTGGAGTCGATGCCGAAATCCGCTACATGGTGACCGGTGCGGTTTTGCTCCTCGCGGTGACGATCGACTCCTTGTCTCGTCGAGCCCGCACCAGCAGCGGCCGCGCCTAGAACCTTCCAATCCGTTGGGCGTGACGTTCGGCAGGAAAAGTACGGCGTGTCGCTTGCCAAACGTCACGCTCAGAGGGGCATGGCAAGGTAGGTGCCATGGCTGTTATCGAGGCGCAACATCTGGGCAAGACGTTTGGCTCCAAGCCGGCCGTCGTTGACCTGTCTTTTGTCGTCCAGCCGGGGAGCGTCACTGGCTTCCTCGGCCCCAACGGTTCGGGCAAGTCCACGACGATGCGCCTGATGCTCGGTCTTGACCGGGGCGAAGGCCGCACAACGTTTGACGGCAAACCCTTCGACGAGTTCAAGCACCCAATGCGCCACATCGGATCTCTGCTCGAGGCCAAACCGTTCCATCCCACCCGCAAGGCCCGCAATCACCTCCGGATGCTCGCGGCGGCCAACCAGATCCCGACCAGTCGGGTCGATGAAGTTCTCGAGATGGTGGGCCTCACCTCCGTGGCCGGCGGCAAGCCCAGGAAGTTCAGTCTCGGTATGGGTCAGCGCCTCGGCATCGCCGCAGCTTTGCTCGGAGACCCGCATACGCTCATCCTCGACGAGCCGAGCAACGGTCTCGATCCGCAAGGAATCACCTGGCTCCGCAACCTGCTCAAAGACCTGGCGGCCGAAGGAAAGTCGGTGTTCGTGTCCAGTCATTTGCTTCAGGAGATGGCCGTCCTCGCGGACGAACTCGTGGTCATTGGCCGTGGCGTGATGCTTGCCAATTGCAAGGTGTCCGATTTCGTCAAAGCGAGTACCCGCGGCACCGTCAGCCTGACGTCGCCTGATCAGGGCATCCTCGTCCCGGCCATCACCGCTCTCGGAGGCTCAGTCACGGGCGAGGGGACCGAACTGACGATTGTCGGCGTGACCGCCGAACAGATCGGCGATGCCGCCCGGGACGTTCAGGCGCGCATCCATCAACTCGTCACGAACGAGGCGACGCTCGAAGAGGCCTTCCTCGATGCGACCGGATTGGCCGAAGAATTCAAGGGCGGGGGAGCACCGTGAGGGGCGCGCTCGCCTATGAATGGATGCGATTGCGCACCATTCGATCAACGTTCTGGCTCATCGGTTTGTCTTTGGTCTTCCAATTCCTGATGACGATGCTTATAGCCTCGCAATTGCCCGAATCCGGCCCGTTGTCCGGCGGCGACGATCCCATCACCCAACTCGTGACGGTGGGCGCGGCATCGGGCTTCGCGCCACTGTTCCTTGCGTACATTCTGGGCATCGTCGGCGTTTTTTCGATGGGTCACGAATACCGGCACGGCATGATTCGCGCGACGCTCACCGCGATCCCCAGCCGCTCAGCGGTGTTTGGCGCGAAACTGGTGACAACCGGGGTGGTTGCGGCCGGCGCGGCTATCGGTTGCGTGGCGGTGTCGATGCTCAGCGCCGCGATCTTCGGCGTCGGTATGCCGACTCTTGGCGGGCTGGCCAGACTGACTCTCGGCGTCGTGATCTTCACGGTTTTGTTCTCCTGGTCGGGTTTCGCCTATTCGGCGATCATCCGCAACCAGACGGCGGCTGTTGCGCTGCTCATGCTGGTCCCCTCGGTGGTCGAAACGATCATCCGGGCCGTCGTCGTCGCCATCAAGGCAGCCTCGGGCGACCCGACCGGCGGGGGAGGGTTGGTGACCATCCTCAAGTATCTGCCGTATGACGCCGGTGGGCAGATGTACACCCGCCAATCGATCAATGATCTTTTGCAATTCCTGGGTTATGTGCCGTTCGGCGCTGTCGGCGGCGGCATCGTTTTCGCCGTGTTCGTTGGCCTGTTGCTGACTGGGGCATACGCGTTGTTCCTCCGCCGCGACGCCTGAGGCTCGACCCGACGCCGCTAACCGGCAAGATGTGGGCGCTTCCCGGGGGTCTGCCGCTCTGCGACCCCGGGGAAATGCCCACATCTCGGGATGGGGAGTCGAGTAAATCGCTGTTAAAGTACGCGTGTCGTCGTGTGCGCGATAGCCTCGGGAATCGTCGGAATCTGATCTGGAGCACGTATGAGTGAATTAGGATTTGCTATCAAGGTCTTTCGGCAGATCGGCCTTTTGCAGCCACAACTTCCGCACCGCTTGATCGGTGCCGGTTGGCAATTGGCCAAATGGGGCCCGGGATTCCCGTCTGCGGTCGGTGTGGCGGCGGCTCGATTTCCCCACCAACTCGCCATTATTGATGACGCCGGCGAACTGACGTGGAGCGAAGTCCGTGACGAGACCAATCGACTCACCCAGGGGTTGAAGGACAGGGGCCTCGAAGCCGGCGACTCGGTCGCCCTTTTGTGCCGCAACCACCGTTACATGGTCATTGCCGCGGTGGCGATCATGCAGGCCGGCGGCCGCATCCTTCTGCTCAACACGATGGCGAGCAGTTCCCAGCTCGGCGAACTCTCTGTGCGCGAAAACGCCAAGATGGTCGTGCTCGACCAGGAGTTCCTGACCGTCGGCGACACCGTCGACCGCGACAAGCTGGTGCTGGCCTGGGTTGATGGCGCAAAGCCCGAAGACCTCCCGAGCCTTGATGAGATCGCCCAGGGCAAGTCCGCCAAAAACCACCCCAAGCCTTCCAGCCACGGCTCGGTCGTCATTTTCACCTCTGGCACGACGGGCCTGCCCAAGGGCGCCAAGCGCGAAGAGCCCGAGGACCTCAAACCTTTGCTGGCGTTTTTCGGCTCCATTCCCTATCGCGGCAACAAAGTTGTCGTCCTGGCTGCACCGTTGTTTCATTCGTGGGGGCTCATCAACTTCGGTTTCGGCTTGTCGACCGTGCCGACCTATGTCATGCGTCGGCGCTTCGACGTCGTAAAAGTCATCAAAGACATCGAAAAATACAAGGCCGACGTGCTGGTCGTGGTGCCGCTCATGATCCAGCGTCTTGTCAACGTCGATCCCGAGATCATCAGGACGACGGACACCAGTTCGCTTCGCATCACGGCGAGCAGCGGCTCAGCGCTCGCCGGCGACCTGGCCAATCACTTCATGGACCTCTATACCGATTCGGTCTATAACTTCTATGGCGCCACCGAAACCGGCTGGGTCACGATCGCCTCGCCTCAACAGTTGAGGGATGCGCCGGGGACAGCTGGCACGCCACCGTTCCGTACGAATGTCCTGATCCTCGATGCCGACGGCAATGAGTTGCCCCAAGGTGAAACCGGTGTCATTCATGTCGGCAACGACATGCCATTCGGGGGCTACACCGACGGCAACAACAAGTCGTTCAAGAACGGTTTGATGAGCACCGGCGACCTAGGCTACTTCGACGCCTTGGGTCGATTGTTCGTGTGCGGGCGCGATGACGACATGGTCATTTCCGGCGGCGAAAACGTCTTCCCGCGCGAACTCGAGGACGCCCTCATCGACCATCCGAGCATTTCCGACGTCGTTGTCGCCGGCATCCCAGACAAGGCCTGGGGGCAAAGCCTCGCGGCCTACATCGTCGTACGGGACGGCGAGACCATCACCGAGGCCGAAATCATAGCCTTTGCGAAGGAACGGGTCGCACGGTTCGCCGTTCCGCGCAAAATCATGCTCCTCGATGAATTACCGCGCAACCCCACCGGCAAGGTCATGAAACGCGAACTTCCCGATTTTGACTGAGCCGAGCGAGGCTGCAGCTCCAATGGGCGAAGTGAGCGCGAAGTCAGTTAGAGCGTGTTGCGGCGGAGCCGCCAAGTTGTCGAAAGCACAGGGTTGTCGAAACCACGGGGCGCCCGTCTCATATGGGATGGTTTCCTCGTGGACATCGCATACGCTCCGAAGCCCGACGGACAACCCGATCCGGGCGAAATCGTCTGGGCCTGGGTGCCGTATGAAGAGGACGACACTCTTGGCAAAGATCGGCCGGTGCTCATCGTCGCCCGCGAAGGCGAATCCTTGATCGGACTGATGCTCACCTCAAAAGATCACGACCGCGATCACGCCTTCGAGCAAAGCGAGGGCCGCTTCTGGCTCGACATCGGTTCTGGACCGTGGGACGCCAAGGGGCGTGAAAGCGAAGTGCGCACCGACCGGCTGATTCGAATCGACCCTGACACCATTCGGCGCGAGGGTGCCGTGCTCGACGAGGCGACCTTCAACCACGTCGCCGACGAAGCGAGGCGGCACAGTGTCTAGTTTTGTCGACAAGGTCGACGACTTCCAGCGCAACCACAAAGTCGTCGGGTTCCCGCTCGCGGTGATCTACAAATACTTCGACGATCAGGGTGCCTACCTCTCCGCGATCATCACCTACTACGCGTTCATCGCGATCTTTCCGCTCCTGTTGATGGGCTCGTCGATCCTCGGGTTTCTCATCCAGGGGGATTCCGCCCTCAGAGACAGAGTTCTCAACTCCGCGTTGAGCCAGTTCCCGATCATTGGCGACCAGCTCGGCCGTCCCGAAGGCCTCAGCGGCAGCACCTCCGCCATTGTCATCGGCGCCCTCGCGGCGACATACGGTGCGATGGGTCTTGGCCAGGCTTGCCAGAATGCGGCAAATGTCGCTTGGTCGGTGCCTCGCAATAGCCGTGCCAACCCCGTCCTCATGCGTTTTCGCAGCCTCATCTTCCTGGCTATTGGCGGTCTGGGCATTCTTGCGGTCGCGGTCACAACGTCTTTGTTGGCGAATCCCCAATCGTTGGGAGCCCGCGTCGAGGAGAGCCTCAGTTGGCTCATTCGTCTAGTCGGTTTCTTCCTGACCGTCTTGATATTCGTGGGTCTCTTCCGCCTCGTAAGTGCGGGCCGGGCCGGCATGCGGTCGGTCTTTCCGGGAGCTTTAGTGAGCGCGGTTATGTGGCAATTGCTTCAGGTGGGCGGCAATTCGTATGTGGCCAACGTCATCGCCAAGACCAGTCAGACGAATAAGACGTTCGCCTTGGTCCTCGGTCTCATCGCGTTCATCTATCTCGCCGGAGTCATGACGGTGATGGGTCTTGAATTCAATGTGGTGCTGCGCCGCAAGCTCTACCCGCGCGCTTTGCTTACGCCATTCACCGACAATGTCTCGCTCACACCGGCCGATCAGCGCGCCTATGCCGATTATGCGAAATCGCAACGGCACAAGGGATTCCAGTCGGTGGAGGTCACCTTCGAGGACCGCGAACTCAAAGCCGACCAGCCCCCGCCCGACAACACGTAGTTGGTGCTTGCGCTTCTCCTACATACTCGGTATACCTATAGGTGTATACCGAGTATGTAGGAGAGATCGTGTCGGTGAAACAAGGAATCCTTGCCCTGCTCAGTGAGGGCCCCATGTATGGCTTCCAGCTTCGCGCCGAGTTCGAGAAGCGCACCGGCGGCACGTGGCCTCTCAATGTCGGTCAGGTTTATACGACCCTGTCCAGGCTGCAGCGCGACGGCCTCGTCCTCACCGCCGGCGAACCAGACGCCGAAGGCCGCATCGCCTACCAACTGACCGGGTCTGGCGCTGGAGAAGTCCGCAACTGGTGGCTTTCACCGGTCGATTCGGGCGATGATTCACGCGACGAGCTTGCCATCAAACTGGCGCTCGCCGTGTCCCTCGCCGACATCGACATCAAGGACATCATTCAAACCCAGCGGGCCACGACGATCCAACATTTGCAGGACCTCACCAGACTCAAGAAGCAGGCCGAGGCTGAAGGTGACCTTGCCTGGCAATTGGTTGTCGACAAACTTTCCTTCACCGCCGAAGCCGAGACCCGATGGCTCGACCATGTTGAAACCATCGTGAGCAATGCGGCAGCGAAGCAAGCGGCGGGGAGCAAAGCATGAACGACGTATTGATCGAGCTCAAGCAGGCCGGCAAGTCCTATGGAGAGGGCGCAACCCGGGTGCGCGCTTTGAGGGGCATCAACCTGCAACTGGCTCAAGGCGAACTCGTCGCCGTCATGGGTCCTTCGGGCTCGGGCAAATCGACGTTGCTGTCCTTGGCAGGAGGACTCGAGCAACCCACCGATGGGGAGGTGCGCATTCTGGGTCAATCGGTGTCGGGACTCGGGGCTGCTGCTCTCGCGAGTCTGCGTCGACGAAGCCTGGGCTACGTCTTTCAGGACCTCAACCTCATCCCCTCGCTGTCGGCAGTTGAGAACGTAGCTCTACCGCTTGAACTCGATGGGGCCAGAAATCGTGTTGCCCACGACGAAGCCATGGTGTCTCTTGGCAGCGTCGGCCTGGCCGATGTTGCCGGCCGTTTCCCCGATGAGCTTTCCGGTGGTCAGCAGCAGCGGATCGCCATTGCCAGAGCACTGGTCGGACCTCGACAAGTCCTGCTGGCCGACGAGCCGACCGGCGCCCTCGATTCGCAGACGGGGGAGGCTGTTCTCAGGGCGCTTCGCGAACGCATCGACGCCGGTGCGGCCGGAATCCTGGTGACTCATGAAGCCCGCCATGCCGGCTGGGCTGACCGCGTCATCTTCCTTCGTGATGGCGAAGTCGTCGATTCGACGCACTCTTCTGGCAACACGGGGGCACCCGTGTTGCGGATCCAGCCGGAGACGGCATGAACCGGCTCATTCCCGCTTGGCGCGCATCGCTTCGACTC
Organism: Aeromicrobium sp.; assembly: GCA_014377785.1. Taxonomy (GTDB): domain Bacteria; phylum Actinomycetota; class Actinomycetes; order Propionibacteriales; family Nocardioidaceae; genus JACMOZ01. Next base: position 27,574 of record JACMOZ010000516.1, read on the forward strand.
GCCGTACGCAGCATCACCAGGGCGAAAGGCCGCAGTACACTCGTCGCATTGATGGTCGGGGCGCCAGTTGCGCTGGCAGTGGTGCTCGCAACGCTGTTCCTGACACAAGACATCTCCCCGAACGAGAACATCCCGGCGCGCATGGGATCGACGCAGGCAGTAGCCAGATTCCTGGGCGGCGAGGTCGGGCAGGATGGCAACGCCATCAACTTCTCCTGGGCTGGAAACGAACTCGCGGCCTCCGAATCCGATGCGGCCGCCTTGAAACTCGCGAAACTGACTGATGCCTCAATCATTTCCCTCACACGAGGGTTCGTGACTCTCGAAAGCCATCCCCTGACAGGCGTGGATGTGATCGAGTCCGATTTCACCCGTCCGGGAACCGACGGAATTATCGGGTTGAAACAGGGACGTGTTCCTTCCGCGGCCGATGAGGTCGTAATCAGCCAAAACCTGAACGAGGACGGGACGCTCGGCCTCGGCAGCAGCATCACTACCGAGGGCGGCGTGAAACTCAAAGTTGTTGGCATCGGCGACATCGGATCGATTGTGCCCGACCCGGGTAGCGCCGTGATCGCTGTTCTGCCCTCAAGCTCCATACCGATGAGCCGCCGTACGAGCGAGTTCCTCATCGACCGCTTGGCACCGGTCACCTGGGAGCAGGTGCAGGGGCTCAACAAGGCGGGTTTCTTCGTCGAGTCGCGGGCAGTCATCAATGACCCGCCGCGGGACGCTACCCAATCTGCCCAGGGATCCAATGAAGGCGTTGCGGTAGTCCGCATCGTGATCGCCGCCATCATGATTGAAGTCATCTTGTTGGCCGGGCCGGCATTCGCCGTCGGCGTGCGGCGCCAGCGCCGTGAACTCGCCCTCATCGCCGCCGCTGGAGGTTCACCGCGCGACATCCGGCGGGTAGTGATTGCGCAGGCTCTCGTGCTCGGTCTTGCCGCGAGCGTTGTCGGTGCAGCAGTCGGCGTAGTGATTTCACGCCTCATCTTTGCCGGCAACAGCCAGCTCTTCGGGATGAGCTTCGGGCCTTTCGAATGGTCATTGCCGCTGGCGCTTCTTGCGATCCTCCTGGGCTCGATGGCCGCCGCGATCGCGGCCTATGCGCCGGCGAGGCAAGTCAGCAGGGAACCTTTAACCACAGTCCTGGCTGGTCGCCGGATCGAGGCCGGGGGACGCGCCGGATGGCCGATCTTCGGCTTTGTCGTGGTGATCATCGGCCTGCTTCTCACTTTCAACGGGGCACGGCCGGAAAACTCCGACACGGGAATTGCTACCGGTGCAATCTTCGTGGTTGTCGGCGTGGTCTTCATCATCCCTGCGTTGATCCGGTTCGTTGCCCGCTTGGCGCCGGCGTTGCCGTTGCCACTGCGGCTTGCCCTCCGCGACACGGCGCGTCATACGTCGAGGAGCGCTCCGGCCATCGCCGCGGTCATGGCAGCTGTCGCCGGGATCGTCGCACTCGGCGTCGGGTCGACCAGCGACGAGCAACAGCGAAGGGAGGACTATGCGTTTTCGCGGCCGGTCAACACCGCAGTGATCAATGTCGGCAGCGATTACGACGCGGTGAAGTCAAAGGTTTCGGCGATGTTTCCAAGCCGCACGTTGGCGCCCCTGCTCACCGATGCCCAAGCCCGGATACGCATCGAAAAGCCCGATTGCAGCGACGAGGAAGGATGCGAATGGTTCCCGATGATCGACTTCGGCAACGGGAGCTCCGGTTCGGCTGATGTCAGTTCATCGGTTGTTGCCGCCGATGCACTGACCCTCAAAGCCTGGGGCGTCATCCTGACATCAGCCCAGTCAGAGGCTTTGAAGGCGGGCAAGGGTTTGGTGCCAGGAATCAATGAGACTGGTCCGGGGCAAACGCTGAATCTCCGCGTCGTTGACAACAACGGGGAAGCGATCAAGGCAGCGGCCCAAACGATCGGCGTCGTCAAAGCCGATCTGGGTATGGGCCCGGTCCCAGCCGGCACCCGACCGATACTGGCCAACCTCATTGTCTCGCCCGAAACCGCCAAAGCTTTCGCGCTGCCTCTAACTGCTCAGCAGGTACTCATCAGCGGAACGGTTTCTGCCGCGGAGGTGAAGTTGCTCAGCACGGTCATCAAGGGCAACGGACAATCGCTCATCGACCCGTCGAGCCAACTCGATGTCGAACGCGGCTATCACAACGATGACTCGTTCATAGTGATTTTGCTTGCTGTCGTCGGCGGAGTTGCCGTCCTGATCGGAACCCTGAGCGCAACAGGCCTTGCCCTGAACGACGCGAGACCCGATTTCGCCACCCTGAATGCGATTGGTGCGACACCATCGACCCGCCGGGTCATGGCCGCGGCCCAGGCCCTGACCATCGGAGTCCTCGGCGTCGCGATGGGATTGATCATCGGTCTTCTTCCCGGCATCCTGGCCGCCAGATCGCTCACGCGCGATGAGACGGGCGGCTCGATCGTCCAACTCCCGTGGATGCTGTTCGCAATTTTGGCGATCGTGGTCCCGCTGCTTGCCGCGGGTGCTTCGGGACTGTTCATCCGCAACAACACTGTTACCGCCCGACGCTTGGCCGATTGAGGGGATTCGCGATGATGAAGGACAACCGACGGTCGAAGATTCGGTCTCAACGTGCCCTCCTGATGTTGTTGAAGGAAAGGCGTTTGGAACGCGCGAGACGTGAAGCGGCTAGCGGTTCCACCGCCGTTCGGCGTTCGCACTAGGGTTGACCTCGAATCACAACATCATGCCGAACAGCGAGAAGAGGCAACGCCATGCCCACGGGCCAAGTCAAGTGGTACGACGCCGACAAAGGCTTTGGATTCCTGAGCCAGGAGGACGGTCCCGACGTGTATGTGCGCGCTGAGGCCCTGCCTGCCGGAACGACGGCATTGAAGACCGGTGCTCGGGTCGAATTCGGCATCGTGCAGGGTCGCAAGGGCGATCAGGCTCTTCAGGTCCGGCTGCTTGACCCCGTCACCTCGGTGTCCAGGTCGCAATCGCAGGCTCGCCGCAAGTCACCCGAGGACATGGCAGTCATCGTCGAAGACCTCATCGGCTTGCTCGACGGAATTGGCGAGGGCTACCGCCATAATCGCCATCCCGACTCCAAGGCTGCCAAGCCCGTCGCCAATCTGTTGCGCGCCCTGGCCGCCGAACTCGAGCTTTAGCTCACCTTCACGGGCTACGCGCTAAAGGTTGACGGGCTCGTCCTTCGCCGCTGCCAGACGCGGTTGCACCACAACGAAGACGAGCCATGCCACCAGCACGGCAGCGGTCACGAACAGGCCGACACGAGGGGGTTGCAGGGCTAATCCGAGTCCGGAGAAGCCGCCGATGACCCACGACAACTGCAGCAAGGTCTCCGAGCGTGCGAACACACTCGTACGCACAGCTTCGCGCACATCTCGCTGGATCAGGGCGTCGAGACTCAGTTTGCCCAGTGACTGGCAGAGGCCGACCGTCAGTCCGAGCAGGATGGCTGTCAACAAGGTGTAGGTGACCGCGGTGAAACTGACCACCGCAACGTCCAGCACGAACACCACGACGACAACGGTTTCGGGCCTGCGGGTCTTCATCCCCGAACCGAGCAGAACACCGATTATGCTGCCGATTCCGGCCGCCCCGATGATGAGTCCCATCAGGATCGTGACACGGTCCTCCCAGCCCTCGAACGGCCGGTCGCGCAGGATGAACGCCATGAACAAGGTGAGGAATCCGGACAGGAATCGTAGTCCGGCATTGCACCGCAAGGCGTTGGCCACGGCATGAGTGACGCCGCGCCCCTTGCGTTTGCCATTACTCACGGCCGAAAGGTCGGCCTGCTCTTCGCCTTCGCTGGAGTCGACGTGGGCCGGCAACAAGATGGCCAGCACGGTGCCGATGATGAAAATGATGAAGGCATAACGCAAAGCCCATTCGGCCCCGATGGCAGCGGCGCCGATCGCGAGCGGCGCTGAGATTGCCGCCGCGGCGGTTCCGGTCAGCGAGATACGGGAGTTGGCTTTGACGAGGGTGAAACCTGCTGGCAGGACGCGGGGGACAGCCGAAGCGCGCGTGACGCCATAAGCCTTGGACGCCACCAGGCAACCAAGGGCGGCCGGAAAGATTGCGGCCGAACCCCCGTTGACGGCACCGGCCAGCACCCAGCAGCAGAAGGCGCGGATGGCCAGCGTGCCGCCGATCGCCCAACGCCGGCCGCGACGGAATCGGTCGAGGAACGGTCCGATGAGGGGAGCGACCACCGCAAAGGGAAGCATCGTCAACAGCAGGAAGGACGCGACCTGGCCACGGGCCTCGCCCGAAGGCACGGTGAAGAACAGGGTTCCGGCCAAGGACACTGCGACCGCGGCGTCGCCCGCCGTATTGAACGCGTGCATCTCAAGGAGTCGCGACAAGCCACTCTCGCCGGCGCCTTTGGCGTGGGTGAACCGCCTAGCCCCCGTGTAGGCCTTATTGCCGCCGCCAGCGATGATCCTCGCCGTTCCGCCAGTGATCCGGCGGGCGGTCTGCGCCGATTGCCCGATTCGTGAAGCATGGGGTCGAGAAGGCCCGCGGGCAGTGGTCTGCTCGGGTTCCTCCATAGGCCCATCTTGCACCACCCCGCAGCCCATTGCAGGTCGGACATAAGCGATAATCGGGGTATGTCGATTTCTGCCGATGCCGTATGCGCTGCTGCGACCGATCTCGCGCGGGCAGCGCTCCTCGAGGCTGCCGATGAGGGCGCGGTCGGCGAGGCGCTCGGCGTCACGATGGACGGCGAACGCTTCGTTTCGCATCTCTTTGCTTGCACCAAGGCCGGCTATCGCGGTTGGTATTGGGGGGTCAGCGTCACGCGTGCCCCTGACAGCGACAACGTCACCGTCAACGACGTGGTCCTGCTGCCCGGTGACGACGCCATCATCGCGCCTTCCTGGACGCCCTACAAAGACCGCATCCAGCCCGGTGACCTGAGCCCCGGCGACGTACTCCCACCCGACGACGACGATCCGCGCCTCGTGCCGGCATGGTCCGCGGGCGATGACGACGACAATCCGGCCGACCGCGCCGTGGCCAAGGGCGTCGGCATTGGCCGGCCGTTGGTGTTGTCCATCGAAGGCCGTGAGCAAGCCGCCCAGCGTTGGTATGAAGGCGAACAAGGCCCCGATGTCCCGCTCGCCCAGCAAGCCCCCGGAGTCTGCGGCACGTGTGGATTCCTCGTTCGCATGGCAGGGCCGCTTTCCTTGTCGTTCGGCGTCTGCGCCAATGCGATGGCCAACGACGATGGCCGCGCGGTCGCCTTTGCCCACGGTTGTGGAGCTCACTCTGGCGCCAAGCTCGGCAAGTCGGCGGGTCCTCAAGTGTTGTCGGCTCACGTGTTCGACACGGTTTCGGTCGACGCCGTCGACACTATGTGAAAAGGCGCTTCGCGAAAGGGCGCTGCCTGAGTTAGCCCTCGGTTGTTACTTTTGTCACGTTTGCGTAATTTAGTTGCATGTTACAACTAAGTTGTTTGTAGTTGCGATATGCAACTTGATGTCAAAGCGCCCGAGGTCGAACGGGCCCCCGAACGGGCGCCCGAACAGCCCGCCGAACTGGCTCACCGCGAGATTCTGGAAATTCTTTTCGGCCTGCTGGCCACGCTCTTCACCGCGATCATCAGTTCGACAATCGTGTCGAACGCCTTGCCGACGATAATCGCCGACCTCCATGGTTCGCAGACCCAATACACCTGGGTGGTCACGGCATCTCTCCTGGCCATGACGGTGTCGACTCCCGTCTGGGGCAAACTTTCCGATCTTTTCAGCAAAAAACTTCTGGTGCAGTTGTCGATTGTCATCTTCGTCATCGGCTCGGTGCTCGCCGGAATTTCGCAGAACGTGCCCGAACTCATTGCGATGCGAGCTATCCAGGGCATCGGTATGGGCGGGTTGACCGCCAACGCCCAGTCGATCATCGGGTCGATCATTTCGCCACGCGAACGCGGCCGCTAGAGCGGTTATATGGGCGCCACGATGGCAGTCGCCACCGTCAGCGGGCCGTTGCTCGGCGGCGTCATCGTCGACACACCGGGCCTCGGTTGGCGCTGGACCTTTTTCGTTTGTGTGCCGCTGGCGATCATGAGCCTCGTCATCTTGCAGAAGTACCTGCACGTCGAGACGATCCGCCGAAAAGTCCGTATCGATTATCTCGGCGCCATCCTCATAGCGATCGCCGCGAGCCTCCCGCTCATCTGGGTGTCCTTCGCCGGCAACTCCTACAACTGGGTTTCGATCCCCAGCGCTTTGTATCTCGGCGGCAGCCTGCTCGCGGCCGCCCTCGTCATTGTGGTCGAGGCCCGCCACCCGGAACCGATGTTGCCGCTGCCAGTTCTTCGCGATCGGACGACGGCGCTGGCCATCCTCGGCAGCATCTCGGTGGGCATTGCCATGTTCGGCGGTTCGGTGTTCCTCGGTCAGTACTTCCAGGTCGCCGGTGGCCATTCGCCGACGAGGGCCGGACTGTTGACCATCCCGTTGATGCTTGGTTCGTTCTTCGGGACAGTCGGTTCGGGGCTCCTCATCACCCGCACCGGCAAATGGAAACGATTCCTTATCCTGGGTTCAGCGCTGCTCCTCTTCGGGCTCGCGATGCTGGGCACGGTCGACCACGGGACGCCCGAATGGCACACGATGATCTACATGGGATTCGTGGGCGTCTCGGTGCTTGGAGCCATCCTCGCCAGCCAGGTGGAAAACGACGTTTTGGGCAAGCTTCGCCGCGATCGGTGCCCCGGCCGACGGTGGAGGAGGCAGCCTGCTCAACCTCAAGGGCATGCCCGGTCCGGTGCTCAACATCGTCGAGTCGGCATACGGCGACGCGACCGGCTACATCTTTATGATCGCCGCGGTCGTCTCTGTCATAAGCCTCGTGACGGCGCTTCTCATCAAGGAAGTCCCGTTACGTACAAAGGTCCTCAAGATGGATTGAGTATTCCTGCCCTGCGGCGGTGAGTTTGCGTTCACGCAATCGCTGGCACTGGACGCCAAGTCACCGCCCGCGGCGTATTCCTAGTTCGTGCGGCGGCGTTTTCCTGGCTGCATCCGCAACGCATTCTTGCGTCGGCGGCAGTATTCGACGCCGATGAGGCCCAAGCCGAAACCGGCAACCGCTGTCCACATCCACCAGATGCGGTCCGTCGACTCGAGGGTGCCCAGAAACGGTAACAAGGCAATCGCGATGACACCCCAAACGATGGTGCCAACGGTCATGGTGCGGACGCCGTCGACATCCATCGGTTCGACTTCGGCGACCTTGTGCGTCGTTTTGCCGAGTTCGAGTTCGGTGAGTTCGGGACGACCGAATTCGTGGCGTCGCGCGACACGGTGAAGACGTTCGCTTTCGCGGTGCCCCATTTTGCGTTCGACGGTGTCGGGTCCATCGCTTTCGTGGATCGTCCGGTCTTCGTGTTCACTCACATAGCCAGACTACCGTCTGCGCTCATACCGGGGGTGGTGTCCTCAGGAAGTGCTGGCATGCTGAACTGAGATGAATCCCCGCTATCGACGATTACTCATTCCCGGATTGCTCGTGGCCCTGATTGCCGTCGTGCTGGTCACGTCTCTGCGCCGCGAGGCGCAAGGTGCGACGTTGCCGCGGGCAGGCGGCGTAGACGGGTTTGACGTGGTGAGCACCATCACCGATCCGCGCATCACCGAATCGAGCGGACTCGTCATCAGCAACGGTCATCCCGATCTTGCCTACACGATCAACGACTCTGGAAACACCCCCGTAGTTTTCGCGATCCGGGTGTCAACCGGCAAGGTGGTCGGGGCGACAAGAGTGACCGGCGGGACACTTCTGGACACCGAAGCCTTGTCGATCGACAGCGACGGGACCCTGTGGATCGCCGACACGGGCGACAACGACAACACCCGCATTGATGCGGCGCTCTATGCCCTGCCCGAACCCGGCGAAGGCGACCATTCGGTTAAGGCCGATCGCTATCCGGTGGCGTATACCGATGGGCCGCAAGACATCGAAACCCTCCTGATCAATCCGAAAACGAATAAGAAGTACCTCGTCAGCAAGGGGCTCTTCGGCGGCGAGGTCTATCCGCTGCCGGCGGCACTGAAGACCGATACCGCGAACAAACTGACGCTGATCAACGCCGAGGTCCCGCTACTTCTCACCGACGGTGCGTTCACTCCCGACGGCCGGTATGCGGTTTTGCGTTCCTACATCGGCATCCACGTCTTCGACGTGAGGACTTGGCAGCAGGTCAGGACCGAGCCGCTGCCATATCAGAAACAAGGCGAAACGCTGGCGGTGGAATCGGCCGGCGACTCCTTTCTGATAGGAAGCGAAGGCGCCGGGTCGACGCTTTTGCGCTTCGGCTTCAGCGTCGCGGCGAATGTGCCGGTGCCGGCAGGCCCGACCGCGACGCCGACGCGGTCCAGCGAAGCCGACGGGTCTCCATCAGGCGGGTTCGAGTTGAACCCGTGGGTGATCGGTGTGGCCGCTGTGGTTACCGTGGCTGCCGGTGCAGTTGTGGTCCGCCGCCGACGTTGATCGGGGGTTGCTATCGCGAGCCCTTGTCGCACCACGCTATGCGTTCTGGCATGCTCCAGTCGTCAGCACCATCTCTTCGTTCAGGAGCACTATGCCTTCCAAACGCACCGGGTCTTCCAAGGACACCGCGTCTTCCAGGAGCACCGGGTCTTTCAGGAGCGCCACGTCGAACGCTCTGGACGGCTACTTCAAGATCGCTGAACGAGGATCGTCGGTCGGTCAGGAAATGCGCGGCGGAGTCGTCACATTTCTGACGATGGCCTACATCATCGTCCTCAACCCCATCATCCTCGCCGGCGTGCCCGACAAGACCGGCAATTTTCTCGGCGGGGGCACCACGTCCGGCTCCGGCTTCGCGGTCATCGCCGCTACCACCGCCCTTGTCGCCGGACTGGTGACGATCCTGATGGGCGTCGTCGCCAACTTCCCGCTCGCGTTGGCAACCGGCCTCGGGCTCAACGCCTTCGTCGCGTATTCGGTCGCCACCAAGATGACGTGGGCCGACGCGATGGGCCTCGTTGTCCTCGAGGGACTGATCATCCTGATTCTGGTGTTGACCGGTTTCAGGAAGGCCGTCTTCGACGCCGTGCCGCGCCAACTCAAAACCGCCATCGCAGTCGGCATCGGTTTGTTCATCACGTTCATCGGTCTCGTTGACGCGGGCTTCGTCCGTACGACGGGCATCGGCGCTCCGCCCGTGCAGCTCGGCATCGGCGGAAACCTGAGCGGTTGGCCGGTTCTGGTGTTCTGCATCGGTCTGCTGTTCATGATCGCGCTTTATGCGCGGGGCGTTCCCGGTGCGATCCTCATCGGGATCGTGGCCACCACGGTCCTCGCGGGCATCGTCGAGTCCATCGCCAACGTCGGCTCCAGCGATGCGGGCAAGAACCCCAAGGGCTGGAATCTCAACGTGCCGTCCTGGCCGGACAAAATCGTCGCCAAACCGGATTTCTCGCTCATCGGTGACTTCTCCTTGTTCGGTTCTATCGAACGCGTCGGGTTTGTGACCGCTGCGCTCCTGGTGTTCACCCTGCTGCTCGCGGACTTCTTCGACACCATGGGCACCATGACTGCCATCGGCGCCGAGGCAGGCCTCAACGACAAGGAGGGCACGCCCGCAGGCGCACAAAGGATCCTGATCGTCGACTCGATCGCCGCCGCCGCAGGCGGCGCCGCCCGGGTTTCGAGCAACACCTCGTACATCGAATCGGCTTCGGGCGTTGGCGGCGGGGCGCGGGCCGGTCTGGCGGGCGTCGTGACCGGTGGTCTCTTCTTGCTTTCGGCGGTCTTCACGCCGCTCGTCGGGCA
>JACMOZ010000517.1 GCA_014377785.1 Aeromicrobium sp.
AGGTCGCAGCCGAACAGACGGGTCTCGGGCAGGTGGCGCTACCGCAGGACATCGCGAACGTCATCGTCTTCCTTGCCACAGGGCTCGCTCGTCATGCCACCGGCACCACTATCGACATCAACGGAGCATCCTATGTCCGATAGCAGTCCCATGCAGCCGAATCTCAATGGTCTGCTATTCCTCAACGGTCAGTGGATCGAGGGAAACGCGGGAAGCCTTCCGAACGTCGATCCCGGTACTGGAATGACGGTTGGGATGGTGTCCTTGGCTGACCCGTCGCAGGTCAGCGAAGCGCTTGCCGCCGCTGGCGCCGCCTTTCCAGCTTGGAGCCAGACGCTTGCTTCGACTCGCGGTCACATCCTGGTGAGGGCCTCGCAACTGCTCACTGAACGGATCGAAGAAGCAAGCGCAACCCTTCTGCTCGAAACGGGAAAGACCGCAGCCGACTCTCGGGGTGAGATTCTTCGATCGATCGACAACCTGCGCTGGAACGGCGAACAGGCTTCCCGCATCCAGGGCTCAACCTTCCCTGGTGTCTCAGATGGCTCGCGCCGCCTCTCAACTCCGACTCCGCTGGGGGTCGTGGTGGCGGTCACCGCCTGGAACTTCCCCGCCGTCCTCGCTACCCGAAAGCTCGGTGCTGCGCTGGCCGCTGGCTGCACGGTCGTACTCAAAGCCTCCGAGTTCAGCCCAGCAACTGCCCGTCTGATCGTCGAAGTGCTAGCAGACGCCGGACTCCCCGCGGGCGTCGTCAACCTGCTCTTTGGTGACCCGACTTCAGTGATGTCCCAGGTTCTCGAATCTTCGATCACGAAGGCTCTTACCTTCACCGGATCGACAAGTGTTGGCAAGAAGCTTGCAGCGCAGGCGGCACCGAACCTCATCAGGACGGTGTTGGAACTCGGTGGTCATGCTCCAGTGATCGTGTGGAGCGACGCCGAGATTGACCATGTCATCGCCACAACTTCACCCGCGAAGTTCGGCTCTGCCGGACAGTCCTGTGTGGCGCCAACAAGATACTTCGTGCATTCCTCGATATACAAAGAATTCACCGCTGCGCTGGTTGCAAAAGCCAATAGCTACAAAATCGGGCACGGCAACGAGGACGGCACAACCCTCGGAGCAGTTGCACATCAGGGTCGTGTCGACACCCTCATCCGATTATCACAAGATGCACACGCAAAAGGTGCGGTCATCGAGACTGGCGGTAGCCAGGTGGACCGCGCCGGCTTCTTTTTCGCTCCGACTGTCCTCTCAAACGTGCCCAGTGACGCTGACATTATGAGCGAAGAGCCCTTCGGTCCGATCTGCGCCGTTGTGCCGATCTCGAACATCGGCGAGGCGATCGATTTTGCAAACTCAGCCCCGTACTCGTTCGCGGCCTACTTGTTCACCAACTCTCTCGCCATCAAGAACGAAGTCGTGGGCAAGATAAACGCCTCAAACATCGGAATTAACCAGACCGCTCCTTCGCTTCCTGACGTGCCACTTGGCGGACTCGGAAATAGCGGATACGGCTACGAAGGTGGTATCGAAGGCATCCTCGCCTTCACGCAACTCCGTCTCGTCAGCGAAACTGCGCACGGCTAGCTGAACGGTGAGACCAGTGACGCTTCCTCTCGCCGGCATCCGGATTCCTTCTCTAGAACAATTCGGCGCAGGCCCTTTCGAGACATCGCATCTCGCCGACCCTGGCGTAGCGATAATCAAAATCGAAGATCCTCATGCGGGGGGCGACGTGGGCAGGTACGTTCCGCCCTACGCGACGGGGGAGGACTCCTTATTCTTTGAAGCCTTCAACCGTGGTAAAAAATCAATTTCGCTCGACCTGAATACGGATTCCGGAAGAAAGATTTCCGAAAAGCTCGTCTCCGTGAGCGATGGCGTCTTTTCTAACCTGCGTGGTGACGTAGCAAAGAAGATCGGAATCACCTAGGACGATCTCAAAGGATTCAATCCCGCGATCGTCTGCTGCTCCCTGAGCGGCTTCGGCATGACAGGACCGCGACGAGCGGAACCAGGCTCCGACTATGTCATCCAGAGCATGACCGGATGGATGGACATAACCGGCGAACCCGACGGCCCACCCACGAAGTCGGGTCTGTCCATCGTCGACTTCTTGCCGGATTCGAAACCACGCGCACCCATCACTCTGCACATCCCTCCGTCGTGCCGTTTCAAGCGTGTGAAGCAGCAGACGGCTGGCTCGTGATCGCCGCGCCCAAAGAAAAATTCTGGACGCGCTTGACTGAGATCCTCGGAGACGCCGAGCTCGCGACAAACCCGCAATTCCGCACACTTGCCGACCGGCAGTCAAACTCGTCTGAAGTAATCGCAATAATCGAAACAGTGATTGCTGCCCTGACTGTCGCCCATCGGGTTGAACTACTCAGTGCCGCTGCAATCCCGTGTGAGCCGGTTCATTCTGTGGCCGATGCGTTGAACGATCCGCGAGTCGACGCCCGACACATGATCCTGGAAGCCGACCACCCGCTGGATGGGCGCATCAAGACGATCGCCTCACCGGTAAAGATGGGGAATGAAACTCTTGCGCCAACCCCTGCGCCACAGCGGGGAGAGCATACTGAGTCGGTCCTTCGCGAATGGGCGAAGCTCGACACGGAGGCGATAGATCGGGCGCGAGTGGGCGGTGCATTGGGGAGTCTTGCCGCGGATGCAGGAACACCGTGATCCGGGCAGGGAAAGCCGCGGCCGAACTCCCATGACCCTCTTCCGATCCTGTGGCATTGGCTCGCATTTCGGCGGGAAGCACGTCAAGTGGAGAGCCCGCATTCCGGCTCCGCCCAAGCGGTAAGCCGCGCCAGCTCGACCTGGCTGTTTTCAGCGAAGGCCGCCCCAGCACAACCGCCACCGCTGCACTGTTTCCTCAAGGAAAGTCCGAATGACGAAACTCACACTCGTCGAAGTCATCGCATCAGCTGGCCTCGGTGGCTTCTTCTTCGACGACTGAGCGGCGATCAAGTCGCCCGCAGTGAGGGATGGTTCCGGTTATTTCGGCGACGAGGTCACTACCGGCTACTCGGCCATCCGAGAGCCCTCAGAATCAGTCTCCGCCGGCCTCGTTCTCTCCGACGGCAGTGTCCACTGGCCCGCTATCGCCTATTTTTAGGTGAACCGCTCAGACAAACTGCGGTCTGAATATGACTCCACGACGCGCGGCTACGACCCGTCTCGAGCCTGGGCAACACTCGATTGATCGAACTGCTCGCCACCGCGCATACCCATGTTTGGCGGGCAACATTGAATTCGCTGCTGCTCGATGAAGCGCCCGAGGTGGTTCGAGCGGCCGTATCGTTTTGAGGGTTGAGACTCCGTTTAAGACTCCACTCCCACTCCGGGGGCCTTGAGGATCGCCTCGGGCCACTTTCGAACGGCCGGATCTCCCGGGCAGTTCCTCAGGACCCGTCGGCACCGTCGATCAGGAATACCCGTGTCTCGCCCGGGGAAAGCTCGGCGCGATTTCCTTCGACCATCACGATCACCGGGGGAGCGCTGCTCAACCCCACGGTGATTCGTAACCGGGTTTTCCACAGTTCAATCCGGATGTCCTGCGACCGGTAGGTGAAGCCGAAGGCGATCGAGTTGATCTCCGGCGGCAGGAGCGGATGCAGCCAGAGCATGTCCGAGCGCACCTCCAGGCCCGTAAAGCAGCGCCGCACCATGTCGATCGAGCCCGCCATGGCGCCGATATGGATGCCGTCCCGCGTCGACCCGCCCTGAATATCCGAGAGATCGCTTTCGAGCGCTCGCGTCAGGAAGTCCCACGACCGTTCCCGGTCCTGCCTG
>JACMOZ010000518.1 GCA_014377785.1 Aeromicrobium sp.
CACGTTTCCGGTGGCACCGGTAACCAAGACCGGGTTTGCATTCATGGGTGCACGGTACATACGTGGGTGGGAGTGATGAGTTGGCGCGTCTCGACACCGCGCAAAAAATGCCACAAACGCCGTCGTGTCCCGAGTTGGGACGAGATCATGTCCGGCGGCAAGCCCGAAGGCGAACAACTCGCTTTGCCGATTTGTTCGCTACGCGAAGGGCAGCACGTCGGGTGAGAGCGCTGCGGCGTTGGCGGTGGCTGCCGTCATATGGCGTCGGTGGTGACGCCGGCACAACACTTCATAACCCATAACCGGTCTGGGCCGATTGTCGTCCTCGACATCGCCGACGACTATGACATCGCCTTCGGTGACCATTTCCCCGTTTTCGGTACGCGCGTTGTGGGTGGCGCGTTCGCCACACCAGCACAGCGCCTCGACCTGGAGCGTATGAACGTGGTCGGCGAGCTCGATGAGCCTGGCTGAGCCGACAAACAGGTGAGTCTGAAAATCGGTCAGAATCCCGAAGGCGAAAACATCGATCGACAATTCGTCCACGACTTTGGACAACTGGTCGATCTGATCGCGGGAATAAAATTGCACCTCGTCGCACACGAGATAGTCGATCCGACCTCCGCTGGTGAGTTCGCCCACGACAAATTGCCAGAAGTTGAAATCGAGCGGCACTTCGATGGCTGCCACTGACAGGCCCAGCCGGCTCGACAAGGTCGCCTCGCCGGCGCGATCGTGAGACGTGAAGACCCGTCCGACCCGCCCCCGGGTTCTGTGGTTGTGGTCCACCTGCAGGGCGAGGGTCGATTTTCCGCAATCCATCGTGCCCGAATAAAAATTAAGATCCGCCACAAGTCAATCCCGCCGTGACACCGAGTCATGCGCGATGAGCAGCGGAACTTGCATCTCGGCCGCAGTCACCGAGCCGTGGAAACCTCTCATCTTGAGTTCGATCGCGAACTCTTTCGAGGAAAACACCGCGAAGTCACCCAACGAGGCGACCAGAACATCGCCGATTCGCGGCCGCACCTCGGGAGTAATCGGCCCGAACCAGTCTTCGATGCCTGCCTGGGTCCGTACGATCGCCCGATCCTCCAACACTTCGGACCATCGCGCGGCGACATCGGCCTCCGCCCCTGCGCGGGTATGCAGATGCCGGAATCGTGCTTCACCGGCAAGGAGAACCACGTCGTCGAGGAGGCCATGCTGCTCGTTGGCGTCGAAACGGCCCTCTCGCGGCAAATCGATCATGCCGTGGTCGGCGGTGACGATCAGCACCGTGTCGGCCGGAAGTTCCGCACGCAGGTGCTGCAGATCGTTGTCGATCGTTGTCAGCATCGAGCGCCACTCCTCGGAGTCGCAACCCTTGCTATGACCGGTATGGTCCAGGCGCGATTCATAGGCGTACACCACGCTCCTGGGAGTGGCTTCGACCGTGTCAAGGATGACCTCGAGGCGTTCCCATACCGAGTTGACTCCGTAAAACGGCACATCGCGCTGACTGCACAGGGTAAGACCGGACCCGGCAAACTTCGCATCGTTGACGACACTCGCCTCGATGCCCGCCGCGGTCATCGTGTGAAGGACCGTGGCATGAGGTTGCCAGTCCCGCGGATCGATCGGCTGGTCCCATTTGAGCGAATTGAGCCGTTGGGTCGTACCCGGGACTCTCGAGGTGTAGCCGACGACACCGTGCTGACCGGCCGTCAGTCCGGTGCCGAGAGACGTCAGGCTCGTCGCCGTCGTTGAGGGCACCCCCACCGTCATGGGTTTGTCGACCAGCAGGGACGACAAAAAAGGCGCCGCATCCCCGGCTTCGCGGAGCAGGTCATAACCCAGGCCGTCGACCAACAGCACCACATAACGCGGCGCCTCGGGCACTCCCAGGACGTTGTCGAAAACATTCATGCCTAGCGCGCTGCCGATGCTCGGGAACAACATTTCCAACGAGCGACCGCCGAATTGCGGGATCAGGGTGTTCGGTGGAATCAACGCAGACCAGCGCTTGCGCCGTGCGCGGTGCGCGAGGACAACGACCGGGCGAAGGCGAGGAGACGCTGGACCGCCGCTCCCCCGTCGGCCGTCGCGCTCAGCCGCAAGGTGAAATCGTCGCCGGCGATGTTGCCGGTGTAGCCGTGGTCGGCTTCACAGTCGGGGTCCCCGCAGTTGGCCGGTTCGAGGTCGAGGCGCGACACTGCCCCCCAGCTGATAGTCATCACGGCTTCGACCGGTGCCTTCGATTTTTCGGTGACCATACGGGTGACGACCACAGATTTGACCGACGAAACGGGAACGGCCTCGCTTGTAGTCGACGTATAAGGCTTGGTCAGGAGTTCGTCCGGCGGGTGCTCATCGGTATGGACGAGCACCAGTCGGGAATTGGTGAGCACGAGCACAGTCATGTGGCGGCGTACTTCGTCACGATCAAACGTGGGTTCGTGGTGGAGGACATAATCGACGACCCGCTCATCGGCGAGCGCGTCGTTAAGGCCCGCGGCGACAACTTCGGGGTAGTAACCGCTTTTCGACACGGCTTCGAACAGGTCCACGTTCAGGTCGTTGCTCATGACGAAAGCGTATCTCCCGAGGAGGCCGGCTGGCTGAGTCGGCGCACGTACCATTCGCCCCGACGATCTTCGGACGGTACGACCTTGGCCCGCGCACTGACTGCAGTGAATCCTTCGGTGCCGATGAGGACGGGTTCGAGGTCGAGCTCGGCAACCTCGGGCAAGTCGTCCTTGAGCGCGGCGAGGCGCAGGATGATGTCCTGAATGCTGGCAACATGGACCGGTTCGGAGCCGCGATAGCCATAAAGCAGCGGAGCCGACTTGAGATTGCGGATCATCGACTCGGCATCGATGTCGGTCAGGGGCGGGATACCGTATGACCGGTCGCCCAGAAGATCGCTCGGCGCCCCGGCAAGCCCAAAGGACACCAGGGGGCCGAATAGTGGGTCTTCGGTCGCACTGAACGACACCGGTATGCCGTCAGGAGCGAGACGCTGGACGAAAAACGTTGTTTCGTGCCGCATGCCGGTCCAGCTTGTGAGGTCGTCCCACGCCTCGCCCATGTTTTCGGCGTTGTGGATGCCGCGCCAGACGTGGGCAAGATCGGGACGGGACCGGAGGTGCTCGCTGCCGGCCTTGAGGACGACATTCCAGCCGAGGTGTTCGCCCGCCGCAATGGCCTCCGCACGATCATGGACATTGACCCAAGTCCAAATGTTGATGCCATAACAAGCGAGAAGGTCGTGAACCTGCTCGGTCGAGAGAATCGCTCCCCGTGGCGCCTTGGCCAGAACGTCACGGATGAGGGCTCGGGCATCGCCGGTGCGGTGATCATAGGCGATGCGGAATTCACCCTGGTCTTTTGCGGCCCATTCGGCATAGTTCACGACCCGCGCCAATGCCCGGACTGCCGCTTCAGGTGCGGCATACGACGGCACCGAACCGCGCCCGGCAGCAGCGCCCAGGTCGGGTACACGCAGAAGTTCGGGAACGCCTTCCCTGCCCAGAAACGTTGACACTATGGGCTTGTCGGACTGTTCGCCGATCGCGGCCAGCACGTTGGCGACGTCCTCGCCTGCGGTGTTGAGCGGCGGAATATAGACCACGACAAGCGAATCGATGTCGGGGCTGACCAGCGCACGCTCGATCGCGCGCTCGAACGCCTCTTCATCGGCATCGGCGCCGAGAGAAATCGGTTCACTGACATCGAGGCCGACGGCTGCGGCCGCGTCGGCGACAAGCAACCCCATCGCGTCAGAGTTGCCCACGATGGCGATGCGGTTGCCGCGCGGCAAGGGCTGGTGGGCAAGCAACTGCGCCACGTCGAACATCTCGTCGAGAGTGTCGACCTGGATCACGCCGGCCTGACGGAACATTGCATCGACCGCCGACTGCGGAGCCGATGTGCGTTTGACCGCATGGCCAACCGGGACGCCTTGAGTCGACCGGCCCGACTTGACCGCCACGATCGGTTTGGTCCGTGACACTCTTCGGGCAATGCGGGAGAACTTGCGCGGGTTACCGATCGACTCCAGATAAAGCAGGATGACTTCGGTCGCGTCGTCCTCTTGCCAATATTGCAGCAAGTCGTTGCCCGAAACGTCGGCGCGGTTGCCGGCCGACACGAAGGTGGAAAGGCCGAGGCCGCGACGGGCAACCGATTCGAGGATCGCTGTGCCAAGTGCACCGGACTGGCAGAAGAACCCGACACGGCCCCGATGCGGCATGGTCGGCGCAAGCGAGGCGTTGAGTTGCATATCGCGGCTGGTATTAATGATGCCAAGGCAATTGGGCCCGATCAGTCGAAGCCCATAACTACGACTCAGGCCGAGAAGTTTGCGCTGACGCTGGCGGCCTTTCGGTCCTTCCTCAGCAAATCCGGCCGAGATGACGACAAGACCGTGGACACCCTTGGTCGCGCAGTCGAGCACCACATCGTTGACGGATTCGGCGGGCACCGCCACGATCGCGAGATCGATGTCATGGGGGATGTCGCTGACAGTTGCGTATGCCGGGAGGCCGGAAACCGAGGTCGATTGCGAGTTGACGGGAAAAATGCTGCCGGTGTAGTCGCCGAGGACGAGGTTGCGCACCATCGCCTGGCCGATGCTGTCTTGGCGGCGGCTTGCGCCCACGACCGCCACGCTTCGCGCGTTGAAGATGCGTTGGATCGACGCGGCCTCGGCGCGTTGCTCGCGCGCCCGCATGACGCCGAGCGCGGTGTCGGTCGGGTCGAGGGGAAACACGAGCCGAAGGACCCCGCCGTCCATCGTGTTGGCGACGACATAGCCCATTTCCCGGAAGATCTGCAACATCCGAGAATTGGCGGGGAGTACATCGGCGACAAACGAACCGATGCCGCGCTCCCGGCCGGCCTGCGCCAAGTGTTCGAGCAACAATTGTCCGATGCCGCGACCCTGATGGGCATCCTCCACGAGGAAGGCGACTTCGGCCTCGTCGTCGCTGACCGCGTCATAGCGGCCGGTGGCGATGATCTTGTCGGCCATCGTGATGACAAACGCGACACGGCGGTCATGATCGACCGTTGTGAATCGCTTGACATCCTTGTCGGACAAATTCGGATATGGCGCGAAAAAGCGGAAATACTTGGACGCGTCGGATACCCGGCTATAAAATTCGACAAGGCCATCGGCATCACTCGGCAAAATCGGCCTGATTTGCGCCGCACGGCCGTCCTTGAGGAGTACGTCCGCTTCCCAATGCTCGACCGGATGCTGCGTTTTAGTCACGCTCACAACCTACAGTGAGTCGGCCGACCCGCAGCGATTCGACTCGAGGATTTCGCGTGAGTCACCTGACTCGCAGCAGTTCGACTCGGCATCTATAGGGTGCGGGTGCGGCGTGGCAATCCCACGCGGCAAGTACTGACGGCGACAATGAAGTCCAGACCAGGAGAGGACGTATGCCCCGAAGCACCAAGAACGCACCCGCCGAGGAGTTCGACGAGCACATAGTCGACACCGATGTCAGCGATGAGATGCGCTCGAGCTTCCTGGAATACGCCTACTCGGTCATCTATTCGCGGGCCCTGCCCGACGCGCGCGATGGCCTCAAACCGGTGCAGCGCCGCATCCTCTACACGATGGACGACATGAGCCTGTGGCACGACCGCGGGCACGTCAAGAGCGCACGCGTGGTCGGCGAGGTGATGGGCCGGCTGCACCCGCACGGCGACAGTGCCATCTATGACGCCATGGTTCGGCTCCATCAGCCCTGGTCCTTGCGACTGCCGTTCATCGACGGCCACGGCAACTTCGGCTCGCCCGACGATCCGCCCGCAGCGATGCGATACACCGAAGCCCGTATGGATGCCGCCGCCGAGGCGATGACGGCCTCGATCGACGAAGAAACCGTCGACTTCCGGCCCAACTACGACGGCCGGGAGCAAGAACCGACGGTTCTGCCAGCGGCCTTGCCAAACCTTCTCATCAACCGCGCCGCCGGCATCGCGGTCGGCATGGCGACCAACATCGCGCCGCACAACACGGTCGAGGTCATCCAGGCGCTGCGCCACCTGATCAAACATCCCGCCGCCTCGCTCGACGACATCATGCGCTTTATCCCCGGTCCCGATTTGCCCACCGGCGGCAAGATCATCGGCCTCGAAGGCATCCGCGACGCCTACGCCACCGGCAACGGCAGCTTCCGGATGCGGGCGACAACGCGGATAGAGTCCGTAACGGCCCGCCGCAAGGGCATCGTCGTCACCGAGTTGCCTTACAACGTCGGCCCCGAAAAGGTCATCGAGTCCATCAAAAAGCTCGTTCAAGCCAAAAAGCTGCAAGGCATTTCCGACGTCAAGAACCTCACCGACCGGCACAAGGGGCTCCACCTCGTCATCGAGGTCAAGAACGGCATCCATCCCGAAGCGCTGCTCGAACAGCTTTTCCGACAGACGCCGATGGAGAGTTCTTTCGGCATCAATGCGGTCGCCCTGGTCGACGGCCAGCCCCGCACCCTTGGGCTCAAGGAGATGCTGCAGGTCTACCTCAATCACCGTTTCGACGTCGTACGCCGCCGCACAGCGTATCGCCGCCGTATGGCCACCGAAAGGCTCCACCTGATCGAGGGTTTGCTCATAGCGATCCTCGACATCGATGAGGTCATCCAGCTCATTCGCGGCAGCGACAACACCGGCGAGGCCCGTGAGCGGTTGAGGCAGGTTTTCGACCTGTCCGAACTTCAGGCCAACCACATCCTCGAACTCCAGTTGCGCCGACTGACGAAGTTCTCCCGACTCGAACTCGAGAAGGATCGCGACGAACTCACCAAGACCATCGCCGCCCTCGACGCGATCCTGGGCGACGAGGTAATGCTGCGCGGAGTCGTCAGCGACGAACTCGGCGAGATGGCCAAAAGGTTCGGCAACCCGCGCCGCACGATCCTGCTCGAGTCCTCGGGAACTGTGGTCACGAACGCGTCACCTCTCGAGGTCGCGGACGACCCGTGCTGGGTGCTGCTGTCGGCAACCGGTCTGTTGGCGCGGACTACTGACGACGCACCACTCGGTGATCCCACCAGCCGGGTCAAACACGACATCGTCATCGCCGCCGTCCACACAACCGCCCGCGGCGAGATCGGTGTCGTCACAAGCGCGGGCCGGGTCCACAAACTCCAGGTTCTCGACTTGCCCGGATTGCCGCCGACAGCACATGCACCGCACCTGCAGGGCGGCGTTCCGCTGAGCGAAATCCTCGCCGTCGACGGCAATGTCCTGACACTTATGACTTTCGCCGACGGCAGCCCCGGACTTGTGCTCGGGACACGCCAGGGCGTCGTCAAGCGGGTCAAGCCCGACTACCTCTCAAACCGCGACGAATGGGACCTCATCACTCTGGCCGCCGGTGACGAAGTCGTCGGTGCGGTGTCGCTGGCCTCCGGTGACGAAGACCTCGTGTTCGTCACCTCCGATGCCCAGCTGCTCCGCTTCGCGGCTTCGGTCGTACGCCCGCAAGGCCGAGCCGGAGGCGGTGTTGTCGGTATCAAACTCGGTGCCGATGCCAGGGTCGTGTCCTTCGGGGCGGTGGACTCTTCGGTGGACGCCGAAGTCGTGACGATCGCCGGATCGGCTGACGCACTGCCGGGCACCCAGACCGGCGCTGTCAAGGTCAGCCCGCTGGCCATCTATCCCGCCAAGGGGCGAGCCACCGGCGGCGTGCGTTGCCAACGCCTCCTCAAGGGGGAGGATGCCCTCATCTTCGGCTGGGTCGGACACGCGTCCGCGATGGCCTGCGCAAGCAGTGGGGCACCGGTCGATCTGCCACCTCCGAGTGACCGGCGGCACGGTTCGGGAGTTCCTTCGGCCCAGCCCATTTTCGCCGTGTCGAGCCCCGCCACTCAGTTGCTGGGGTTGCGCGCCACAATCAGCGAAACGCCGAAATGGAACTCTGACATGGAAGACTGACGACGTGCGTACACGACTCTTTGCCCTCGCCCTTGCCACGACCCTCACTTTGACCCTGTCGGGCTGCAGTGGCGCCGACAAGCCCAAGGCCGAGGACAAGACGCTGGCCCCGCGGCTCGCCAAGGCAAAGGCCACTCTCGACGATGCCGAAACGCTGACAGTTGCGCTGGCTACCAAGAGCCTTCCCACCGGAGTCACCGGTCTCCTCTCGGCCACGGGCGAGGGCAATCATTCGCCAGCCTTCAAGGGCAAGGTCAAGGTTATTGCCGGCGGCGCAAGTCTCGGTGCCGATGTCGTGGCCGTCGGCCGCACCGTCTACGCCAAGACCGGTTTCTCCCCCGTGTTCCTCGAGATCGATCCCGCTTCGCTCAAAGCCCCGAACCCGGCCACGCTTATCGCCACCAGCGGTGGCATCTCCGATCTGCTCATCAAATCCACCAAACTCACCGACGGTGGCAAAACCCGGGATGGGTCGACCGTCCTGGCGTCGATCAAGGGCCAACTTCCCGGCGGTATCGTCAAGTCGCTCGTCCCCTCGGCCGATCAGACCAAGACCTTCACCGTCACCTACCGCCTCACCAATGACGACCAGCTTCGGGACGCCGAGATCAATGGCCCGTTCTACCCGAACTCGGGAAACATCACCTACACGATCAAGGTCTCGACCTCTGACACACCCGTGACCATCACCAAGCCGTGATCCCCCCGCAGCCAAAACGCGCCTCCTCCCCCGGCGTGGCTCCGCGCACTCTCCTGGGCCTCGCGGCCGTCGCTATAGCTTTTGCCGCCGCCGACACCTATGTCGTCGTCCTCGCGTTGCCGGACATGATGGCCGCAACAGGTCTCGACATCGACCAATTGCAACGCGCAGCACCGATATTGTCGGGGTTCCTGCTCGGCTACGTCGGCATCCTCCCCCTGATCGGCCGAATTTCGGATTTGCGCGGCCGCGTGCCGGTGCTGCTCGGCTCGATGGTGATCTTCGCCGTCGGTTCGGTTATCACCGCGGCCGCCTACAACCTTGAAAGTATGGTGATCGGCCGCTTCATCCAGGGTATGGGCGGCGGTGGGCTCATCCCGCCGACGCTCGCACTTGTCGCCGACATGTGGCCGCCAAAGCGGCGGGGACTCCCCCTCGGCATCATCGGCGCAGTCCAGGAGCTTGGCAGTGTGCTCGGGCCGCTCTACGGAGCGGTCGTCCTCGCGTTCGGCAATTGGCGGGATATTTTCTGGCTCAATTGCGCCACCGGCCCCGTCCTCGCCGCCGCCATGGCTCAGGCCCGGCACAACGCGCCGGTCGCCGACGGGGTGCGCGAACGACCGGGGCGGCCGGACCTACCCGGCCTGGCGCTCTTCCTGCTGAGCCTGCTGGGAGTCACCCTCATCATGCTGGAGCCAGATCGGCTCGTCACCGGTGTGACCAGCGGTTTGGCTTTCCTTCCGTTGAGCGGCAATTCGCGCTGGCTCTCTCCCCTCGCCCTGACGACATACGGACTGTTCGCCTTGTTCCTCGTGCGGCAGGCGCTGGCCCGCAAACCGCTGTTGAACTGGCGAGGCTGGGGCGAGATCCGTCGCGAAACGGACCTGCTCGGTGCCTTTCTGATGGCATTTGGCCTCGGCGCCATCATCATCGCCTTCGCCTCCGCAGAACCCGAAAGCAATGCCATTTCTGCCAATGCACCTGTCCTGTTGCCGTTGGCCGCCCTCGCATTCGTCGGCTTCGCGTGGCGTCAACGGCAAGCCCGAACGCCACTCATTCCACGGGGCGCCCTCCATGCGCGGCCGGCCTGGGGCGCACTCGTCGTGTCGTTCTTCATCGGTGCCTCACTCATCGCGGCCCTCGTCGACATCCCCTTCTTCGCCCGATTGACCGTCTATCGCGATTCGCAACTCGACGCCGCACTCGTGTTGGTCCGCTTCCTCATAGCCCTCCCGATCGGTGCTCTTCTCGGCGGCTGGCTGTTGCGGCGCATGAGCGCTGCCAGCCTCACGGCAACGGCCATGGCGCTCAGCGGGATCGCGTTCCTGCATATGGCGACGTGGGACCGGTATGCACTCAACAACCAAACCGAGACCATTTCACTGATCCTTGCCGGTATCGGTTTCGGGCTGGCGATCGCTCCGGTCAATGCGGCGTTGCTCGAAGCAACCGACGATGCCGTCCACGGCGTCGCGAGCGCTCTTCTCATCGTCGCGCGCATGGTGGGCATGCTGATCGGCATTTCGGCGCTCACCACGATCGGCCTGCATCAGTTTTATGCGGCTTCCACCGATATCCCACCAGTCACCGAACTCTGCAAAGGCACCAACGAGGCATGCCAGGCCTACAAAGACGCCATCCTCGGTGCCGGCATCGCCCAATTGCATGCCGTCTTCGTCGGCGCCGCCGTCAGCGCCTTCATCGCCGCGATCCTTGCGGCCGTCCTGATGAGACCACTGCGCCACGCCGCAAGCAATCCACGATAGCGTTCGGCCATGGCCGATTTCGAAGACCTTCTCGCTGCTAATGAGCTGTTCGCCGACAATTTCGCCTTGGCGGGATTCGACGGTGTCGCCCACGCCGGCGTCGCCATGGTGACGTGCATGGATTCGCGAATCGATCCGCTCGCCATGATCGGCCTCGAACCCGGTGACGCCAAGATATTGCGCAATCCCGGCGGTCGCGTCACTGACCATGCCCTCGTCGCCCTTGTCCTGGGGGTCACGTTGCTCAAAGTACGTCGCATCATGGTCGTCGAACACACACGCTGCGCCATGGCAACAGCCACCGAAGCGCAATTGCACGAGCAAATTTCGGCAAGCGCTGGCCTTGATGCCTCCTGGCTTTCCCTCGGCGTGATCACCGATCAGAAGAGCACCGTCAAGGCCGATGTGCAGAAGGTACGCAGTCATCCGCTCATCGGCGGCGACATCAAAGTCGGCGGTTTCCTCTATGACGTCGAAACCGGACTGCTCAACCAGGTGGTCTGACCCCTACCGACGCATCTTGAGGGTTTTGGGTCGCCCCGACTGCCCAAATCCATCAAGATCCGTCAGGTCAAGATCCGTCGGGCGGCGGCGGGTTAAGCGTCGATCTGCGCGACGTCGAGTTCGTAGGCGCCCTGGACAATGAATTCCTTGCGCGGAGCGACGTCATTGCCCATGAGGAGTTCGAAGACCGAGGCTGTTTCCTCCGCATCGTCGACCGTCAATCTGCGCAATGTACGGTGGCGCGGCTCCATCGTGGTCTCGGCCAATTGGTGTGCGTCCATCTCACCCAGACCCTTGTAACGCTGCACCGGGTCCTTGACCCGCATACCCTTTTTGGACAACTCGGCGAGTTTGCGTTGAAGTTCGGGATCGGAATACGTGTAGATGTATTTGTCTGTGCCCTTTTTCGGGTTCGTCAACTCGATGCGATGCAAGGGTGGCACCGCCGAGTAGACCCGTCCGGCTTCGACGAGCGGCCGCATGTAGCGAAAGAACAACGTGGCAAGCAGGCAGCGGATGTGGGCACCGTCGGAATCGGCATCGGCCATGAAAATGATGCGGCCGTAACGCGCCGCATCAACATCGAACGTGCGTCCCGAACCGGCGCCGACGACCTGGATGATCGACGAACACTCGAGGTTTTTGAGCATGTCGCCGATCGAGGCCTTCTGGACGTTGAGGATTTTGCCGCGGATCGGAAGCAATGCCTGATATTCCGAATCCCGTGCCGACTTGGCGGTGCCGAGAGCCGAATCGCCCTCCACAATAAAAAGTTCGCTGCGTTCGACGTCGTTACTGCGGCAATCGGCAAGCTTGGCAGGCAAGGCACTCGACTCGAGCGCGTTCTTACGTCGCTGGGTGTCGCGATGCTGGCGGGCCATGACCCGGGTCCGCGAGGCACCGACCACCTTTTCCATCACCAGTCGCGCCTTGGCTTTGTGCGCGGTTTTGGACGACGTCAGGAACGCCTTGAGTTCATTCGTGACGACTTTGTTGACGATCGCCGTCACGGCCGGGGTCCCGAGGATCTCCTTCGTCTGGCCTTCGAACTGGGGCTCGGCGAGCCGCACCGTGACGACCGCCGTCATCCCCTCGAGGATGTCCTCCTTGATGATCGCCGGGTCGTTGGCCTTCAACAATCTGGTCGAGCTAAGGACATCGTTGAGTGTCTTGGTGATGCCACGCTCGAAGCCATTGATATGGGTTCCGCCCTTGGGCGTCGCGATGATGTTGACGTAAGAACGCACATCGGTTTCATAGCCGGTGCCCCAGCGCAGTGCGATGTCGACTCCGAGTTCGCGCTCGACGTCTTGCGGCGTCATGTGCCCCTTGTCGTCAAGCAGCGGCACCGTTTCGGTGAACGTGTCAGTGCCTTGAAGTTGAATGACCTCGCTGACGGCTTCGTCTTGGGCGAGATACTGACAATATTCGGCTATGCCGCCTTCATGTCTGAAGCGCTCTTCGTGTTTATTTTCGGCGCGTTCGTCGCGGATGATGAGTTCGAGCCCCGGCACAAGGAAAGACGTCTGGCGGGCCCGGGTCGCGAGCTCGTCATAAGCGAACGCTGCCCCTTTGATGAAGATCTGCGGATCGGCCCAATAACGCACACGAGTGCCGGTCTTGGCTTTCGCCACACGGCCAAGTTTGCGCAATTCGTTCGTGGGGGTGAAATCGGCATCGGGTCCGTCACCGGCGAACACACCGGGGACACCGCGACGAAAAGACATCGCCCATGTCGCGCTGGCCTTGTCCACCTCGACATCGAGCCGGGAGGATAGTGCGTTGACCACAGACGCGCCCACGCCGTGAAGTCCGCCGGTTGCCACATAGGAGCCACCACCGAACTTGCCGCCGGCATGAAGCTTCGTATAGACGACTTCGACTCCGGTCAGACCGGTCTTCTTTTCGATGTCGACCGGCACGCCGCGACCGTTGTCGTGGACTTCGACGGAATTGTCGGCATGCAGGATGACGTCGATATGATTGCAGGCACCGGCGAGCGCCTCGTCGACCGAGTTGTCGATGATCTCCCAGAGACAATGCATGAGTCCGCGCGTATCAGTCGACCCCACATACATGCCCGGCCGTTTGCGGACCGCCTCCAAGCCCTCAAGGACCAGAAGATTGCGGGCGTCATACGTGGTTTCGATGATCTCTTCCTTGACTGCCGGGCCTTGACTGCGGGGCGTGCGTACCCACCGGTCTGGTGGCCTTGCTCAACGATAGCCTCGGCCGCCACACAAACAGCCAAGACACGCGACCCGCCTCACGCATTGTGGTCCCCGCGAGGAGTATCCATGAGTAATGCCGACCTTGACACAGCGGGAATATGACATCGTGAAAGAATGTTATAACCACTGGATCAACGTCCCAATGTGAGAAGAGGTCAGACCGTGACAGCACTTGCTGAACAAACGTCAGCGCTCAACGCGACCGATCGTTGCGATCGCTGTGGTGCTCAGGCCTACGTACGCGCCGAGTTGAGCAACGGCGGAGAACTCCTGTTCTGCGCCCACCACGCCCGCGCACACGAAGAAAAACTTCGTGAGATTGCCGCCCAAATCCACGACGAAACCGGTCGGCTTACCTCGGTATCCCCGGTGGCCCCGGACAATGAGGTCTAAACCGCTTCATTTGACGTGAGTCATGCACAGAATCCCCCCGGCACTGCGGTGGTGGCGGGGGCGGTGCGCCGGTGCCTGCCGTGCGGGGGGGCCGGTTTTTTTGGAGG
>JACMOZ010000519.1 GCA_014377785.1 Aeromicrobium sp.
CTACCGTCTGGCCTTTGATCACCATGTCGGCTTTTGCGATGGCGAACGATTCGGCGTTCAGCTCCTGACCCATCAAGGTCAACGATGCGGCCGGGAAGTGTTCGCGCACGTAGTCGTCGGCAACGCTCAGCATTCCGCCGGTGCCGGCCGCCGGGTCATAGACCGTGCGCACGGCTCCCGGCACGGTGAGGCTTCGGGCCGGTTCGTCATCCGGATGCTCGGTGAACAGCAGGCTCACGATCAAGCGCACGACCTCCCGTGGGGTGAAATGCTCACCAGCCGTCTCGTTGCTGGCTTCCGCGAATTTGCGGATTAGTTCTTCAAAGATCAGGCCCATCTCAGTGTTGCTCACCCTGTCCGGATGCAGATCTACCGAGGCAAACTTTTGCAGCACCAAGTAGAGCAGGTCGTTCTCTTCAAGGGTGTTCAGTTGCGCGGCAAAGGCGTAGCGCTCGAAAATGTCTTTGACGTTGGGCGAGAAGCCCTCGACGTAGTTGAGCAGGTTGGCTTTGAGGTTGGCGGGATCGCCGGCAAGTTTCGCAAGGGTGAACCGGCTGGTGTTGTAGAACGCTTGCTTGCTGACCGTCGGCAGAATGTGGTCGAGGCCCGGCTGGTTCTGACGTTTCTCGAAGGTATCG
Source organism: Aeromicrobium sp. (assembly GCA_014377785.1). Classification (GTDB taxonomy): domain Bacteria; phylum Actinomycetota; class Actinomycetes; order Propionibacteriales; family Nocardioidaceae; genus JACMOZ01. Next base: position 639 of record JACMOZ010000519.1, read on the forward strand.
AGCACGGCATCTTTGGTCGGCTCAAGGAGGGCGTCGAGGCGGCGCAGCACCGTGAATGGCAAAATCACCTTGCCGTAGTCGGCTTGCTTGTACACTCCGCGCAGGAGGTTCGCGATCGACCAGATGAACGCACCATTGTTATTGTCGGCCATGTTGCGGTGGGCTCCCTTGGGTCTGAATCGGACGTCGGCTCAGCTTATTGGGGAGTGGGGACGTTGCCCGGTAATCGGTTGTCTTCATCCGGATCCGGAGGCCTTGCCAATCAGCTGGTCGTTCGGTCTTGGTCGCTCGAAGCCCGAAAGTTATGAAATTGACCGCCTACCTGAATCGACAGGGGTCCCGTTGTAGGTCTCGATCTAGTCGAGGCGAGTCCTGCGTTGCTTGAGAACTGACAACCAGCTTGATAGTCCCCACGGAGGGCCGGGATGGCAAGAGCCAAAACAGCTTCGAAAACTGTGGGTGAGCCGTAGCCGCACGGCGGCAGAGCGCCATCAAGTCGTTCCAGCATGGAGATCGTAATTCGAGCTTGATTGTCGAGCGGCACCCCGAATTCTCGACTACCTCTAGGAGTTGTCATCCGGCGCGATAAAGCACAGGACCCCATTGTGCCCAGATCCGATTGTTCTGAACTAATGCGCCAAGGTGGGCGGGGTTCGTCCAGGGCGCCGCGAACCTGATGAGCGTGACCACGAAAATGATGTGGTCGGCGGTGAGAGCGATGCTCCACTCCGTCTATGACCGACCCGATTCCGGCAGCGTGAACGCCCAATTGAACCGGCTCCTGGACTACGTCGATGGCAAACTCCCCGACGCCCACGACCACCTCGATACCGCCCGAGCCGACATTCTCGCGTTCGCGAACTTTCCCGAGGGTCTCTGGCGGCAGATCTGGTCAAACAACCCGAACGAGCGCCTGAACCGAGAAATCCGCCGCCGCACCGACTCCGTCGGCATCTCCCCAACCGAGACGCCATCGTTCGCCTCGTCGGCGCCGTCCTAGCCGAACAGACCGATGAATGGGCAGAAGGACGCCGATACCTCGGGCTCGACATCCTCGCCAAGTCCCGCCTCACCGACACCGGAAACGAGGTGACTCAACAAGCACTCGCCCGCAGCGCCTAAACCCTCAACTCAACGGAAACCCGGCTAGACCACTACCAGGTACTTGACCGGATTGAGCACCCGATGAGCGCAACGTCGCGCAAATGCACTACCCTGGGAGTGAACTTGTCCACCGGGAGTGTTAAATGGTCAACGCCACGATTCGGGACGTCGCGCGCTTGGCCGGGGTCTCCCTTGGCACGATCTCGAACTACCTAAACGAAAACAAAGCCGTCTCAACCGTGACGAGTCAGAAGATCGAAGCGGCAATCGAAAAGCTCGATTTTGTCCCGAATTCGGCGGTGCGGGTGCTACACGGACACCTCAGCCACGTGATCGCATTCATCGTTCCTGATGGTGGCAACCCGTTCTTTCAAGAGATCGCTAAGGGCATCGAGGATGTCGCCATCAGCGAACGACACGTAGTGGTTGCCTGCAACACAGAGGGTACACCTGAGCGCGAGGGGCACTACGCGCGTGCGCTGGGGGAGATGCGCGTCCGCGCCGCGATTGCGGTTGCGTCGCCCACCACTCACTCGATGCTAGTTCGTCTCTCCCGCACCGGAACTCGGGGAGTCGTCCTTGGTCCGCGCGATCCAAAGTTCTCGTCGGTGGACGTCGACGACCGTACCGGAGGTCGGCTGGCGATGAGGCACGTCATAGAGCGTGGGTACGAGCGGCTTCTCTTCTTCGGTGGACCGGCGGCAGGGCCGGCGATCGAGGGCCGCACCGCAGGATACGCCGACGAGCTGCGCGCCGCTGGCCGGGATCCGGGCGAGCTGCTCCGGTTGGATTCGGCGAGTGGCTCTCCATCAGCTCGTTCGGCCGCAGCGCGGGCGATTCTCGATCTCCCGGATCTTCCGGATGCCGTTCTATGTGCGAATGATCTCCTGGCGCTCGCGCTCGAGGCCGAGGCCATTCGAGCGGGTATCCGGATCCCCGAAGATCTCGCAATCGTCGGCTACGACGACATCGAAAGCGCGCGCACGGCGCCGATTCCGCTGACCACCGTCCACGCGCCGGCCTATGAGATTGGGTGCCGGGCAGCGCAGTTGGCGTTCGCCAGCAGCAGCGCCCCTGCAGAGCACGTCAGCCTAGAGCCGTCTTTGCTGTCGCGCTGGTCGACGGACGGCGCTCCGGAGGCAGGTAGCGCCTACAATCGCCGCCGTCTCAATCGTTCGTAGATAGCAACTTGTGTTTGACCTCGATCGTCGGTGCTGTTAGGTTTATGATGAACAAGTTCACCACAGTGTTCACAATGGCCTCGATGATGAGCGGTTTGCTCTTTCGGGGCTGAACCCGGGCTCGACCAAGTCCGGTGAATCCCACACAGAGAGTAGAAACCATGATCACCAGGTCTTCAATGTCGAAGCCTCTTGCGGTCGCGGCAACAGGCGTCGCTATTGCGCTCGCCCTTGCCGGGTGCGCAGGCGGCTCAAGCACGGCCACGGGGAATAGCGACAAGATCACCGGCAAGACGATGACCTTCGTCACCGACCAGGGCGGACCTGCAGGTGCGAAGTATGTCCAACTCATCAAGGCGTTCGAGAAGGCGAACCCGGGGTACAAGGTCACGATGGAGATTTTGCCCGGCGACAGTACCTACAACTCCGTGCTTACGTCACGAATTTCGAGTGGTAAGTCGCCCGACCTGTTCGAGATCATCAACGGTCCCGGTTCAGCGAAGCCATTCACCAACGCCCACCTCCTCGCCGAGCTGGGTACGGAACCCTGGGTGAAGAACTTGACGCCGGTTGTGTCGGATGCCGCCAAGACTTACAACGGACACACCTACGGATTCATCACCCAGATTGATGCCTCCGGTTTCTTTTACAACAAGGACCTTTTCGCCAAATACAACGTGCAGGTCCCAACTAGCTGGGGCGAACTGCAGGCCGCGATAGCGACCTTCCAGAAAGCTGGCGTCACGCCCATCGGCCTGGGAGGCAAGGACGGCTGGCCGGTTAATCAGCTCGCCTACTCGATGGCGGCGCAGCAGTCCGAGTTCGCACCAGGCAACTCCGTTGGCTCGGCTTTGACCGGTGGGTCGAAAAAGTTTTCGTCTTCCGCCGGTTGGAAAAAGACATTGGACGACTTCTCCGGCCTGGTTGCCAACAAGTCTTTCGATCCGAACGCTTCGGGTATCACCTGGCCGAACAGCGCGACCGACTTCGACAAGGGCAACATTGCCATGTTCTACCAGGGTGACTTCGCCATCCCGGCCATCCGGGACGGAAAACCAGCCTTCCAGGTCGGGATGTTCCCGCTGCCTTACCAGAGCAAAGCCGTGACGGTAACCTACGGTTCGGAGCTTGCGATCCCCGCCAAGGCCCCGAACGCGGGTTTGGCCAAGAAGTTTCTGAACTTTCTCGCGGACAAGAAGAACTACGCGAACTACCTGACGTCTGCCGCGGCTTTTTCCTCGATGAAGGATGTCTCAGGCAAGCTCGACCCAGCCTTGGCGGAGGTCGCTCCGGCGGTGGCCGCGAAGTCGGTCGAGGCGCTGTCGTGGAGCGGGCTTAGTACTGCAACCTCGACGGCATTGCAGACGGGAGCGGTAGGAATCCTGGCCGGAAACGGATCGACAAGCAGTGCCCTGAGCGGACTGGATTCGGCACAAGCGACGAACTAGCCGAACTGAAACATAGGTGGTCGCGCCCGCCAGCGCGGCCGCGACCACCTCGCTCCGAAGGGACGTAATATGACAGCTGCACTAGCAGTCCAACCCCGCCGCGGGCGATTCAAGAACACCGGCAAGCTCGTGTTCATCGCGCCGGCCGCGATCGTGTTTGCCATCGTCATTCTGCTGCCCATCGTCGAGAACCTGTTCTACTCATTCACCGACTGGACGGGCTTCGGATCGGACTTCGCCTTCGTCGGGGGTCAAAACTTCGCCAGGTTGTTCGCGGATCAGCAAACTATCGGCGCGTTCTGGAACACAGTCGAGTTCACAACCTTCAACGCGCCCCTGCAAATCGCCCTCGGCCTTCTGCTTGCGGTGACGCTCAAAAAGCCGGGCAAGTTCATCAGTGTGCTGCGAACGATCATCGTCATGCCAATCGCTATCAGCGGAGTCGTACTCGGCTTCCTCGGCACGGTCATCTTCGACCCAAACTCCGGCATCCTCCGGGCCATGTCCGATGCGCCGGGGCTCGGGTTCCTCGCTCAGAACTGGCTGGGCAGCTCCAACCTAGCGATGGCTAGCGTTATTGCGATGAACCTGTGGCAGTGGAGCGGCTTCACGATGTTGATTTTCCTAGCGGGCCTATCGACTATTCCTGCGGAGCTGTATGAGGCTGCCCGGCTCGACGGGGCGGGTGCTTGGGCGCAGTTCCGAACGATCACCTGGCCCCTCTTGGCGCCTGCAGCGACGATCAATATCGTGCTCACTTTGATCGGCGGCTTCAAGGTATTCGACATCATCTACGTCCTCACCCAAGGTGGGCCGGGGACGGCGACGGAGTCGATCGTCATGCGCGTCACGTCTGAAGGCGGTTTCGCACGATTCGGCTACGCGTCGGCTATCGACTTTGCCCTGACGGTGGTCATTCTCATCGTCGCGCTTATGTCGCTCTTCTTCTTGCGCCGACGGGAGATCGACGCATGAGCACCGTTCGCTCTAGGCATCACCGCGCTGCCCACGTCGCCGACATCGCCCGGCTGCTGCCGGCGATCGTCTGGGCCATCGCCATCCTGGTCCCGTTACTCTTCCTCCTTTTCATCTCTGTCCGCACGACCGCGGCGTATGGCGCCGCCCCACTCGCGTTCCCCGAGACATTCGAGATCAGCAACTACATCGCCGCTTGGAACCAGGGCGCGATCCCGATCGCCTTCCTCAACACGATCATCATCACGGCAGCATCAATCATCGGCGTGGTGCTACTGGCACCAATGGCGGCCTACGGCATCGCACGATGGAGGGGTCGGGGTGGCGGCGGGTTCTACGTCTACTTCGTTCTCGGTTTGATCGTCCCGTTCCAGCTCGGACTGCCACTACTGTTCAAGCTCTTCGCCGGCGCCGGACTCACCGACACCCTCCCCGGCGTTATCGTCGTGCAAATCGGGGCCGGCCTGCCGCTTGCCGTATTCCTTTATACCGGATTCCTGCGTTCAGTTCCGCTGGAGCTCGAAGAGGCGGCCCACATTGACGGCGCAGGCGATCTTCGCACCTTCGTCAGCATCGTCTTCCCTCTACTGCGGCCGGTCACGGCGACCGTCGTAATCCTGACTGCGATCACCGTGTGGAACGACCTGATCGTGTCCCTATTTTTCCTCTCGACGCCCGGCAATCAGACGCTGCCCCTGGCGACGATCGGATTCCGCAGCCTCATCTCGAACAATCAGCCGGTGATCTTCGCCTGCGCGGTCATCACCGTGCTGCCGATCATCGTGCTGTTCATCGTCCTGCAGCGGTTCTTCATCTCGGGTCTGACCCAGGGCGCTTTGCGCGGCTGAACCGTATGACCACCCATCCGAAAGGCACTCAACGCATGAACCGCCCTACTGTCCTGGCTTACTACTTCCCCGGATGGCACCCCGACGAACGACTCTCGGCTCGCTACGGCGAAGGGTGGACCGAGTGGCAGCTCCTCCAGAATGCGCGCCCTCGCTTCGCCGGTCACCGTCAGCCGAGGGTCCCCGCTGACGGCTATCTCAACGAGTCTGACCCCGGTGTGATGGCGGGCAAGATCGACTTGGCCGCCGACCACGGGGTGGACGCGTTCGTGTTCGACTTCTACTGGCACGACGACGGCCCGTTCCTCGAGGGCGCACTTGACCGGGGCTACCTCGGCGCGGCCAACCGGGAGCGCGTTGAGTTCGCGCTGATGTGGGCGAACCACGACTGGGTGGAAATCTTCCCCGCCGATCATGGCAACCACGAAGTCCTGCGTCGCGGCCCGGTCGGCCGCGCGGCGTTCGACGCCATGGTCGATCACGTCATCGAGCGCTACTTCTCGCAGCCGGAGTACTTGCGTATCGACGGCCAGCCGTTCTACTCGATCTACGAGATCGGGTCGTTCATCGAGGGTTTGGGCGGAGTGGATGAGGCCCGCGACGCCCTTGAGGACTTCCGCCGCAAGACGATCGCCGCCGGGCATCCCGGGCTCTACCTTGATGCGACGGTCTGGGGGTTCGGGGTACTTCCGGGCGCCGTTACCACCGCGAAACCGGAGGATCTGATCCGCACCCTCGGTTTTGCTTCGGCGAGCTCGTATGTCTGGGTGCATCACAGCGACATTTCGGCGAAGGCCTTCCCGGAAGTCGAGTGGGATGCCGTGGCAGATGACGCATTCGCGGCATATGCCGAGTATGCCGCCGCCTTGAGCGTTCCTCTCATCCCGAACGTCACGGTCGGCTGGGATTCGAGTCCGCGGACCGATCAGAATCTGCCGTTCGAACCGGTTGGGTATCCCTGGTACCCCGTGCTTGACGCCACCCCGGCCCAGTTCGAGCGCGGTCTGCGTCGCGCAGTAGAACTCCTCGACGGGCAGCGTCTGTCGCATCCGATGCTGACGATCAATGCCTGGAACGAATGGACTGAGGGGTCAGCACTCGAGCCAGACACCGAGCGGGGCACCGAATATCTCGAGGCCATCCTGAACGTGCTGGGGACCGCGACCTCCGCCGTCGAAACCAACGTCGCCTGATGAGTCGGTGAGCACCATGTCCACCGTCATCAGCTACTTTATTCGTTGCCGCGCCCGCGTGGGTATCGTCGCCGGCGGTCTGGGAAAGTACTGTCCGCAGTTCCCCAACACATTTTGGAAGGATTCAAAAGTGGAAACCCAAGGTAACGGGTTCGCTAGTCCTTGGCTTGTTGGGGAAGCTGACGCCAAAAATATCGACGAGTTCGACTTCTAACCTCTCCGCTCTCCCGGGCCGGTACGCCGGTCCGGGAGGGCACCCCCTCACCTCAGATACTGCGGAGACCCCATGACTTCCCTTCTCACCGGCGCCCTCGAGCCGAAGAAGCGCCGCCAGACCCGGATCGGCCTCGTCGCCGGCGGGCTCGCCGCGTACTGGCCCCAGTTTCCCGATCTCCTCCCCCAGCTTCAGCAGTCGTCCGCCTACGTCACGTCGCGCTTCAACGCCCTCGACGCCGAGGTCATCGACGTGGGATTCATCTCGGATGCCCAGGAAGCGAACGTCGCCGCCGAGAAGCTGCGCATCGCCGACTGCGACCTCATCGTCATCTTCCTCACCACCTACCTCACGTCGTCGATGGTGCTTCCGATCGCCCAGCGGTCCAAGACTCCCGTGCTCGTGATCGAC
>JACMOZ010000062.1 GCA_014377785.1 Aeromicrobium sp.
GACCAGAAGCCTCGACCCGACCGGTCGTGGACAAACCCGATGGACGATGCGCTGGAAGCCAACTCTCAACGCATTTGCCATCACCTTCGCCGACCGCTGGCCGGCCGCAGAGACCTACTAAATGAAAACGCCGGAAACACCATTAATGAAACAGTCCCTAAGTGTCTGCGAAGTGGTAATCGGAGACGGGTCTGGATTAATGATGGCTGAGTCGAGCGGACCATACACATAAACTCCGCCTGTCGAGGTGCCCACGATGTCGTCGTTGCCGCCATCTCGCACGGTATGGGTGCCCGTGGGATCGCAATGCCGAGCAGTCAGAAGGCGGCCGCCAGAACCAATTAGGACGGGGAACCCGGCTGTGCACTGAGAGCCGTCGTCGAAGCGTTCGAGGACCGGGAAGCTCGCGTTGGATTTGGCCCGCCACAGCAGCGCCGCGCCGGTAGCCGCGGCCGCGGAGAACAGCGGGTGCGCGGTGAACCCGCGATCGGCCAGACACAGCATGTCCGAGGTCAGCGCGGTGAGCATCTTCTTGGCCAGGCTGACCTCGCCGACATCGTAGGAGTCGATCGCCGCGGCGATGATCGAATGGGTGCCGCATTCACCCAGCGCCACCATGCGCAGCTGGGGGAACGCGCTGCCATCACCGCGACCGGTGCCGGCCCGGCCGAACACGCCTGCGTTGGCCGGCGTGTCGGCCACGTCGATACAGGTCCCGTACGCTTTCGCTGTAGTTTGAGTCCTACCCGGTGTTGAAGCGCCTTCTTGGGGCATTGATCCCGTCAGCAACGGTTCCTTGAGTCCATCGATCTGCGACGGGAGTTTCCCATGAGTCTGACCGGACGGCCTTTCCTTGCCCTGCTGGTCATCCTGACCGTCGGGCTGCCCGTCGCAACCGTGGTCCTCTGGTCACGCCTTCGGCCAGGCCAGCCGGCATACGCCCACAAAAATTTTCCCGGTGTCGAAGTGTTCAGCGGTTATCCGGGGAACGCCACCAGTCTCGTAGAGCGCATGCGTTACCCCGAGGTCCTGCTGAAGGAAATTTTGAGGCACCGCGCGCGTCCGATGGTCTTGGTGATGATGCGACCATCGGTGAACTTTCCGCGGGACACCGAGTGCACCGATGTCCCGGCGGGGCCTCAGACACTGACGTTTTTTGCCCAGGATGTGACGGCACAGAGTTTCTCGCCACTATCGAGTCCGGCCGACGGGCTGTGGTGCCATGGGCGATTCCACCGGTGGATATTGTTCAGCCAAACTTGCCATGCTGCAGCCGGCGACTTTCCCCGCCGCCGTCGCCCTGTCGGGTTACTACAACACCTTGAAAAACAACACTACGGGCGATCTGCGGGGTGGTTCGCTGGTGCTGCGCAAACTCAATGACCTGCTGTGGCGGCTGAAACATATGCCGGCGCCGGCGGTTTCGCTACTGGTGACCACGTCCAGGGACGAAAATGGACCCGAAGGCCACAGCAACACGGCTGCATTTCTGCGTCTGGTCAAGCCTCCGCTCTTTGTGGACTCGATCATTCAACGACATGGCGGTCATAATTTCGCCACGTGGTCCGGGCAAATGCCAACAGCGCTGAGTTGGCTGTCAAAGAAACTGCCGCCGATACAGGCACGATGAGCCGGACCGAAAGGTGATGTGGGCGCTGGCGGCCGCGCTGGCCGGCGCCATCGGGTATGGGGCCGGCTCGGTCCTGCAGGCGGCCGGTGCGGCTCGTGCACGTGGGCCTGCCGTGTTGTGGCATCCGGCCTTTCTGGCCGGACTGGTATTCGATGGTTTTGCCTGGCTCGCCTCACTCATCGCCGTGCGCCAACTTCCGCTGTTTGCCGTGCAGTCGATTCTGGCCGGATCAATTGCGGTGACCGTCGTCCTTGCGAGTATCTTCCTCGGAACCCGGCTTGGCTTGAGGCGCTGGATCGCCGTAGCCGGGGTCCTGTTGGGCCTGATTGGGGTGGCGGCCGCCTCAGGTCTGCAATCGGCCCACGTACCGCCGAACAGCTTCCCGACGTTCGCGATCATCGGGCTGGGTGCGGTTGCCGCACTGTCGGCACTGCTTTACCGGCGGCGTGCCCCGGTGTCGATGGCAGTGATAGCGGGCGTGGCGTTCTCCGGGGCGGCAATGTGCGCCCGGGCGCTCGACGGGAGCGGTGATTGGCAGCGGCTGGTGTCCCAGCCTGTCGTCTGGGCGGTGCTGGGGTTCGGTCTGGTCGGCATGGTTGGCTACGCACGTTCGCTTGAAAGTGGTGCGGTGGGGACGGTTACGTCGATCCTGTGGGTGGTCGAAGTTTTGGTGGCTGGGGCGATGGGGGTCTTCGTGCTCGGAGACACCGTGCGACCAGGTTGGTTGGGAACAGCGATCGGAGGCGTTGTATTGGCTGTGGGTGCTTGCGTCGTTCTCGCGGCAGATCCAACTCGAGGCACGCTTTCGCCGACTTCGCCGCCAAAATCGACCTGACATGCTGGGGTCAGCTTCTGCTCAAACGTGGTCAGGCAGTCACTGGTCGGCTGACATACTGTGCCCATGAGAGTGCGCGAAGTGCTGATCGACGATCATCATTCGCACCCAGGCGTCGCCCCCCCGGCCGGAGACGCCGCTCCCCACAGCATCGGTGCGAAAGACGAACCGGCCCCATGGCGGCACCGGCTGGCTGCGGTATGGACGGCCCTGGTTCTCGCTGGCGCAACGTGGTCGTTTTTCAGCATCCCATTGAATGTGATCTCACCATCACTCGTTTCGAGGGGTAATGAACTTTTTGAAACGATCAGCATTCCCGCGGGTCACACATTTTTCTCGGCCATTTACCTGAGTGTGGTCGCCGCCGCGCTGAGACGGGGTAAGCGTCTGGCGTTGTTATGGTCCTTCTGGTTCTTCGGCGTCGTCGGGATAGTGGCGTCGATAGGTGAATTAGGCATTGAGATCGAGTGGGGCAATGGCCGCCGCGGGCTCGGAGTGACTGATCTGGCCAGCGGCGATCATGGGCGTTACGTCGTTCTGCTGGGTGTTTCAGTGGTTATCGCCACCCTCATCTGGCTGACCCGAGGCTGCTATCCAGCCCGGCTGGCACACGGCTCCCTCGGCCGGGCGCTCACGGTATTTGGCAGTGGGCTGATGTTGTCGGCAGTGGTCGCCACCATACTTACCCGCTTCTTCCCGAACACCCTGCAAGGTCAGCGGGAGGAGACTTTTTGGGCGGCTCGGTCCGCCTTCGGCCTGAGTCACCGCCTGGTGGTTTCGGGAAACCGAGGCACTGAATGGGTCTCCTATGCGGCGGGTGTGATCTCGGCGGTCGCCGCGATCGCGGCGTTGGTGATCTTCTTACGGACGGTTCGCAAGGACAGTCTGCTGAGCCAGACCGATGAACTTGGCGTTCGTCGACTGTTGCTTGAGCACGGCGACCGTGATTCGCTCGGCTATTTCGCCACCCGCCGCGACAAGTCAATGATGTGGTCGCCTGCCCACGACGCTGCCGTCGCGTACCGGGTCGTTGCCGGCGTGAGCCTGGCCAGTGGGGACCCCATCGGCGATCCACGGGCTTGGCCGCCGGCGATCAGGGCCTGGTTGGACGAGGCCCGCACCTATGGCTGGATTCCCGGAGTGCTGTCGGCCTCAGACGAGGGTGCACGTGCATTTGTCGACGAAGGTATGCGGGCGATCTCGATGGGCGACGAGGCCATCATCGACGTCGCCAATTACACCCTAGAGGGCCCGACGATGAGCCCCGTCCGGCAGGCAGTCAGACGGGTCGAGCGTGCCGGCTACCGGGCGACCGTCTTGCGGCACCGTGACCTGAGCGCCGCTCAAATGGCCGAAGTCATGAAGCGGACGGAGGATTGGCGCGGCAATCAGACCGAGCGGGGTTTTTCGATGGCCCTGGGTCGCCTTGGTGATCCGGCGGACGGGAACTGCCTCATCGTCCTTGCTCACGACTCCGACGAGGTGTTGCGGGGATTGTTGTCGTTTGTTCCGTGGGGTCGCGGCGGAGTTTCGCTAGACGTCATGCGCCGCGATCCGCAATCGGCCAACGGGCTGATGGAATTCATGGTGACGGCACTCGCGGCTGTGTGCCGGGATCTCGGCATTCGGCACATCTCACTCAACTTTGCCATGTTCCGCGAGGTGTTCAGCGACGCCGAGCGCGTCGGCGCCGGCCCGGTCCTTCGGATGTCGAACAAGATACTTGTGCTCGCATCGCGCTATTGGCAATTGCAGAGTCTCTACCAATCCAATGGGAAATATCTCCCGCATTGGGCGCCGCGGCATCTTTGTTATGGCCCCAACAGGTCGTTGGCTCAATTGCTCATCGCGGCCGGTATGGCCGAGGGCTTCCTGCCCGGCCAAGCCGCTGCCAAACGCACCGATTCTCCTGCCAGCCCGGTCGACACCGACGCCGATGCTCCCGCCGTCATATTCGGCGATCAAGTCAAGGCGCAGGAGAACGAGTTGTTGGCCGTGACGGTGGCCGCACGACCCCTGACCGAACAGGAACGCATCCGTCGCGACAAACTCGACCGATTGCGTGAAGCCGGAATGGAGGCCTATCCGGTCTCGGTGCCACGCACGCACGAGATGGACGAGGTCGTCTCGGTGCATCGCGGACTGCCGCCGGACACCCGGACGGCGGTCCGCGTCTCGGTGACCGGCCGGGTGATGGCTATCCGCGATCACGGTGGTCTGTGTTTCGTGAAGTTGCGTGAGAACGATGTGACACTGCAGGCCATGATCGAACGGTCGGGCATGACTCCGCACTTGTTCCTTGCCTGGCAACGATTGGTTGATGTCGGCGACCATGTCAGCGTCAGCGGCGAGGTGGTCACGTCGCGTCGGGGGGAGTTGTCGCTCGCGGTCGACGACTGGCAGATGGCCGCCAAATGCCTGCATCCGTTGCCTGATCCCTATCGGGGATTCACTGACCCGGCACTGCGAGCGCGCCGGCGGGTAGTCGACATTTTGGTCAATGAAGATGCTCGCCGGACCTTGCAGTCGCGCAGCGTCGCCGTGCGGGCCCTGCGAGACGGACTCGTCAACCGTGGCTTCGCCGAGGTGGAGACACCGATGCTGCATACGACCCCGGGCGGAGCCGCTGCCCGCCCATTCTTCACCCACATCAACGCCTACGACACCGACCTTTCCTTGCGCATCGCCCCCGAGCTCTATCTCAAACGCCTGTGTGTTGCCGGTCTTGGCAAGGTCTTCGAACTCAATCGCAATTCCCGCAACGAGGGCGCGGACAGTTCTCACAATCCCGAGTTCACCTCTGTCGAGGCCTACCAGCCTTATGCCGACTACACGGTGATGCGTGAACTGACCCGCGAACTCATCACCGACGTCGCAACAACAGTGCTTGGCCACCCGATCCTTCTCCGGCCGATGCCTGCGGGCGCAAGCAGCGATGAGGTCGACATTTCGGGGGCATGGCCGGTCGTCACGGTGCACGAAGCGGTGTCCAAGGCTGTCGGCACGGCAATTGATTCGCTGACTCCAGCCGAGGAGTTGCGGATCATTTGCGGCCGCCATGGTCTCCCGTGCGGCCAAGAATTGAAAGCCGGCCATCTCGTCGTCGCGCTTTACGAGGCCTTGGTTGAGCCGAACACGAATGAGCCGACCTTTTATGTCGACTTCCCGCTGGAAACCTCACCGCTCACCCGGGTGCACCGGGAGGACCCCCGGCTTGCCGAGCGGTGGGACCTGGTTGCCTTCGGTATGGAGATCGGGACGGCATACTCCGAACTGGTCGACCCCATCGAGCAACGCCGGCGGCTGACCGAACAGTCTCTGCGTGCCGCCGCCGGTGTTCCCGAAGCCATGTCGCTGGATGAGGATTTCCTCACCGATCTTGAATATGCGATGCCTCCCACCGGCGGGCTCGGCATCGGTGTCGACCGGCTCATCATGATGCTGACCGGTCAAGGGATCCGGCGGTCGATTGCCTTCCCCTTCGTGCGCCGCGAACAGTAGACGAGTGGTCGCCTACGGGGGCGAGAAGCGCGAGGGGGTGGGAGTTTTTGTGAACCCGGCGCTCCTGACGAACGTGCGAAACGACATGGACGTGGCGTCGAACAAGGTGTTTGGCCCGATTTTCTGTGTAAGTGGACAGGGCCGGTTGTTGATGAGCCGGCGTTCTCGAACACATTGAGGACGACAACCGGGCGGTTCAGGAGATTTGTCGTGTCCTGAGGCCGGGCTCGAACGCCCTCATCGCGGTGCCCGCCGACCCCAGACTCTGGAGCGCCCACGACGACGCGGTGGGGCGTGTTCGGCGCTACACAAGACTGTCTCTCGTGACCTTGTTCGAACAAAACGGAATGGACGTTGAGGTCGTTGCCTCCTGGAACGTCTTGTTGCGACCCGTTGCCGCCTGGCGTCGACGTAAAAGTACCGGCGGCGACCTGGATCTCATCTCGCCGGTGCTGAACTTTGCGCTGCGGGCCGTGGTGGCACTCGAGCGGTATTTGCCGGTCAAGTCCCTGCCCGGCGTATCACTTATGGTGCGGGCACGCCGTCGATGATTGAGTCCTGGCAGTCCTGTTCATGACTGTCATAGCCCACTGTGAACGTCGGCCGGGCCTGAACCGTGGTGAATATCCGCGCGACATATTCGCCGAGAAGCCCCAAACAGATCAACTGCACCGCTCCGATGCCCATCACAATGATCATGGTCGACGTCCAACCCGGGACGGTTTCGCCGAATGCCAGGATGACGAATGCCGCCACGATCAACGCCACACAGCCGATGGCGCTCAATCCGCCAACTCAGGTGGCGAGGCGCAAAGGCGCGGCGGAAAAGGCCGTCACGCTGTCCCATCCCAGCGCAATCATGCGTGACAGCGGATATTTCGTCCTGCCGGCGGCGCGTCGTTCGCGCACATATCCGTAGTTCTGGCTGGGAAAGCCCAGCCAGGGGACGATCAGCCTATAGATGCGGCCGGCTTGTGGTTGGCGTTCGATTGCCTGCAGCACCCGACGGGACATCAGCCGGAAGTCGCCGGCATCGCTGGGAAGTTGACTGCCGACCAGCCGGCGCATCAGTCGATAGTAGAAACCCGCCGAGACCCGCTTGCCCCAGGAATCGGACGAACGGTCCTCTCGCACTCCATAGACGACGTCGAGGTGCTGGGCTTTGGCAAGCGCGAACATCGGGCCAATCGCTTCGGGCGGGTCCTGCGAGTCGGCGTCGATCGTGATGGCAAAGTCACCGCGGCTGCACGCGAGCCCGGCTCCGATGGCCGCCTGATGACCCGAGTTGCGCAGCAGCCTCACCAGCCGGAGCTCGGGCCACCCGGCGCGTGTTGATTCGGTGTATCGCGCGGTCCCGTCGCGACTGCCGTCATCAACGGCAATCACTTCGTACGTCAGGTCCAGCTGGTCGAGAGCATTGCGCATTCGGGGATAGAAAATCGGCAGGACCTCCTGCTCGTCGAACATCGGCACGACGACTGAGAGGTCAACGCCTCGACCACGATTCGTCATTGTTTTCCCTTCCTGCTTTCAAGTTGGTAGATCATCACATCGGCATTGCTGTAGCTCAGTGTCGCGAACTCACCCAGTCGTGGCGAGACGGCAGTAGCCCGTCGGTCGGCGAAGATCCAGCGGACTCCGCGTCGTTGCAACACGGTCATCGTCGCGGGGCTCGGAGAGCGTACGGCCTCCAAACTGAGGGCAACACGGTCGGGCCACGGGGAGGGGAGCCGTTGGTAGGGAACACTGCCCCCGTTGCCGTAGGCAGTCAGGTTCTTCTCCGTGTATGCCCACGACCCGATGAACAGTTGTCGGCCAGTCAGAGCCGAAACCCAAAAAGCCACATGGCGGCAACCAACCCGGTATTGAGTCCGAACGCAAAAAACGTTGGTGGCAACCACATCGTTTGCGCCCGAGTGTTCATTGAGCCAGAGGGCGGCCCACTGTTCGTCGCCACTGACATAACGCGAACTTTCCGTGCTCAGCAGCTGGTGATCGGCACGCGCGTTGGCCAGCGACCTGGTGACGTCAAACGCCGCCGTGCCAGCGCCGGCGGCAAAGACAAAACACGCGACAAGAGCCACAGCCGGCAATGGTGTCCAGCCCCTGCGAGCCGACAAGAGACGCAGTATCAGAATCGTGGCCGTAATAATGACGAACGCGACTGCATAAGGGAAGATCCGACCCGCCACGGCATACGACGCATGTTGGACCGTCTCCGTGCCAAGAGACACCCCCTCGGCGACGGCGAATGCCAGCGTTGTCGCAATTCCGGCGAAGCTGACGACGACAACTGCGGGCAATGCCCGGCGCGGGGGTTCGGGCAAGAGACGCACGATCATGGTAACTGAAAGCACAATGCCCAGCGGAATGACAATGCGCCAAAAATAGTGCTGGCTGTAGCCAGGATGGGCGAGCACCCACAACCCGGAGAAACCCGAACCCACCACCCCTGTGCACCACCACGTGCCGGGATCACGGCGCAGCGACGCGCTGAACGGGCTCAGGAGCCCAATCAGGCGGGGCAACTCGGTTAGGACGAACAGGCTAAACAGACCGATGCTCACGGCCCACACGTGTCCGGAGCCACCCGCAAGGCCCGGCGCCAGCCACCCGCCGCGCCCCGGGAGATCGACAGAGACTCCGGTGGCCTGGGTGTACGCGGGATCGAGCGCCAGAGTCTGGAACAGTTGAAGACGGCTGCCGCCCGTGCTCCCTATCACTGCGATCGCCGCAACCGGGATCACCAATAGTGGGAGCAAAGTTAGTACGGCAGGCACCTTCGGAAACTTATGGGTTCGCACCCATTGGGCGATCAGGACCAACAGCCCACCACAGGCGACCACCGGGAGGAGACTTGGCTTGGTTCCTGCGCTCAAAGCGAGCAGAGGCAGTAACAACACCCAGGTGCCCCACCCACTCAGCCCGTGCAAGATGTCCAACACCGGCCCGACGAATGCGAGGACCACGACGAGGGCCAATATCCCAGATGTACTCGAAAGAACGAAACCGTTGTCGATCGCGGGCAGACGCGGCCCTCCCAGGAACAGCGCCGCGGGCAACGCACCGACGAGCAATGCGGCCAGGGGCCCTCCCCACCACCGCACGGGAGGAATCTCGTCACCACCCGCACCTTGCAGTATGCGTTCGGCCGCTGCTGCGACGGCAAACAGCAGAGTCAGCAGCATGGCCACAAGCCACAAGTGGAGGACCACCTCAGGCACAGGCAGCCCGCTGAGTTGCTGAGTCGCCGCAACGTGCGCGTTGGAAAACCAGTGATAATGAAGCGGGACGCCAGCCGCAGAAGGATCATCGATGGCGACGGAACGTCGCAGCGCTTGAGTCAACGAGAGTTCATACCAAACGTCCTGAAATATGTCTGACGTCGGCTTCGGCGGCAGTTGCAACAATTGCAGGGCTGCATACAACCGCAAGAAAGCGACCCCCGAGATGACCATCATTGCGGCATGCCAACGGCCCGGCGCGTGCTGGCCAGGCGCCCGTCGCGGCCACCAATGCCGCCGCAACGAGGGGACAGCAGCAAAGGCCACCAGCAACCCTGCCGGCCACAGCCACATCAATGACGGCTGGTGCACAAGAGTTGCCGGCAGCCACGCCAGAAGCAAAAGTGCGATGCCGAGCACCGAACCGAATCCAATTTCCTGGACCAACGTTGTCGGCCGAGCCAGCACCCGCCACAACAGCACACCGGGCAGCGCCGTCGACGCCATCCAGACCACGAAGTAAATGAGCACCGACTTCGCGGGATCGCCGACTGTCGTCAGTGCGGCCCCGACAACTGCCAGTAGCAGCAGCCAGCCGATCGCGGCAGCCGTGCCGGTCCGTAGCCCAGTCACGCCGCTTCGAACAATCGAGACGGCATCTGCAATTCGCGTGTCAAGTCGAAGTTCAGTCACGACAGGCTCTGGGATCTATGAGCATTCATCAACCGCGCAAAGCGACTCTCCTCACTTGCGAAGAGAGTCGCTTTGTGGCGGCCCGCAAACTTTCCGGGCAACTCAAACCTCCTAGTTGTTGTTCCCGCTGTCATTGCCGGAGTCGAGCGTGGCAATACCGGTCGCGTCGTCGTAGTTGATGTTCGACGCGTTCGGGTCGATACCGGCAGCCTTGACTGCGGCATCCTGAGCGGCCTGGTCGGCCGCGCTTTCGGGCTTGTCAGCGCTCGTTGTCTCGGTTTGGCTCGCAGTCTGGCTGGGGGGCGAGGCGTTGGCCGCAGCCATGCCGGTGCCGCCGAAGACGCTGAGCGCCAGCGCCGCGCCCGCCAGTGCGATTGTTCGGTTCCGTTTGAGCATGTTCGATACCTCCAGGGTGTTAGTGGTCAGGATCTCCGGCCACATCCACACGATGCCTGGCGGTCGCTGAAGCAGCGCTGAAGTTCGCTGAGAAATCTTTCAGGGGCGGGACGCCTACCGACCGGCATCGCTACTTCTCAGCGAAGGTTCAGTACCGTGCGCCTAGAGTCGAGATCGAAAGGCAGGTTGCATGGCGCGGGTCCTGGTTGTCGAAGACGAACGAAACATCGCCGATGCCTTGAGGCGGGGTCTGGCGGCAGAAGGATTCGCTGTCGATGTCGCCTTGGACGGAATGGATGGTTTGTGGAAGGCAACCGAAGTTGAGTATGACGTGATCCTGCTCGACGTCATGTTGCCCGGACTCTCGGGCTATAAGGTCCTCGAGCAACTGCGAGCAGACGGAGTAGTGACGCCCGTGCTGATGCTGACTGCGAAGGATGGTGACTTCGACATCGCGGATGCGCTAGACATGGGGGCCGATGATTATCTGACTAAACCATTCAGTTTTGTCGTGTTGGTGGCCCGGGTCCGCGCCCTGTATCGCCGCGGAGCCCGGACGCAATCGAACATCATGGAGGCGGGCGACCTCCTGCTCGACTCAACGCGCCGCCGATGCGAACGGGACGGGAAAGAAATTCTGCTGACTGCGCGCGAGTTCGGTGTGCTGGAATACCTGATGAGCCGCCGCGATGAAGTGGTGAGCAAGACAGAAATCCTTGCCAGCGTCTGGGATGAAAACTTTGATGGCGACCTGAACATTGTGGAGGTCTACGTGCGCTACCTCCGTCGCAAGATCGACGTCCCGTTCGGCCGCCACGCCATTGAGACCGTACGGGGCGCCGGATACCGATTGCACCGCGACGGAGGCTGAGCACGGTGCACAAGAATCACGGCTGGACTTCCCGCTGGTCGGTGCGAGCACAGCTCACGACAGTTGCAACCGCGATCATCGCCTTACTTCTGGCTGTTGCTGCAGTCCTGCTGGTGTGGAGGGTTCATGAGGCGCTCGTGAATGGTTTGGATGACGCCGCGCGACAGGAGGCATTGACGGTGGCGGCCGCGCTCAATGCCACGGGCCGGCCGCAACTTCCCGCTGGCACCACGCCGACGGGAATCAGCCAAATTGTGGATTCGTCGGGGAAGGTGGTCGCGGCGTCAGCAGAGATCGAAGGAGAGGGCCGACTCTTCGATTTTCCGACCCTTCCAGCCGGCTCCCGGCCGGCTCTTCGTACGGTTAAAATCAGCCCACTCGACAATGCCGAATACCGCGTGGTCGGGGTCCGTGTGGACAATTTTCGAGTGTATGTCGGATTGCCTGTCGCCGAAATCAATCGCAGCACGACCGAGCTTTCAACCGCGCTCGCTGTCGGAATGCCGATTCTTCTCATCATCATGGCCGGATTGACCTGGCTCTATGCGGGTCGGGCGCTCCGACCGGTGGACGAACTGATCGCCAGACTCGATAACTCGCTGCAAAAGCAGCGCCAGTTCGTCGCCGATGCAGCCCACGAACTCCGAAGCCCCGTTGCGGCGATCCGTGCACAACTTGAGGTGGCCGAGCAAGACGGCAAGGTGACGGCCTTGACCGAGGAGAGTGTGCGGCTGTCCCTATTGGTGGATGACCTGCTCGCACTGGCGCGGATCGATGCTCAGCCTGAAATGCGTCACGAACCCATGGATCTGGACGATGTGCTCTTCGCCGAGGCCGGGCTCCTGCGGCAACGCACAAAGTTGGCCGTGGACACCAGCAAAGTGACGCCCGTGCGGATCATGGGCGATCCTGCCCTCCTCGGCCGGGCGGTCCGAAACCTGCTCGACAATGCTGCCCGATACGCCGCGAGCTCGGTGAAAGTCACTCTGCACGCGGAGGGAGCGTATGCCAAAGTGACCGTTGCCGACGATGGCCCGGGCATACCCGAAGAGCATCGGGATGCGGTCCTCGAACGATTCACGCGCCTCGATGAAGCCCGCACCCGCGACACCGGCGGAGTGGGCCTCGGCCTGGCAATCGTGAGCAACGTGGTGACCGGCCACCGGGGTCGACTCGAAATCACCGACAATGCCCCGGGGGCACTGATCACAATCTGGTTGCCGCGGGACTGAGCAAACGAGACCGAGTTACATCAGGTCCTTGAGCTCCTTGGGGAGTTCAAAATCGCCGGCATCCGATCCGCCGATGCCTACATCCACGCCGACATCAGCATCAAGGAGAAAGCCCTCGCACTGACCACACACCCGCCTCAGCCCGAGCCGGTCGCTACCACCCGACGGACAAGGTCCTCGCATTCCTCGAGAGCTTATAACTATGCCGATACGAGAACGGGCCACAGGTCGAAGAATCCCAGCACCATCACACGGCTGAGCGCCGACCGCCGACGTGGCGGCGACGCTGGAGACCTACCCGGTGTCCAAACGCATCAACAACGTCCGGACCGCCAGCCCGTCGGACCGGACGTTGCTGGATCCGGTCGACCTCAGTTGACTGTTCGCTACTCGAGCTCGTCGAGGAAGAACCCGCGCTGCGTCGCGTCGTAGGTGAAGTGATCTTCATGGAAGTGGATCACCGAGCTCCCCGTCCTGTTGGAGGTGTCGCTCATCATGGCCGAACGATCGAGCTGATGAGAACTGTTCGGGACACAGAGGGGTCCGAGTCGTTGACCCGGACCCCTCGAGCGGCTATTGACACCCCACCTTGGGGTGCGCCTGCCACCAATTGAGGTCGGCCAACGAGTAGCGGACCATCCTCTTGATGGTGATCCAGTCCGGCCCTTGTCCGGCGCACCGGAGCCGGGTCAGCTCGTCTTCGGTGATGCCGAGTCGGTGTGCTGCTTCGGCCGGTGTGTGGAACCGGTGGTCGTCGCCCCGGGCCATCTCAGTTGGCCTCTTCGGGAGTGCTGGCATCGGCTCCGAGGGTGACGGTCGCGTACCTCAGTGAGGCGCCGATCGCGTCGACTACGACGACGTCGGCGGTGCGTTTCTTCTGGGTCTCTTTGTCGGCCCAGGTGTCGGTCTCGGTGTGCCCGACCACGAGTACTCGTGCGCCTTTGGGGAGGGTTGCGATGTTCTCGGCTGACCGGTTCCAGGCCTTGATCCGATGCCTGGCCGGCTCGGCGTCGGCCCACTCCCCTTCGGTGTCCTTGGCCCGCCGGTTGACGAGTACGACGGCTTCAAGAACAGCAGTCACGCCTCCTTGCACATGGACGAGCTTCGGGTCGTTTGCGAGGTTGCCCTCGAAGGTGACGATGTTCAGATTCATGGTGCTTCTCCTCTGTCTTGTGGGGCCGCCGGCGGCGGCTCTTGGGACTCGGAAACGTGAGCCGGCGATGCCAGCTGGAGGACGGTGTGGCAGGTCCCCCCACCACATCAACCCCCGCTCCCGATAGAACGCCGAACATGCGCAGGCAGAGGCTGTCAAGGGTCGACGTAGTCGACATCGCTTGCCCTTGACGGCCTCTGCCTGCGTGTCAAAATGTGAGGCTTCGGGAGCGGGGGTAGGTCTCGACCGAAGGTCGCCAACAACAAAGGCGCGGAGCGCTCTCTTTCATCTCTTGTTTGATCTGAGCCCCCTCGGGGCGCAATTTCGTGTGCTGCTGGACGTGAAACGGAGCGAGCTGAACTTTTGATACGTCCGCGGGTAATCGACCCCGCCCACCGGTCCCGGAGCGAACTGAGATTCCGACATTTCACAAGGCTGCTGCACTCGAGCAGAGATGCAGGACACATGTTCGGCACATTAGTCGACGCGTGCGATAGAGCCGGGGGGTGACACGCAAACCGCGCATTCGTCATACAAAATGAATCCGGACAAACCAAAGGCGGGCCCGGCATACGCCGGGCCGGCCTTTGCGATCAGTTGGGGACTATTTCATCATCGAATCGACGAAGTCCTGGTTGTCCTTGGCCCAGGCGTCGACGCCGGCGTCGAGGTCATCCTTGTGATCTTGGAGCACGACCCTTTCAAGGTCAGCCAAGGTTTCGTCGTCCATCTTGAACGCCTTGACCGCTTCGGTGACTGCCGAGTTGTTCTTGGCGAAGTCTTCGCTGGCAATCGAATGAAGCTCTTCGGCCTTGCCCATCGCGCCCTTGGGATCCTTGAGGTCCTTGATCGGGAACGCGCTGTAGGCCCAGTGCGGGTGCCACAGGGTGACGACGATCGGCTTCTTCTCATCAATGGACTTCTTGAGACCGGCCAACATCGCCGGCGTCGAGGAGGTCTTGAGGTCGAAGTTCTTGAGACCGTACGCCGGGATCGCCTCGTCCTTGGTGATGCGGGTCAGGCCTGCACCGGGGTCGATTCCGGTGATGGTGCTATCGAGCTCTTTCTCCATGCCCTTGAGGTCACCGATGGTTTCGATGTCCATGTATTCGGGGACCGCGATGTTGAGCGTCGCTTCGTCATACCAGCTGCCGAGGTCGACGACCTTGTCCTTGTATTGCTTCCAGTAGTCCTCATGCGTCACCGGCAACCAGGTGTCGAAGAACAGGTCGAGATCGCCTTTGGCGACCCCGATGAATACCGGTGCGACGTCAAGCTCTTTGAGTTCGACCTTGTAGCCCTTGTCTTCGAGGACGTGCTTCCACAGGTGGCTGACCGCGATGTCTTCATCCCATCCGGCAGCCATCCCGATGGTGACCGATTTGTCGTCGTCACCACCCTTGTCGGAGGCGTCTGATCCGCAGGCAGCCAAAGCGCTCATCGATAAGAGCGCGGCGGAGGCAAGCGCGGTGATCCGCAGCTTGGAATTCATCATGTTTTCTCCTTTTACTTCGTGAATCGTGGAAGGTATGGGGATTGGTGTGGCCCTCAGGCTGTGGTGGCCCTTTCGGCTTTCGCGACAGCCGACCTGTCGCCAAGTGCTGCGGTCAACCGGTCGAGGAAGATCGCGAGGATCACCACGCCGACTCCACCTTCGAAGCCCTTGGCGATGTCGAGTCGGGTGATACCGCCGTAGACGACGCCGCCAAGGCCACCGGCGCCGACGATTCCGGCGATGACGACCATCGAAAGGGACAGCATGATGACCTGGTTGATGCCGGCCATGATGGTGGGCATCGCTAGCGGGATTTGGATCCGCGAGAGGATGCGCGATGGCGAGGAGCCGAACGCATAGCCGGCTTCGACCATCTCGCTGTCGACCTGACGAATGCCCAGCTGGGTTAGGCGCACACCCGGCGGCATCGCGAAGATGATGGTCGAGACAATGCCGGGCACTTCGCCGATGCCGAAGAAGAAGAGCGTGGGGATGAGGTAGACGAACGCGGGCATCGTCTGCATGAAGTCCATGACCGGTTTGATGATCGCGCCGACGGTCTGGTTGCGTCCGGCGATGATGCCCAACGGGATGGCCAGCAAGATCGCGAAGAACGCGGCAACGATGACCAGCGCGAGGGTTTCCATCGCTTCGGGCCAATAGCGCATGCTTTGGATGAGCAGCATGCCCAACAGCGTGAACAGGCCGAGACGCCAACCCGCAATCAGCCAGGCGATCGCCGCGAGGATGACAGCCATGACGAGGGCCGGCACCCAGTTGAAACCGGCAACAATGTTGTCGTACAGGGCCGTCTTGAGCAGCCAGTCGATGAAGTGCAGGAGCGCCTGTAGGTGCGTGTTGACCCAGTCGACGAACGCGTCGAACCATTGGCCGACCTCGATACGCGGCAGGAAGTCCTTGCTCAGGATGTCGTTCATGTGGTCTCCGTCTCCGACTCGGTCTGGCCGGCGGGATTGCCTAGGGCGTTGAGCAGCGTGACCCTCGGTATGACGCCCAGTAATCGGCCCACGTCGTCGACGACGGGCAGCGGCGTGGTGTGTTTGGCCGAGTCGATGAACAGGTCGGCCAGTAAGGTGTCGGGCCCGACGGTGAACACGTCACGGTGCAGAATCTTGTCGATCTTGTCGGACCGTTCACGCACTGCGCTGGCGACTTCGGACTCGTAGACGAGGCCGCGCAAGGATTTGTCGCGGCCGACCACGAACAGCGACGAGACTTGGTTTTCGCGCATCAGCTTGTGGGCGACGCGGGGACCGAGTTCGCTGCCGAGCACGGCGACGGGCAGCTCCATGACCGATGCTGCGGTCAAGATGCGGGTGCGGTCGACGTCTTGGACGAATTGGGCCACGTAGTCGTTGGCCGGGTCGTTGAGGATCTGTTCGGCTGTGCCGATCTGCACGATTTCACCGTCACGCATCATGGCGATCTTGTCGCCGAGGCGCATGGCCTCGTTGAGATCATGGGTGATGAACAGGATCGTCTTGTCGAGCCGGTTCTGGAGTTCGACGAGTTGGTCTTGCATTTCGCGCCGGATCAGCGGGTCGAGGGCGCTGAACGCCTCGTCCATCAACATGATGTCGGTGCCTGCCGCAAGCGCGCGGGCCAGTCCGACCCGTTGCCTCATGCCGCCGGAAAGTTGTCCGGGCAGGGAGCCGCCCCAATCATCAAGACCAACCATGTGCAGAGCCTCGGCCGCCTGCTTTTCGCGGTCGCTGCGGTTGAGCCCTTGGACTTCGAGCCCGTATGCGGCGTTCTCGCCGACCGTACGGTGCGGGAAGAGGGCGAAGTGTTGGAACACCATGCTGATCTTCTCGCGGCGGACGGCACGCAATTGCTTGCGGCTCATTTTGGTGATGTCGTCGCCGTCGATTCGCATGGCACCCGCGGTGGGCTCGAGGAGGCCGTTGACGGTGCGCAACACCGTTGATTTTCCCGAACCCGATAGGCCCATGATAACGAAGATCTCGCCGGGTTCGACGGTGAATGACGCGTCGATGACCGCTGCTGTCAGACCTTCGGTCCGCAGGGCGTCACGGCTGGTGGTGCCATCACGAAGTCGGGATGCTGCACTTGTCGATCCTTTTCCAAAGACCTTGAATATTCCCTCGGCTTCGATTGCTGGCACAGTTCTCCTCATCTGTCGGTTCTTCAAAAGGTGGCGGTGTCGCCATACATACGCAGGGGTATGCAAGATACCAACTTTAACAGATTGCTAAGAATGTCCTTCGGCCCCGTTGTTCGCGATAGACGCCCGGCTGACATTAGTCGAGCTCTACTCGGCGGGCTCGAGCTGTTCCATTCCATCACCTCGTCGGAGCCATCAGCACCGTTAACAGCACCCCCATTCTGGTGGGGGCTTCTCTGCGAGGGTCAGCTGTTCTCGTCGACGTAGAGACCTTCGGGCGGCTCCTCGAGGGGAAACGTGTAGTCGCGTCCGTCCGTGTGACCCTTGGTGATCGAGCAGCCCTTGAAGGGGCCGGAGTTTGACAGCAGCAAGGGCAGGTGATGGTCCAGGTGCTCACGGATCCAGCGCGAGGTGCCGAGCGCAGTATCGAGGCGCATGCTTTCCCAGGACCTCCACAGGCTGTCGAGGCGGTAGGCGGCCTCGGGGTGCAGCCACCACTTGGGGCACCAGGTCAGCCCTGGGGTGTTGGTGACGTCGCGAGGGAACATCGGTGCGAAGAACTTCGCGCATGAACTCCGGCAGGCTGCCGTAGTACAGCTGGGGGGTCTCCTCAGCGGGTTCCTCCGAGGCGGGCTCGTCCTCCCAGCCGGTCGGGTTGGTCATGACTGCGTTCCCCTGACGGCCTTGGCGTGTGGACCGTCCATCCACGGCGAGGTCGGTGTGCGGTACGGAGTGGACCCGTCGTCGATGGATCGGGCCGAGCAGCTGCGGCGAGAAGGCGCCGACGAGCGCGCCGAGGCGCGTCTTGACGAGGCGGTCGCCGTGGCGGCCGGCGTCGACGTCGCCGCTGACATCAGCGAACGAGGTGAGGCGGACACTGAGTACCAGGTAGCCACGCGGCAGCGCGAGGATGCGCTGTGGGACTCAGTTGAGCGTCGCACCGGCACCGCGAGCTCGCTTGAGGGCAAGGCGTCGGCTGAAGCGGTCAACGTTCGCATGGGCATCGACAAAGGGCAAGGCAAGCCACCTCGCGAGGCCGTCGCTGCGGCACCCAAGAAAGCAACAAACGCTCGCAAGACACCGGCACCTGGCAAGGGCATCACGCCGCAGCACGCCCTTCGGCCGCACGCGTAGTAGTTCGCTGCTGCTCTACGCTGAATTAGCGGCTCCGCCGTCGGATTCGAGCTGGGATGAATACAGCCCGAGACTCTCCCATTCTTCGAACGGCAGGGTCCGTGCGGCTTAGATGGCGACGTCGAGCAGCCGGCGCTGGTCCTCTGCGAGGTCTGGAGCTGCGCCGTATTCGGGAGAGCACTTCAATTCGAACTGGTCGTGAGCGCTGAGGGGCTCCTTAGCTTGCCACCGCCGCAGGATGTCCGGGTCGATCCCTTGGTGTTGCGCCATGGCGATCAACGCTTCGTCCGCCATCGCCCTGACGATGGCTCCGCCTGGAGGTGGAGACGAAACGAGCCGCCTAAACTCTCACTGGCCTCATTCGCCTTGACAAATTTTGCGAACATGATTGGCTCGTATTACGGGACAATTTCCGGCACAGTAGTCCGACCGTAAAAGGAGGTGGCTCGTGAGCCACTACGCCGTTATCAACCCCGCCACAGGCGAGACCATCAAAACTTACCCCCAGATTTCGGATCATGAAGTCGAGCAGGTCATAGCATCGGCGGACGAGGCCCACGTCGGCTGGTCACGGAACTCTTCAACCGACGAGCGGGCCGCACTCCTGCGCAGGGTCGGCGATTTGCATGAGGAGCGCCGCGACAAGCTCGCGGCCATCATCGTGCGCGAGATGGGAAAACCCGTCGACCAAGCGCTCGGCGAGATCGATTACTCCGCCGACATCTACCGTTACTACGCCGACAACGCGCAGGAATTTCTGAAAGACGAACCAAACGCCCTTCTCAGCGGCGAGGGTTCCGCCTTCATGCGCTCCAAC
>JACMOZ010000063.1 GCA_014377785.1 Aeromicrobium sp.
ATGCCCTCCCTGTGCGTCAAGATTCGGTTCCTCGCAAGACCAATCCTTTTGCCGCAGAGGGTATCTGCACGTCTACGGCACGCCGTCAACTCTCAACGAGCGGTGGATCCGAGCCAAGTGCCATAAGGGATGCGACGGCCCAAGGTAGGACAAGGAGCCCGACGAAGGAAGCATCAGATGCGTTCGACCGATGGCTTCCTCCGGACCGGGTCGGGAATGTAACGTCGACGACGCACGAGTGCGGTTCTGTTCTCAGGAGGAACGATGCGACCTGCGTCACAGCGAGTGTCCACTCGATCAGCGCGGCTGGCAGTGACCGCGACCGTTCTCGCACTGGCCTTCTGGGGGCTCACGCCACCCGCCACGGCGGTGTCGCCGCACCCCACCTACGTCGTGATCCTCAAGGTGGGACCCGGCATCGACACCGGGGCGGCCGCGGCCGACGCTGCACATCGGTCGGGCGGCGCTCTTGGCTTCATCTACCGGCACGCGATTCAGGGCTTCTCCCTGACTGCATCCCCGGCGGCGGCCGACGCCCTACGCCACAGTCCCGACGTCGCGTCGGTGACGCTCAGCGGAACCCGCACCATGACTTCGACCACCCAGCCCGGCCCCACCTGGGGTCTTGACCGGGTCGATCAGCGCCCACTGCAGCTGGACTCGTCGTACACCTACGACGCGACAGGGACTGGAACCGTGGTCTACGTACTCGACACTGGAATCAGGTTCACCCACGTCGACTTCGGCGGTCGGGCCTCCGCTGGTTTCGATGCCATCAACGATGGCACGGCAGGCAACGACTGCCAGGGACACGGCACCCACGTCGCCGGGACGATTGGTGGAGCGACCTACGGCATCGCGAAGGGCGTCACGCTGAAGTCCGTCCGCGTGCTCGACTGCACCGGTAATGGCACGGACGCGCAGGTCATCGCCGGTATCGATTTCGTGACCGGTCAGAAGCAGGCCAACGCGACCGTTCCCGCCGTGGCCAACATGAGCCTGGGCGGCCCTGCCAACGGCACGGCACTGGACGACGCGGTCAAGGGGTCGATCGCGGCCGGGGTGACCTATGTCTTCGCGGCCGGCAATGACAGCATCAACGAGTGCACCACCTTCTCCCCTGCCGACGTCACTGAGGGCATCACCGTCGGGGCCACGACGAAGTCAGACGCCCAAGCTTTCTACTCCAGCTTCGGCCCCTGCCTGGACGTGTACGCGCCGGGCGGTGACGGCCTGTTCACCGGCGTCGTCTCCGACTCCAACGCCAGCGACACAGCGACCACGGCCAAGAGCGGCACGTCCATGGCGGCCCCGCATGTCTCGGGTGCGGCCGCCCTCTTCCTCCAGG
The DNA here is from genome assembly GCA_014377785.1 of Aeromicrobium sp. Taxonomy (GTDB): domain Bacteria; phylum Actinomycetota; class Actinomycetes; order Propionibacteriales; family Nocardioidaceae; genus JACMOZ01. The sequence goes on from JACMOZ010000063.1 coordinate 1,349, forward strand.
ACCACCCCGCAGCCACCCCCGCCGAGGTAGCAGCGTGGATCGCCGGGAACGCGACAACCGGGAAGATCTCCTCCCTCGGCATCGGCTCCCCCAACCTGCTCCTCTACACCCGCCTCGTGGTGCCACCGCCTTCACCGGTGGGCATCACCCAAGCGACCATCACTGGATCGACGACGAAGGCCAGGCGGTCATGGACCGCTAGCGCCGCCACGAAGGTCACTGACGCATCCGGGACGCCGGTGTCCGGTGCCACTGTCACGGTACAAATGTCAGCCGGTGCAAGCGGCGCCAAGACGTGTACGACCGGAACGGCGGGAACGTGCCCAGTGTCCACGTCGCTGTCACTCACCGTCACCTCGGTAACTTTCACGGTCACCAACGTGGCCAAGTCGAACACAACCTGGGACGGCAACAAGGTGTTCACCGTGGTCAATCGACCGTAGCGTCGGCGTAAACCGCGGGCGCGGGTTTCCATGCCGGGGCATCCTCGTCGGACAGCAGCCGGCTGAAGGCGTCCTCGATCCCGGCCCGGTCAAACAGCGCGCGCCACGGATGTGGATTCGTTGCTGAAGGGTGACCAGCCGGGCCCCCAGCCGCGAACACTCCGAGCTGCAACTTCACGGCGATGTTCGACCCGGCCTTCACGGTCGCCTTCGGCAGCGGGCTGCCGTAGCCGAGGAAGGCGTCGCTCACGGCGTATCGCGAGGACCCCGTCGCCCGGTTGCCTGCGTTGTCCGAGGCCTGGCACAGGGCCGAGCGCACCGCTCGCGACGTCGTGTCTACCGCCAGGCAGGACGACGACGCCACACCAGACAACGCGTCGCTGGCGCCCGGCGTGGCAACCGGTGCCGTCTGACCGACGGCGAGGACGCCGCTGACGACGCTCGGTGGCCCTTGTGTAGGTGGAACGCTTCCGGTCCTTGATGTGTCACATGGCAAAAACTGCGGCGGCCAGATCACACGCGAGTCAATGCCGTCACCGACACCGAGCCTGACAGTGATCACTGAGAACCGCAGGAGCCACACTCACAGATCACGCGGTGACCGCGCCCGCTTTGGCAGGACACGCTCACCGCCACGTCGTTGACTACTCTGCTGGACTCATCCGTGACCTACAGGACACGCATCGTGAAGGGGCGCCACCGCAGATCGGTCTGTGAAAAGGTCAGAAGTAGTCACGCTGGGGCGAGTCACCGCGTCCGGCGACCGCCACCTGCGTCCCCGACGCGCGCTATATCGGCCCCGCTGATCCGGGGTTCGCGTAACTATTGGGGGGCGATGTGGCCTCTGGGCGTCCACTGCTTGGCCTCGCGCTCAGCGAACTCGCGAAACGACACCGGCGCACGGCCCGTTACGGCCAAGACGTCATCTGTCAGACCGCCAGCGCGCCCGAGGCGGGCGACGGTGTAGATCACGCACGTGACGGCGACCATGCCCCATGGCATGTTCAGGACGTGCCGCGCGTGTATCGCGTACCGAAGCAGGCCTGGCCGGGCGAAACTGATGGGGCGACCCAGCACCTCGGTGAGGGTGGTCGCGATCTCGGCGTAGCGCAGCGCTTGCGGCCCCGTCGGCGTCCAGGCGATGTCGCGGTGCCGGTCAGGGTGGAGCAAGGCCTGGGCCGCGACGGTGGCGACGTCATGCACGTCCACGAACGCTGTTGCGCCATCACCGCCTGGGACCATGATCGTGTCCCGGTCGCGTACGTCTGCCAGGTGCGTAGTGGTGAGGTTCTGCATAAAAAATGCGGGGCGCACGAAGGTCCACGACAGTCCCGAGTCACGGAGCCACACTTCGAGGGCGTGGTGTGGAACCACCCGATTGTGGGCAGCCCCCTGCAGTGAGAGCAGGACGACGTGCTGGACGCCGGCGGCCTGGGCCGCCTCAAGGGACGGCAGCATCTGATTTCGCGGCCTCCCTAGCCGGGGTGGACGCATGAGGAACATCCGGGCCACGCCGGAGTAGGCCCTCTCCCAGGTCGTGCGATCAGTGAAGTCCAGCGCCACGGCCTCTACTTGGTCCCCGAACCGGCCACGGATGGCAGCCACGCTGGACGCCGCCGCACGCACGTGCACCCCAGCGGTGAGCAGAAGTTCCACCGTCCGCGAACCGACGTTTCCGGTGGAGCCGGTGACCAGGACGGGCCCGGCCATCCAGTGCGTAGTCATGAAATAGCCACATCTCAATGTCGCATGTGGGAGAGCCCACCCTTTGGTCGACTCGTTCGCGTAGGTGGACTCAGGCCCAAGATGCCCTCCGATCCGGGTCGAAGTGCCCTGCCAGCGAACATCCGGCACGGACAGACTGCGATCCAGACAGGTCCCGGAGTTCGTCGTCGGACGTCGCAGGTTCTCGTCAGTCAAACAGACAGGCTGCCTGGGTCATGAGTGAAGGAGATCGACATGATGGATTGGTACGGCAACGGCGGCTGGGGCGTCGGGATGGCGTTCATGGGTCTGTTCTGGGTGCTGGTCATCGCAACAGCGGTCTGGGCCGTCGCGCGATGGTCACGTCGGACAGATTCTCCGGGCAGCACCCCGGTGGAGTCCCCCCGGGCGATCCTGGATAGACGGTTCGCCTCGGGGCAGATCGACGCAGGTCAGTACGAAGAGGCTCTGCGCGTGCTCAAGACCAGTAGCGTGGACGACGCCTTTCGTTAGCGTCCTGGACGTCCGGATCGGTGGTCGTGCTAGGCACCGACGGTGGTGACCGCGGTGCCGGGGGTCCCGTTTGATCGCTCCGAAGCCGGCTGGACCGGCGGCGCAGCAAAGGAGGGTTGCGCGGCGGCCGCCTCCCGGGCGAGGAACGCACCGAGCTCGGCGATGGTGGTCATCAACGGAGCAGGGAAGACGACCGTGGTGTTCTTGTCGACGCCCAGTTCGACCAGGGTTTGCAGGTTGCGCAACTGGAGGGCCAGAGGGTGCGCAATCATCGTGTCGGAAGCATCCCCCAGGGCTGCGGCTGCCATGGCTTCCCCGCCTCAGACGCTCGTCACTGAGCTCGGCAGGTAAGGCGCCAACGAGATGTCGATCGGCTGGGTCGCACCGAGATCGATGTTGTGCGGCTCGTCTGCGGGAACCACTTCGATAGATCCACTGATGTCAGCGATGAATGCACGGAATGGGGAGAGAGTGCTCATGAGGGGATCCTGACTGGCAGCGTTCGCGGGAAATGCGGAGATTGAGAACGAAGGCCGTCGTCGGGCGGTATGAGTAAGCGCGCCGTACCTCGTATCGGAAATGCGTGGTGCCGAAGACTGGAGCAACAAGATCAATCTTCGCTTTCAGGTCCGAAACCCTAAGGACTTTAGTCCCGGCCATTCGGCTTCGGAGGAGCCGGGCTCCCTACACCAGTCGCTTGCGTGGTCGGCCATGCGAGACAAATCAAAAAGCGAAGGAGTCAGAACAGGGCGAGAGCCGGGGATGCGAAGATCGACGCTATGGCGAATGACGGAGATCCAAAAGACAGTGAGGACGGTCCCACCCAGGTCATCTTCAGCCTCATCGTGAACTCAGACCAACCAATTCCCGCTCTGTTCGAGTTCCCCGGGCGACGTAAGCCTCCTCGTGATGCCGACGACTTTCACTACGTCGTGCACCAATCCAACTTTGAGGAATCCAACTGGTCGAAACGGGCAGACACGCTCGACGACTCCATTCACCAAGCGCTCAACCGGCTGGAAGCAACAGGTCTCGACCCCGAATTGTTTCTTAGATCTGAAGTCTTCGTGCGCGCGTACTTCACCTTCGGGTTGGGTGCCGAGACCATCAGTGCGGAAGCGGTGCAACGCCTCGCCGAATTTCACGCGACCATCTGGATCGACACCAGTGGGTGACAGCAAGGTCCTAGGGCGATCGCCATTACTGCCGCTGGCACAAGCGCCGCGAAACGTCCGCATAGCCTCCGGCTAATGCGGTTCCGCAATCGGTCAGTTGATCGCGAAATCGTCGTTTAACGAATGAGATGCAACCAAGCCCGCTTGCCTGATCTGCTCTCTTCGGATGCCTTCTGCTTCGAGCCATTCATCGAATCGTCGAACACTTTTCAGGGGAGGTTGGGAGTCGGTGCTCAGAGCGAGCGTGTCCAAAGAATGGGTCATTGACGCACCGATCGCGACTAGCCCGCGCCTCGCGACCAACGCGGATACGAGAAATAGGACCCAACCGACCGCATTCAAACCGTCGGAGAAGGACGGAAAACTTTGAAAGGAACATAGAGAAACGATGAAACACAAGAAGCTGACGTAGGTGAGCGCCAACTTTCGGGCCGTCACTTTGGAGATACGACCGGCGAAGTGAACGCCGACTACCGGCGTCCACAGCCGGAGTAGCCGTCGAAAGTCTCTGCTGCCCGCCGTCGGTGGCATGCTGATCCCTTTAGGTTGACACAGCGATTGTCATTCCCAGCTCACGGCGCGAGCGCCATCCAGACGTTATCGCAATCGTCCCATCGACCACAGCAGACCTGCGGAAGTCCGTTCAAGGCCCCTCGGTGGCATGTTCGATATGGTCGTGTCCGTGAACGAAGGACTCCGCGCGCAAACTCGATCGGCATATGATGCGGTGGCTTCTGACTACGCGACGATCATTCCCGACACAAGCTTCGAGGCGCCGCTTGACCTGGCCATGGTCAATGAATTCGTGATCGAGGTTGCCACGCGTCCCGCTGCGAAGGTCTTGGACGCTGGGTGCGGGGCCGGCCGGATGATGACCTACCTCCAGTCGCAAAACCCGTCGCTTGAAGTATTCGGCATCGACCTGTCGGCGGAGATGGTCGCGCTCGCGCGATCTGCCCACCCAACTGCCAAAGTCCGCCGGGCAGATCTTTCGGACACTCGATATCCGGAAGGTGAGTTCGACGGCATTCTTGCCTGGTATTCGATCATCCACACCG
>JACMOZ010000064.1 GCA_014377785.1 Aeromicrobium sp.
CTACAACTACTTTCCGGGGAAGCAGAGCCTCGTCGCGGCCTTGATGATCCGTAGCGTGGAGTGGCAAGAGTATGTAGCTTCGCGTGCTGTGCGCGGTGTGGATGATCCTCGCGATCGTCTCCAGGTACTCGTGAGTGCCTTTGTCGAGTTCACCTTCGAGGAGCCGGCTCTCGTCTCGCTGCTTCTGACCGAGATGTCACATTTGCCGGACGACGTCGCGACGAGCGTGGGTCAGGCCGTCACGGACTCAGTATCGGAATGGGTCGACCTGGTTCGCACCATCGCACCCGAGCGAGATCTTGCCGTGGTGCGCGTCCAAGTGCAAGCGGCCCGGATGATCGCGCTCGACGTGCTCGGCACGGCCAGCTTGCGCGGCACGCCTGGACTGGTGCGACTTGTTACTGCCGCGTGTTGCGCGACGCTCGATATTTGACTCGCATGTATTCACTTCCTAACTGGTAAACAAGCTCAAATGGCGTAAAAGTGGGTGTAATATGTTTAAATAGTTTGATGAAGTAGACTAATGAATAATCACTTATGACTTGACAGTCGCCATGCTCTGGGCGACAGTGGATGCCTGACGGGCCGGGTGAGCCGGTACGAAGGAGGAACCGTGGACTTGGCAGCTGGCCCGGAAATGGTTGAGTTCAGGGAACAGGTGCGTTTGTTTCTGCGGGCCCAGCTGCCGGCCGACTGGGATGGCGTCGGAGCGCTCTCGGCGGCCGAGCATGCCGATTTCGCCCCGCGCTGGCGCGAGGCGTTGCGACTCGCGGGCTACCTGGCGCCGACCTGGCCGGTCGAGTATGGCGGGGGCGGTCTCGGGCTCCTTGAGCAGGCCGCACTCCAGGAGGAGTTCGTACGCCACGGAGTGCCAGTTCTGCCGGTGCCGACCGACACCTACGCGTTCGTCCTGATCGGCCCGACCCTGCTGCACTGGGGTACCGAGGAACAGAAGCGCTACTTCTTGCCGCGCATGGTCACGGGCGAGCACCGTTGGGTGCAGGGCTACTCCGAGCCTGGCGCAGGCAGCGACCTGTTCAACCTCTCGACTCGTGGCGAGCTCGTCGACGGATTGTGGGTCGTCAATGGGCAGAAGGTCTGGCAGACCAACGGCGACCTGGCCAACTGGATTTTTGCACTGGTTCGCACCGAGCCTGACCAGGAGAGAGGCCGAGGCATCTCGATGCTGTTGCTGCCGATCGACCAGCCGGGCGTCGAGGTGCGTCCGATCCGAACCATGACCGGCGACTCGGAATTCTGTGAGGTGTTCTTTACCGACGCTCGTACCGATGCCGCCAACATCATCGGCCCGCGGGGTGCGGGTGCCCGGACCGCCCTGACGCTTCTGGGCTATGAGCGCGGCTCGGCTTCTGGGTCGCTTTACATGAGCTACCGCATCGAGCTCGATCGCCTCATCGACCTCGTCAAGGAGCGTGGACGCGACCACGACCCGGTCATTCGCCAGCGACTGGCTTGGTGTCATTGCAAGGTCGAGATGCTCAAGTTCCTTGGACTCAGCAACCTGAGCGGTGCGCTGTCGGGCGAGCCCCCTGGACCGGAGTCGTCCATCATTAAACTCTATGAGAGCGAGTACCACGCCGAGCTCACCGATCTAGCAATGGACATCCTCGGCATGGATGGCCTGACCCGCGAGGGTGCGCCGGGTATCGCGAATCTCGGTCCCGATCCGCTCGGATCACCGAACTCCTCGGCCGCGTGGATCAATCAGTACATGACCTCTCGGGCTGCGATGATCTACGGCGGCTCGAGCCAGATCCAGCGCAGCACGCTCGGCGAGCGGGTCCTCGGCCTGCCCCGCGATCCCCGACCGACGTCCGGAGCGAGCTCATGAGATTCGGACTCAGCAACGACCAGGTTCAGCTCAAGGACACGGTGCGCAAGTTTCTCGAGACTCAGCTGCCGCTCACTTCTGTGCGGGCGAGCAGCGAGTCGGACGAGGGATTTGACCGAAAGATTTGGGCCCGCATGGCGCAGGAACTGGGTCTGCACTCCATAGGGCTGCCCGAGGCGGTCGGCGGCACCGGTGACAGCCTGCTCGATCAGGTCGTCGTGATGGAGCAGCTCGGACGTGCCCTCGACCCCAGCCCCTACCTGACGACGATCGTTCTGGTGGCGCGGGCTCTGGCTGAGGCGGGCGACGCCGGGGAACACCTCAACGCGCTGGTCTCGGGCGAGCGCACCGCGTCGCTTGCCTTGAGCGCGGGGGCCACGGCGTGCGAGACTGCGGGCGATTGGAAGGTCTTCGGATCGTCGCGGCAGGTCTTGCATGGGGGACTCGTCGACGACCTCATGGTGCTCGCTGAGACGGCTGTTGGACCAACGCTGCTGTGGCTTGGTGTTGGCGACGTCAGTGTGACCACGCTCGACACGCTTGACCTCACGCGTCCCCTTGCCGACCTGACCTTCAACTCCGCCCCGGCAACGGTCATCGGAGAGCCGGGCCGCGGCCAGGAAGTCGTCGACACCGTGCTGGCGCGAGCCTCCGTGGCGTTGGCGGCGGAGCAGGTGGGCGGTGCCTCGCGCGCACTCGAGATGGCGACGGCTTACGCCGGTGAGCGTGAGCAGTTCGGACGGCCGATCGGCTCATTCCAGTCGATCAAGCACCTGCTCGCCGACGTCATGATGGAGGTCGAGTCGGCGCGGGCTGCCGTGCTCTACGCGGCCTGGGCCTTCGACACAGGCGACGCCGAGGCACAACAGCTCGTCCACCTATGCCAGGCGGTGGCATCCGAGGCGTACCTCAAGTCAGCGAAGGCGTGCATCCAGGTGCACGGTGCCATCGGTTTCACCTGGGAGCACGACGCTCACCTGTTTTTCAAGCGAGCGTCCGCCTCCCGGCAGCTGCTCGGCGCGCCTCAGGAGCATCGTGAGCGGATCGCCGCCGCACTTCTCGATGCCCATTGACCACCTCGACAACGTGCCGGTGATCCAACAACTTCAATCCTTCGGGATGCTGTTTCCAAGCTACCCGCCGAGGTCATCCTCCATCGCTCCCGGACGCCCATGGCGACGCAGACGGGTGCCGGCCAGGAAAGGTGTGCCGGGTCCTTGATGGTGGCATCAACCCGGTCGACGATGTCGTCGGAGAAGTCGACCGGACGGCGGGTGCTCATGCCGACGTGCACGAGGGTCACCTGGAGGGTGTAGGCGATCATGCCTTCCGTGCGGTTGACCAGAACGCCATCGCGTGGATCACCTTGGACGAACGCTCGAGCAGGTGGACGGTGACGGAGATCTCCTGCCCGAGGAGCAGCTCCGCGTAGTAACGCAGATGGTGTACGGCCGTGAATACCGTGAGCCGGCACCCGCCGATGTAGTCCTGGCCCGGCCCGAGCTCGTCGCAGCGATCGCTGAGCGCGGTGGCGCCGAGGTCCGGGTGGTCCTTGTCAGCCCGGCGTTTTGGCGGAGAATTCCAGAAAATTCCGGCCTTCGTCGTTGACAGTGTCATCGTGAATCCATCACGAACTCCGCCCAAGACCCCGGTTTTTGGGTCTTGCCGGAATCGGGCATTGAACGGTCATGGATGTCTCGGAACGTTGGACCGCCCGGCTCACATCATCGATGTGTGTGCTGTGAAGATCGTGGCTCACACCAGTCGGATGTCCGGGGCTCAATAGACGGCGGTGCGTCCCCCATCGACCGGGATGATGGCTCCCGTTGTGTAACTGCTGGCATCACTTGCGAGGTGGACCACCATGCC
>JACMOZ010000065.1 GCA_014377785.1 Aeromicrobium sp.
AAGATCGCGAGGGCCGTTGCGAGAATCTCACTCGGCCAGCAGGAGACGATCACACTGGGCAACATCGATGTCCATCGTGACTGGGGATACGCTCCCGATTACGTCGACGCGATGATCCGCATCATTTCGCAGCCCATGAGCAGCGACTACATCGTCGCCACCGGGGTGTCATACTCAGTTCGGGAGTTTGTCGCCCAAGCTTTCGCTGTGGCCGGAGTTTCCGACTGGGAGCCCCGTGTGATCATCGATCCCCGCCTTTACCGCCCGGCAGATCCGAAGCAACTCGTCGGCGATCCGGCCAAGCTCCGATCGATCGGATGGCGACCCAGCGTAACCTTCGAAGAGCTCGTCAACATCATGGTCACCGCAGAGATCAAGAAGTGGACCGCCTGACCCGGCGGCCGAGAGGATCCACACCTATGACGACACTTCACCGTCGATGGAGCCCGAGCCTGAACGCCGGCAGTCGACGCTGGGGGATCTTCTTCGTCGCGTGGATAGTGCTGTCGCTCATTGCCGGCGTGTGGTCGTTTGCGACACCGATAGGCGCGGCACCCGACGAGCCTGCCCACATCATCAAGGCAGCTGCCGTCGCGCGCGGCGAACTCAGCGGTAGGGATTCGCCCCATGGGCAGGTAGTCCACGTGCCGGCGTATATCGCCTACACGCCTGCACAGACCTGCTATGCCTACAATCCACTGGCGACTCCCGCTTGCGCCGCTCCACCGAGCGGCGACCAGTGGAAAGTCGTCACTTCATCAACGTCGGCCGGACTGTACAACCCCACCTACTATGCGCTCGTCGGGTGGCCATCGTTGATCTTTCACGACGACACGGGTGTGTACGCAATGAGAATCGTGAGCGGCATCCTGTCGTCACTCTTCCTCGCGGCGACCGTGATGATGATCTGCGGCTGGCGACGACGAGTGATCCCTCTTCTGGGATTCATCGTGACCACGACCCCAATGGTCTTCTTTCTCAACGGTGTGATAAATCCGAATTCACTCGAGGTGACGGCCACCCTCGCTGCATTCGTAGCAGTGCTGAGCATCGTGCGGGATGGCGGACGGAACCTGGTGCGTGAACGTGCCGTGATCGCAATGGTCGCCGCAGCATTGGCGGTGAATACCCGTGGCATCTCGCCGCTGTGGGTGGCCATCGCAGTCCTGTCACCATTTCTGCTCGCGACGTGGCCAGAGGTCCGTCGGCTCGCTCGGATCACGTTTGTTCGAGTTGCGGTCGGTGTTATCGGCCTCTCTACGGCCGCCGCTCTTGCCTGGACACTACTCTCGAATTCTCTCGGGACTGGATTAGTCGTGACACCGGATTCGGTCGCCGCACCGGGTGTTGGCGCATCGCCGCTTCGGGGGTTTGCCCAGATTTTCGCGGGCACCTTCGACTACGGCCAAGGCCTGATCGGCGTCTTCGGCTGGTTGGACACACCCGTTCCATCGCCGGTTTTCTTCCTGTGGTCGTTCTTTGTCGGCGCGATCATTCTTTCGGCGTTGGTGACATTGCGTGGAAGGGCACTCGCCCTGGCGATCGGTCTTGTCGGGGCACTTGTACTCTTGCCACCCATCGCTCAGGCTCTCTACATCACCGGAGGGGGCATCGTCTGGCAGGGAAGATATGCGCTGGCCCTGTTCGTGTGTGTGATCACCGGACTCGCGGAGTCCCTCGCTTCTCGATTCCCCCACCTCGATCCGATCATCACTCGTCGAGTCGTCTGGCTGGTCCCGGCCGCCTGGGCCTCTACCCAGGTCTACTCGTTTGCATTTGCTCTCAAACGCTACGGGGTGGGAGTGCCGAGCACCTCATGGAAGAAGCTGCTTTTCGACCCGATCTGGGCACCCCCGGGAGGAACAATTGCGGTTCTCGCAGCAGCCGTCGTGGTCTTCATTGCCGCGACAGTCCTTCTGATCGGACTCCTCAAGCAGGTGGCAATACTCGACCGGATGCCGCCCGAGCAGGCACCGGCCAAATCGAGCGGATCGGTCAGTACCGATCCTCGGCTCAGCCCACCCAGTTCATAATCTGCCAGCCGCTGTCGATCTGGGACCCGCTGGAGAAGCCTCCGTGCCCGTTGCCCGTATACAGATAGAGAAGCCCAGAAGCCGTTCGAGCCAGGACATCGTTATTGCCGTCTCCATTGAAATCCCCCGGGCTGAAGATCGTTGTCATTCCCGACCAGCCGATGCCGATCTGCACCCTCTGCCCCCATCCGCCCGACCCGTTGCCAGGGTAGAGCCAGAGCGCACCAGCAGTGTCTCGGGCAATCAGATCCGGCTGTCCATCACCGGTGAAGTCGCCGACACTCGTCACTGCGGACATTGCATCCCAACCAGTGCCGACTTGCCGGCTAGTGAGAAAGCCCCCTCGCCCATCGCCCGGATAGAGGGTCATGATTCCCGAGGTGCTGACGGCCAGGATATCGGGAAATCCGTCCCCGTCTACGTCGCCCACGCCCAATACGGCGGCCATCGACAACCAGCCGTTTCCGATCTGGGTGCGGGGCGCGAATCCTCCGTGCCCGTCACTCACATAAAGCCATAGAGCCCCGGCTGCATCAGTAGCGAGAACATCGGTTTGCCCATCTCCGTTGAAATCGGCATCGCCCAGAGTCGCGGTCATGCCGCTCCAGTCGTCCGCAACTTTCGAGCGAGCGTAAAAACTTCCGTGTCCGTTCCCGGGATACAGCCAAAGCACCCCTTGCATATCCCGGGCAAGGAGGTCTCGCGCTCCATCGCGGTTAAGGTCCCCGGCGCCCGGAGGATCCACAAACAACTTTCCTGCCGGAGCACCGGCACCGATAACGCTCGCAAAGCCGGCCCATCCGGATCCGATCTGCGACGGTGCCAGCCAACCTGTCTGACCGCTTTCAGGGTAGAGAAACATGCCACCATTGCCGTCACGCGCGACGATGTCGGACGTGCCGTCGCCGTTAAAATCGCCCGCATTCACAATAGAGCTGAAACCTTGCCACCCATTTCCGATCACTGCCGACCCCAACCAGGAACCCCGGCCGTTGCCAAGAAAAACAATGAGAGAGCCCGAGGCCGTGCGTGCAATTACATCTTGGGTACCATCACCATTGAAATCGCCCGCGCCCAAGAGTGCAGTGAACGAGCCCCACCCATTTCCGATTTGAATGGGTGCGCCGAGTTTTCCGCGCCCTATTCCGGGATAGAGCCAGAGGAACCCACCGGCGTCCCTTGCCATGATGTCCTGGTTGCCATCTCCGTTGAAATCCCCCGGACTGAAGATCGCCGTCATCGAGCTCCAGCCGTCCGAGATCGTCTTCGACCCAAGGAAACCGAACCTTCCGTCCGTCGGATAGAGCGTCATTCTGCCGGCAGTGGTTACTCCCACCACATCGCGATGACCATCGCCATCAAAATCTCCAACTCCGAAAGCGGCCGCGATTCCACCCCAACCGCTGCCGAGAGTGATGGGGCCGCGCCAGCTGCCCTTTCCATTGCCGGGATAGCTGAGAAGAGCGCCAGAAGAGTCGATCGCCAGCACCCCTGGAGCAATGTCCGGGGAGGAGGTGGCAAGCCCCTGGGTCGAGCCAAACCACGAGTTGTAGTAGACCCAGAAGTTGCGGTTGCCATAGGAGGAGCAGTAGTTACCGAGGCCGGTGGTCGTGGCGAGAGCCTCAGCGTTCGGTTGGTACGGCGTGTAGTTGTACAGCGCGGCAGTGGCGTAATTCACGACATTCACGGAACTGCTGCCGCACCCTGGATCGGGATTAAAAGCAACCGACTGCACTCCGGGCTGGCGGCCGAATCGGGCCGCTCGGTAGGTCATCAATTGCTTGGTGCCCTCGTAAAGCTGATTTCCGAAGCCAAGAGTCGCTGGGGCACAGGGAGCGGTATCCGGACACGCCATCCCCATCGCGCGGTCGAGTGCTGCCTGGCTGGGAGTTCGACTCGTTACCAGACCCTGTTCCTTCTGGAGGGTGACGAGAATCGCCTTCGCGCTGATGCCGCAGGCTGCCTGGACTCGATAGATGATGGCGGCGGCACTCAAGGTTCCCCCGTCGAACGTGTCGCACACCAACTTTCCGGTGCTGCTCGAAATGACGCGAGCCCGACTGCTGACGGGCACGCTCAGAACGTTCAGGCACTGACCGTTGAGACAGGATCCGATTTGCGCCTGCAGGAACGACTGGATATCCGCCTGGCTCATGGCCTGGGAGTCGTAAAAGAGCGTGTCACTGATGATATTGCCGGCGACAAATTCGTTTCCGCTCAGCGCGTGCGCGGGTGGCGCGGCCTGCTCCCCCACCACCCCAGCACAGACCATAGCCATCGCAAGCAAGGACGCGACAACGCGACCGGCTGCAAATTTCTTTTCGAACAATGGTGCCCCCACCTCACGGGACCAATCTGCGCTCTGGTCCATTTTCTAAGATAGAGGAAGGCATTCGAATTTCTGGGAATATCGGTGAAACAAGGGCCAAGTCTTTCGTGTCAGTTCTCTGCAATCGAACGCTGGCGAGATTCCCAGGCGGATTCGACGATATCGGCGAGCGAACGCTTCGCCGACCACCCGGTGAGGCGCTGGATGTCGTGCACGGTCGCGACGACCGATGCCGGATCACCCAGTCTCCGGGCCGTCACTACCGGAGAAATATCTCTCCCCGCCGCTGTTGAGAGAGCGTTCATCATCTCTCGAACGCTCGTGCCGGTACCCGTTCCAATGTTGAGCGACAGATGCCCGGCAACGCTCGTCAAGGAATCGAGCACGGCCAAGTGGGCCTCCGCTACGTCCATGACATGCACGTAATCACGAATGCAGGTGCCATCCGGTGTCGGGTAGTCGTCGCCGAAAATAATCGGTGGATCGCCCGCCGCCAGCTTGTCGAATACGATAGGAATCAGATTGAGTGCTGCAGAATCACCGAGTTCTGGACGACCGGCGCCACCCACATTGAAATAGCGGAGGCTTGCGGCGCGAAGACCCCACGCGCGCGATGCCGACGCTATGAGCTGTTCACCCACGAGTTTGGTCTCTCCGTAGGGATTTACTGGTCGGGTCTCGTCGCGCTCGGAGACGGCGCCATTCGCGTCCCCGTAGACCGCCGCCGACGAGGAGAAAACCAGGCGGCTTACTCCGGCGTCTTCCATTCCGAGCAGCACGTTCGCAAGTCCCCCAACGTTTTGTTGGTAATACCACGCAGGTAGGCGAATCGATTCCGCGACCTGCTTGCGCGCAGCAAAATGAACAACCGCGTCGATTCGGAGCTCTCGAAGCGTCTGAGCAATCTTTTGCCGCGCATTTTCTCCGGCGAGCTCCAGCTGGACCACTGGAATCGTTGAAACGCGGGCCAGCGAACCGGTTACGAGGTCGTCGAGAATTACAACCCGATCGCCGCGCTCCGCGAGCAGGAGAGAGGCGTGGGCTCCGATATACCCCGCGCCACCGGTGACCATGACCCTCATGCTTTCAGTCTACGAGGTGGACCACGACCCAGCCGAGCGATCCACAGGGTGCCACCCGGTACGATTAAGAGTCTAATTAGGCGCCCCAAACCCCATTGGAGTTACGATGACCGCGCGTTCCGGCTATGTCCATCCCACGGCGGATGTAGCCGACACCGCGATTATCGGAACGGGTTCGAAGATCTGGCACTACGCCCAAGTGCGCGAAGACGCGACCATCGGCGAGAACTGCGTTGTCGGCCGGGGAGCCTATATCGGAACCGGCGTCGACATGGGTGAGAACTGCAAGGTGCAAAACTATGCGCTCGTTTATGAGCCGGCGAGGCTCGGGCGCGGTGTCTTCATCGGGCCAGCAGTCGTGCTCACCAACGATCACTTTCCTCGTGCGATCAACGCAGACGGCACGCCTAAGTCGGCCGACGACTGGCACCCGGTCGGTGTCGACATTCGCGAAGGCGCGTCGATCGGGGCGAATAGCACGTGTATCGCCCCAATCGTGATTGGCCGGTGGGCGCTCGTCGGCGCCGGATCAGTCGTCGTGAAGGACGTACCCGACTTCGCCGTGGTAGTCGGTAGCCCGGCTCAGCGCGTCGGCTGGGTCGGCACAGCCGGACATCCCCTTGGTCAGCAGCCGGACGGAACCTGGCTCTGCCCCGTGACAGGAACTTTTTACCACGAGATAGCGCCAAATCAATTGGCAGAACTGGAGAACGAATGATTCCCGCAGCCCGGCCAGAAATCGGCGATGAAGAACGCGCTGCAGTCGATCGTGTAATGCGTTCTGGAATGCTCGCGCAGGGTCCTGAGGTTGCGGCATTCGAGACGGAGTTCTCCTCCATCGTGGACGGTATGCACTCGGTCGCCGTCAATTCCGGCACCTCGGCCCTCCACCTCGCCTTTCTCGCTGCCGGCGTCGGACCGGGAGATGAGGTCATCGTTCCGTCCTTCAGCTTCGCAGCCACGGCCAACGCTGTCGCGCTCACTGGTGCTGTGCCGGTGTTCGTAGACATCGAGACCGACTATTTCTCGATTGACCCTGCGGCCGTTGAGTCCGCAATCACCCCACGTACGAAAGCCATCATGCCTGTGCACCTCTACGGGCATCCGGCTAACCTTGTCGCGCTGAAGGCGATCGCCGAGAAGCACGGGCTTCTTCTGTTCGAAGACGCGGCGCAGGCCCACGCGGCATCTTTCGATGGCAAACCGGTGGGTGCCTGGGGTATTGCCAGCAGTTTCTCCTTCTACCCGACCAAGAACATGACTTCCGGAGAGGGCGGGATGATCACGACGCCGTCCGAGGAGGTTGCCCGTCTCGCCAAAGTGCTGCGCAATCAAGGCATGGAGCGCCGGTACGAGAATGAGGTAATCGGCTTCAATACCCGGATGACTGACATCCACGCGGCTATCGGTCGAGTGCAGCTGACGAAGCTCGCCGGGTGGACCGCCAAACGCCAATCGAACGCGGCGTTCCTCTCTGCGAACCTGGAGGGCGTCATCCCCCCGCCGACGGCCCCGGGGGCGGTGCACGTCTTTCATCAGTACACGGTTCGCGTGGTCGACCACGATCGCGACGCGTTCGCGATCGAACTCGGCAAACGCGGCGTCGGCAGCGGTGTCTACTACCCGACCCCAATCCACCGGCTGCCGTCGTTCGGGCTCGAGCTGGACCTGCCCGGCACCGAACTCGCCGCATCGCAGGTGCTGTCCCTCCCGATTTTCCCCTCCTTGAGCGATGACGAACTCGGCAGCGTCGCCGAAGCGGTCAATGCTGTGGCGAGGGCTGGTAGCTAATGACCTTGCGCGCCGGAGTTCTTGGGCTGGGAGTCATGGGTCGCCATCACAGCCGCACTTTAAACAATCTCGATGGTGTGGATTTCCTCGGCGTGTACGACCCGGCCGATTCGGTCGTCTCAATGATCGAAGGTAAACCTGTCGTCAAGAACCTTGAGGCGTTCCTCGATATGGGATTCGACTACTGCATCGTCTCCGCGCCGACGATCTACCATCTCGACATCGGCAGGTCACTCGCCGAGCGAGGTATTCACGCACTCATCGAAAAGCCGGTCGCGTCTACGACGACGACGGCGATCGAGCTGCGAGACCTCTTCGCCGCTGCTGGACTAGTGGGTGGTGTCGGCCACATCGAACGTTACAACCCTGCTCTGCAGTCCGCACGCCAGAGAATCGAAGACGGCCTTATCGGCAATCTGTACCAGATCGCGACCCGCAGGCAGGGCCCATTCCCCGGCCGGATCGCCGATGTCGGCGTCATCAAAGACCTTGCATCTCACGACATCGATCTCACAGCCTGGGTGAGTCAGCAAGACTATGTGAGCGTCAATGCCCGCACAGCGCACCAGAGCGGCCGTGAGCACGAGGATATGCTCGTCGCCGTCGGCACCCTCAGCAGTGGCACGATCACCTCACATACCGTGAACTGGCTCACGCCGTTCAAGGAACGCACCACCATCATCACCGGTGAGAAAGGCACTCTTGTCGTGGACACATTGACTGCGGACCTCACGCTATTTCAAAACGGCGTGATGGCCGAATCCTGGCCTGGCCTGGCATCATTCCGCGGAGTTTCCGAGGGCGACATCACTCGATTCGCCCTCGTGAAGAAGGAGCCGCTGCTTGCGGAACACGAGGCATTCCGGGATGCTGTTCTCACCGGTGACACTTCTGCCATCGTCACTCTGGACGAAGGCAGCAATGTGGTTCGTATTGCCGAGGAGCTCGCGCTCGATGGCGAGGATCACAAGCTCTCCTAGCCTGGACGCTACACGAAGAAGCCGCCGATGTAGGTGCGGAGTGGGCTCTGTCGTGTGAACGCCAGGAACGGGTTGCGTGGTACCACCACGTCTGCCGAGCGATAGTTCCATCGACGACGTATGAGGCCTATTAATTGCTCGACGGGCTCAGCGCCATCAAGTATCCCGTCGAGTAGAGTCCGGTCGAGGACCGAAAGGAAACGTTCCGGCCGGTCGGCCCAGGCAATGATCCGCCGTGCAACAGTGGCAAGCGCCTCGCGTTCGCCGGGAGGCCATGCCTCGAGGACTGATCGGTTCACGATCGCGTCGAAGAGATGAACTCTAATCAGCTTGATCGCCAGAGCCGTGCGTTGCCGCGAATCGAACGCCTCTATAAGTGGATCGCCGAAAATGTAGTCCAGAAAGGCGAAGTCGCTCACAATTGACCGCGGGGTAGAGGTCACTCGATCCTCCGCGTCAGAATGCACAAGATATCCCGGGCCGCGTCGTGAGAAAGCGATCCCTGCACCCGAGAACCACAGGCGGGTGACGTAGGGAAGATCTTCACCCGAGGGGAGCCCTTCTGCGAACCGGAGGTCACCGAATACATCGCGCGAGATGAGGCCAAGGGGCGCGCTGCGATACGACAATCTGTCCTTGACGGGGTCCATGTGGCGACTTCGACCCGGGCGGGCGGGCGGCGAGAGTTCTCTGCCGCCTCGGGAGTGCCTCACCTGCGTGATTACGACGGACGCATCGGTGGCCTGTTGGAGGGAGTACCACGAGTCGATAGCGCCGGGTTCGAACTCGTCATCCGAGCCCATCACTGAGATGAAGGGGGCAGTACTCTGGCTGATCCCAAGATTCATCGGTCCGGCCGGGCTCGGGATGCCGTCCGCCAATTCAAGCAGTCTCACCCTCTGGTCGAGCGCGAGCGGCCCGAGATTTGAGCGAATGATACTTGCGTCGATGTTGTGCGCTACAACTGTCACCCGGGTCGGCGTCTTCGTGTGGTCGACGATCGAGGACACGGCCCGCGCAATCGGTCGTGACCTGGTGTGCACGGGGATCGTGACGTCGACTATCGGGTCCATGGCATTTCTTGACTCTAGACGAACGGCGGAAGTCAGGACTGTCCCCCGCCGAGCACCCGGTGCACCACTCCCGGCCAGTCCTCTCGCACAGTCGTGCGTCGGCCGTCGACAAGAGTCGCGATACCGGGGAGATCTGCCGGTCGAATCCGCCGATAGGCAGCATGGTCGGCCTGGACGATGGCAGCGTCGATTGGGTCGCCGAGACGGTAGGGCTGAAACCCGAGGGCGGTGATTTCAGCATCCTTGTAGAGCGGGTCGTGGACGACAACGATCGCGCCCCGCGCTGTAAGAGCCGCAACCGTGGGGAATACGCCGGAAAACGCCGACTCTTTCACCCCGCCACGATAGGAGACCCCGAGGACTACCACCCTAACCCCGCGCAGCGCGCCGTGCGCACCCTCCAGCACCCCGACTGCATACTCCGGCATTTCCACATTGGCAGCCCGGGCGGCACTGACGATCGTCGCGTCAGGATCGTTCCAGAGGTAGAGGCGGGGATAGACCGGAATGCAGTGACCGCCGACGGCGATCCCGGGGCGATGAATGTGACTGTACGGCTGCGAGTTGGTAGCCTCGATCACCTTCGCTACGTCGATGCCATTCTTGTCGGCGAACCGCGCGAACTGATTAGCAAGGCCGATGTTGACGTCGCGGTAGGTGGTTTCGGCAAGTTTGGCGAACTCGGCTGCCTCAACGGACTCGAGATCCCACACGCCATTCGGACGAGCGAGATCCGCCCGATCGTCGAAATCGAGTACGTCACTGTAGAAATCGATCGCGCTCCGCACGCCAGCGGGCGACAGTCCGCCTACTAGCTTCGGATAGCGCCGAAGATCGGCGAACACGCGTCCGGTGAGCACCCTCTCTGGCGAGAACACAAGGTGAAAGTCTCGGCCCTCGATAAGACCGGAACCTTGTTCCAGCATCGGTTTCCAGCGTTGACGCGTCGTACCGACAGGAAGAGTCGTCTCGTAGGAGACCAATGTTCCAGGAGTGAGCGATGCGGCAAGAGACTTCGTGGCGCTGTCGAGCCACTCGAAATCTGGTCGTGCCTCCGAATCCACAATGAGCGGAACAACGAGCACGACGGCGTCAGCTCCCCGAACCGCATCGTCATACCGACTTGTCGCGGTGAGATTTCCGTTGCCAACGACTTCTGCGAGCTTCCAAGCGAGGTCTGCTTCGCCAGGAAACGGCTCAATTCCCGCGTTGACGGACGCGACCTGTGACTCGTTCACATCGACACCGACGACGCAGTGCCCCTTCGACGCGAACTGCACCGCCAAGGGAAGGCCGATCTTTCCGAGCGCTATCACGGCGATTTTCACGAGGCGTCCTTCGGTGTCTTCTGCTTGAGGCAGCCTATTAATTGTAGTCGGCGGCAGTCCGCGTCGAGTCGAACGAGGCTGACGATAGACTTCCGGCGTGAAGGTGCTGAGTGTTGTAGGAGCCCGCCCGCAATTTGTAAAGCTTTCCGCGATTGCAGCGGACTTTCGGGACAACGATGTGGAGCACGTGATCGTGCACACGGGCCAGCACTACGACCCGATGCTCTCGGACGTGTTTTTCCGGGATCTCGACATTCCGGCACCCGACGAGAATCTCGAGGTGGGATCAGGTGGCCACGGCGCTCAGACCGGCGCCATCCTTGCGGCACTGGACGACGTACTTCTTCGGTACGTTCCGGATTGGGTCCTCGTTTATGGCGACACCAACTCTACCCTCGCTGCCGCGATCTGCGCCGTGAAATTGCACTTGCCGGTCGCCCACCTCGAGGCCGGCCTCCGATCATTCAATCGTCGTATGCCAGAGGAACATAATCGGGTACTGGTCGATCATGCCGCTGATGTCTGTCTCGCCCCGACATCCGCGGCCGTCGCTCACCTCATGAGCGAGGGGCTCGGGGCACGAGCGGTGAACGTCGGCGACGTAATGGTAGACGTTCTCTATCGCACACGCGATTCGCTAGCTCTCCACGGTCCCTCCAAGCGCCGGATTCCCGAGGGAGCTTTCGTCGCCACGATCCACCGCGCTGACAACACGGACGTCCCAGCCAAGCTCCGTGACGTTGTCAACGGGCTTGCTGCGATAGGTGCGCCGGTCGTGCTCTTCGCGCATCCGAGGCTCGTCGCGAAGGCCGAGGCAGCTGGCATCAGACTGGGCGGCACCAATATTCGCGTCGAGCCTCCTGCGAGCTACCCGGAACTGGTTCAAGCAGTACTCGATAGTCGCGGAGTGATCACCGACTCGGGCGGCCTCCAGAAGGAGGCCTTTCTCCTTCGCGTCCCGTGCACGACCGTTCGCACCGAAACCGAGTGGACCGAGACTGTCGAGCTCGGGTGGAATGTACTTGCGTTCTCCTCTGATGAAATCGTCACGGCTGCGCTCCGCCCGCCGCCGACCGCAACGGATGCCGCTCCATACGGTATCGGCGATACGGCCCCGCGGGTGCGGGCGACACTCCTTGAGCGCCTGCCTGGCCGCTGAGGTCAGCGCGCAGCGATCAGCGCAATCGCCCGTGCCCAGACCTGAATCTGCGAGTCAGCAGAGAGCGCCTCGGCTGCCAGGTGCGATCTCTGCTTCCAGTGCTCGACGAGGTCGGGTGTCAGCTCATCCATCCGTGTGCGGATTGCGTCCACGCTGAAGTCAGCCGACACCGCACCGAATCCGTGCTCGTGGAGCGTTCTCGCCATTTCGGGAGATGGGCCGATGATGAGTCCGAGCCGGGACTGTACGTAGTCGAAGAATTTGTTGGGAAGCGCGTTTGCGTTGTTGAAGCTCGTAGGCGGGAGCACATGTACACCGACGTCGTATGCGTTCAGCGCTTCCACGAGCTGCGACTGCGGCAACGGATCGCAGACTCGCACACGAGGGCCGAGTTCGGCAGCAAGGCTTTTGAGCTTGGCAAGGTACATCGCGTCGTTCGGCATCAGGTAGAGATCGGGCGTCACATCCGCGGTCGTTTCGGCGGCCGCCCGCATGATCAAGTCGAGCTGTCGGCTCGGTTGGGCGTTGCCGCTGTGTACAAGGCGAATGGGGAGGCCGACAGGAGTCGGCGAGAGTTCGTACCGAGGGGTTGCGTTTGTCACGACCTCGCAGTCGAAGCCATAGGCTCGATACGCGTGGGCAATGCCCGCGCTGACAGTGGTCACCGACTTCGCTTTCGCTGCATAGCGGCGCACGAGCCAAGTGAGGTATGCCGTCTGGCGGCGCCCGAGAGCTGTCGGGTCGTCGTGGATTCCCGGGAAGAATTCATGTAGATCCGCATGCACACGATCCCTCCCTGCCACATCGATGGCGAGGGCGATAGTGTCGACGTCATTGGCGAGAGCAACATTGAATCGCCGCCCGCTAAGGTGACGCCGAGCCTCACCGACATAGGGGATTCGCGCGTAGATCCAAGGGAAAACCCTGAGTTTGGCTGCCACAAGGTCAATGGCCGCCAGCGGGAAACGCAATGCTCGGTGAGCCCGCCCGACGGTGGGGACATCGACCCTGAGGTGCTCTACACCGACTAGCGGCGCCGCGCCGAACCCGCAGGTCGTTACTCTGTAAGCCTCAGAGAACGCCCTTACCTGCTTGAGAACTCGCGCGTCCTTCGAGATCTCGGAGAACGAGATGATCAGCAGGGATGGCTTCATCGTGATTGCTCCAGGGACTGGCGAAGTATCGCTTCCACGGCTTTCCCGGACACGCTCGCCACGGCATGCCGAAGCACCCAGTCGCGTCCGGCGACGGCCAGAGTGCGAGTCCTCGACGGGTCGTCAAGGAGTTCGCGAAGTCGTTCCGTCACCTGAAAGTGCTCAGTAACCAACCACGCCTCGTTCGATCCTGCCGGTATTTGCGGATCGAGGTGCTCGTCCGCACTCGTCAGCAGCGCACAGCCAGCAGCCATCGCCTCGACCCCAAATACCCCTGGCACATAGGAATAGAACTCATTGAGAGCGATGTGGGCGCGGCTTAGGGTCTGCGCGACGACGTCGTGCGACACGCCCGTCAACTCGATGTACTCGAAGTCGTAGCCTTCTTCTCGCAGTTTGTCGATCGCAGCCCGCACGAGTTGCGTGCCCTTGAGGATCGGTGCCGAAGGCGCGTGAACGATCACCCGTTTCGCGCTGTTCTCGAACTTCGTGAAGTCATCGGTGACCTCACTATCGGGGTGAAAGTAAAGGAACGGGTGGGAGGGGCTGTTGAGGTAAGACCGTTGGTCGAGGTCCGCATTGAAGACGATGTCCGCGTAGCGATTGGCCGCTGTGGCGATCGCCCGCTTCGCGTCTTCGTATCCGCCCGAAGTGAAGACCTTGTTTACCTCTCCGAGGTAGGTTCCCAGGTTGGGTCGACCGGTCTCGAGCTCGAGTTCTTTCATCAAACGGGGAGAACGGATGTCGTTGCCGGTGAAATATGTGGCGATTCGCAATCCGTGTTTCTTCAGAAAGCGGAACTCATAGTCGCGCTGATCGTGCGCAGCATTCAGAAAACCCTCGGCGCTCACATAAACAAAGCCGACACTCGTCCGTGCCAACTCCCCGAGTTTCCATGGGCCGAGTAGCCACGATCGGAGGATTGCAGCTGCGGGATACGAGCGGGTACTGGGCGACCAACCATAGTCAAAGGAGAAGAATGGATGTCGCACAAGGATCACCGAACGCGCAGAAGGCACTGCCTGGGCCAAATTGTGGACCATCCCAGCTATCTCGTAAGGGCCGACAACCCATTGCCGAAACTCGACTTTGTGCGCCCGGTGCAGGAGGAAGCTCAGGTTGAGCACGATCATCTGGACTACGAATCGAACCCTCACGACGATGAGATACAACACAATCAGCGCTTGCAGAACTTGACGTAGAAGCTCTTCGGCACTCGATTGAGCTTGAGAAGGATCCAGAAAAGCGGTCGGAGCGCCTCGAAACGCCGTTTGTAGGTCGGGTAGTCCCGGTAGGTCTTCTTGGGCATGGTGAGATACGCATCGAATTGGTCGTCGGTCAGCCGAAGCCGCTTCTTCACCAGGGTGATGAGCTCAGGATCCGGGTAGCGCGGTGCGAAGAAGCGTTCGCGTGCTTCATTCCGGTCGAGTTGGCCGGAGCGCACCAGGGCCGAGAGCTCGATCTGGCGGAAGTTGATTCCGAATCGCTTGGGCAAAAAGAAGGTGTGATAGAA
>JACMOZ010000066.1 GCA_014377785.1 Aeromicrobium sp.
ACACTGAGAGAAACAATCGATGCGCCTTGGGCGCAGATACTTGCTCCCGTCTTGCAAACTGCTGCAATTTTTCTCGCCGGGCCGGGGTCACTTGTCATTCAAAAGCGCCGGCGCCTTTTCCGACCCTTGGAAGAGTGAAACAAAGGCGATCGTTCGCACGATCGCCTTGCCCGTAGGCCGGACGGCGAGCGCGACAGATCTGGGGCCACACGACCCAACCGTCGAACATGCCGATGCTGTGTCACAAGGGAACCTTCAGCGGGCCTGGCGGTGGCTGTCTCCGCGAGTGGTGTGTTGGGAAACGGAGGGCGGCCGTTTACCGTCCTCCGTCATCTTTCCCGGTTTTGCCATTGTTGACCACTTAGGCGATGGGTTGTGGGCTTTGAACGAATCCGAGGGCAGCGAGAACATATTCTGTGATGTCCACGGATTGACAGGGAGGCAGTTGCAGTGCGTGCGGGTCGATGGCGTTAGCCCTAATCTCCGTTTGCATCTGCTCGTACCCGCTCTGGTTAGGGGTAGCGATCACTTGCTCTGAGCACTTGTTGGTGCCGAGTCGACAACTGTAGTCGTGACCGATGTTGACATGAGGGTGGTCCCGGCAGGGTAACCCTCATCACCGTTGAGGAGAACCGTGCGCTGGCCGATGACGAGGCCGTTGTTGGGATCGATGGTGATGTCTTGCCGCTCCGCGTTTTTGGTTTCTGTGCGCCCGATGGAGATTCCGGTTCGCCCGTCCATCGTGGTGTCTTTCTCGGTCACGTCCACCCCGGGGATCAGCGCTGCCGCCTTGTATAGAGCAGCACGCAGATCGGCCGGCACATAACCGGTGGTCAGCACATCAATGATCTGCTTGAAAGCCTCCCCGTCTTTGGATACACCCGATCCCGGGTTCACCGAGTAGAGGTGAGTCAGTAATGTTTGCGGGTCTCGCGGCAAAGTCGCGAGGGAGGCCGGCGTGTACTCGGGACGTCCCTGAAAGTTGGCGTTGAGTCCCTGGTAGTACTCCCCGGTGGTGCCATGCTCAGCGAACATCGCAGCCTCAGCTTTTGAGGCATACGCCGCGGATTCGGGACCGAAGGTTTGGAAAACGACGGGCAATGATCGCGTGTACACCCAGTTCGACTGCTCCGATGCTGGAACGTATAACGATATTGTCCTCTGCGCGAGGAAGCCGATGACTTTGCCATGAGAGTCGCTGGTCATGTTAGCGTCGATCGCTTTCGTGTCAACCCGTAGGTACTGGGTGGGTCCAACCACCGGGTCGGAGGTGTGGATGGTGGTCTTCGCAGCCGCGGTGAGGAGTTCCGCAGCCTGGGCGGATGCACCGTGCGGTGTTCCCCCGAACCCGGTCATATCGGTTGCGAGCAGACCAACCGCCAGGGTTGCCGCCAGTCCGGCGGAGGCAACCGCCCATCCCACTCGCCGCTGCACCCGCATCCGGGCATGGGTACGGGGACGCGCTCCGTCGATTGCTCGATCCAAGGCCATACGACTTCCGGAGAGATCTTCCAGTGCCGTAGGGGGAAGGTCACGTGCAGTGTGTAGCAAAGTCAACTCGTCCATCGTGGTACCTCCTGCTGGGGAGCTATCGCTCCGATTAGTGTCGTGGCGTCCCGCAACATGCGTTTTGCCCTGTTGAGTCGTGAGCGGACAGTGCCCAGCGGGGTGCTCGTCGCCACTGCGATTTCTTCGTAACTGAGTCCCGCCCAGGCGAACAGCAAGAGAGTGTCGCGATCCCGTGCAGGCATCCGCCGCAACGTTTTGCTGAGCGTGGCGAAGGATCGTTCCGCATCGATACGACCGCCCGCGACCACGTCCTCATCGGTGGGACTGGTCTCTCGCGGTACCGCCAGAAGAGCCTTCAACGCCCGAGTCTCATCATGATGATGCTTACGAATGAGGTTGGTAGCGATCCCATACAGCCAGGGACGAGCATCCATCCATGCCGGATCGAACCGGTCGCGACGCTCAAAAGCGATCAGGAACGTATCGGACAGCACATCATCAGCCGCGCTGATACCAACACGGCGAGCCACATACCGATGCAGCACCGCTGCGTGACGGACGAACAGCTCACCAAACTCTGCCGGCGCCTCACGAGAGCGTCGAATCACTTCACTATCTGTCTTCACATAGTTAATTGCGTCCTCGCCCGATTAAAGTTCATTATTGCTAACCGGCACCCCACCCGGACACAAAATGAACAACATTGGGAAGCATCCCAGCAATTTCCCGCACCACTCAGAAACAGCCTTGCTGCGACGTCGACCGGAACCGGCGCGCTCGACGATTCCCGAAATGTCCGCAAGCGGAACCCTCCCGGCACATCGGTGAACTAATTATTTTGGGTACATTCAGCTATGCCCGCGTTTCCCGTGCCCACGCGGGCCATGTGGACCGAGGTGCTGGTGGATCGATGCCGCGCAAGCGAGTATGGGTCACATTGTGCCCCTCGCTGGTCACAACCCACAGGCTGTGCGACCTGCCTGCTGATTGGCCGCCGATCCAGTAAAGCACCTCGTCGAGGTCCGCTTCACAGAGCTCCCATTCGTCAGAACATCCGTTTTCGTCCCAGAAGAACACTCGGTACCTCGGGGCTTCAAACTCGAATGTCTGGTCACGCGGATCAATCATCATCGCTCTCATCTGCCCAGCGTATTCCGACGGAATCAACCGTGTCTGGCGTCCCGGGATCGACAATTATTGCGAAGCCGGATCGCCGTAAAGCTTGCCCGCGAGCGGAACCTCAAGCGGACCGGAGGCTCGAGCTGTTTCCGACTATCGCGAGTAGACACTGACGTGGCGGACGCTGGCGGCAGTGAACGGTTCGTTTCGCCAGCCTCCCCAGCGGTTGACCAGACGCATTCCCGCGATCCTCGCCATGAGATCCATCTCGCTGGGCCAAATGAGTCGACAAGAAATCGGGCCGAGTCTCACACCTTCACTGGAGAGGGAGACATGATTCTCGTCGAGGATCTGCGTCACGGAGTCGTA
>JACMOZ010000067.1 GCA_014377785.1 Aeromicrobium sp.
ACCTGTCCAAGCCAGTAGGAACGCGTTCCCGAGCCCGCCTGCGGGATCAGGGGTGCGATCGTGACGTCGTTGCCCAAGGCATCGGGGAAGGTCGTGACTCGGCAGTTGTAGATATTGCGCAGCGTGAACGCAGACACACCATCACTCGTTGTGTCCCCGAGCGGCACGTCCTTTGGGAACGTGCTTGCTCCGTTGAAGGCATAGGTGACCGCGTCGGTGGCGAAAGGAATGTAGGTCAGGTCGCTGCCGGGGTAGGCCGACGACGGACCTCCGGAACTGCGCGCAAAGTCCACCTGGCCGGCGATGTTCACGTTGTTGTAGAGATTGGACGCAGAACCCGTGGCCGACTGGGTGAGCGCGAAAACCCCGTCCCCTGAGCCATTGGGGCGCTTGAACGAGGGGCCACCGTCCTTCGTGGTGATGGTGGTAATGGTCGGGTCACTACTGACCGCGTTCCACGAGCCAACTACGGTCGGGGAAAGGGTGGTCAGTCCGCCGACGACGTCTTGCGTGGTGTCAGATCCGACGCCCGCAAGGGTTGGAAACGGGGGGGTCGACGGGTCTGCCTGAGCAGGCAAGGCGCCAAACGCTATCGCCGCAACTGCGAGCGACGCAACCGCACCGAGGCGCAGTTTGGTGTTCTTATGCATTTTCCAACCTTTATTTTCATTGCCCCTGTTTTCGGCCCAACTGGACCTGGTCGCCACCCCAGCCATCGGGACTGACTTATTTCTCGGAACGGAGCTGTGGTTATTCCGAAAAAAATCTGTGTCAGATCGCGCGCCTTCCGCGAAACAGAAGGGGTGCCACCAAGAGCCCGAGCAGTCCGAACACCAGCGCCATCGCCAGAGCGTTGCTCGGAATCGGGGAGACGCTTGATGCCGCTGTGCGGGCATCATTTGCTTTGTCTACTCCAGGCGTAACCGACTGGGTGCCCGCCGCTTGAACTGCCGCCTTTTGGCTGTCTACGTTGAACTGGCGGCTGGCCTCATAGTCGTGTTGCGCGATTTCGTTGCTCGATTGCAGGGCAGTGACGGATGGTGTTGCTTCGGCGGGAACGTAGCTCTTGATCGCGCTGATGGTCTGTTCTGTCTGCCCGAGAAGGGGGCGTGTCAGCGGAAGATATCCTGCGGGGAGCTGCCCCAGCGCCGAGCCCGAGATCTGGCCAGACGTGGTCACCTGGCTGAGCAGCGAAACCACGCTCGACCGGCTATTCGGCGTGCTCTTCGTGAGGTTCACCATCGCGTAGGTCACCAACGTGAGCGGGTATCCATCTCCGGTGACCTTGCTCGGATCGACCTGCTTGACAGAGTCAAGCGCGGTTGACTCGAGCGCGGTCATCGATGCGGCGAATCGATCGGTGGACGGGTCAACCTGCTCTGTCGAGTTGGGCAGCTGCAGGGTTGCCGTGCTCAGGCCGTAGCGAATCGCCGAGGGACTGTCTGTGATGGTGATGATGAATTTCTGCCCCGGTGATTGGGCGCCGCTACCCACGTAATCCCCGACCTCGCCGGCCGAATTGATCTTCGACGGGTCCCAAGTGGTTTTGGAGTTGGTGTTGGCGCGGAAGGCCTGCCGAGCTGCGCTGAGCAGACTGTCGGTGTAGGGCGCGAACTGCAGAGAGTCGAAGCGCGAACGTTCGCCCGAGAGCTTGAGAGGAACTTTGCTCTCGTCATCCTTGGGGATCACGTCCAGCGGAGCGGTCGACAGGCTTTGTGGGGTTCCGTCGATGTTGGTGAGACCCACATCTCGGAGCACATGATTGCCAGAGGCATCGACGATGAACTCACCATTGTCGTCGAACGTTGGCACCTTCGCTGCGGGATTGCCCAAGGGAAGATAATACGGATTGACCGTCATGCCTCCGGGAGCCGGCTTCCCGTCAAGAAAAGCGACTGCATCGGTGTCAGCCTGAATCCACCGCCACACCTGGCGAAGAGCGTCCGCCCCCGATGGGCCGGGAAGCACGAGAGACGGCGTGCGGATGAATTGGAGGTAATTCGTCGGATTGAGCGCCTTGAACTCCGGGTCAAGGTAGAGAAAGGTCGTCTTCTGGTTTTGCGCGGGCAGATGCGCAATGTTCTTGGCCGGGTCGGAGCTATTGGTCGGGACGGTGAAGGGGTAGGACTGTGTGAGAAGTTTGGCCATCAATCGGGGCGAGAGTACCAAGCTTTCTTGCCGACCGTTTCCGAATTCGGCGTTGAAAGCGATCACGACGCCCGATATTGCCGCCGGCGCGTAAACAAGTTTTGTCTTCGCCAGCGTCTGTCGGTCTGGGTCGTTGTCCAAACCTCCAGGGCTCAGAGGAAGTCCACTGAAACCGACGGGAGCCAATCCGTCCAGGATTTGCGCGCGAGCCACCGCGTCGGAATTCGTTGAAAAGCTGTAGGTGGTGTTGAGCGAGCGGCAAAGGTCAGGCTGCCACGAGCTCATCGCGCCAACCATGAGCTGAGAGCCGATGACCTTGACCTCGGAACCACCGACGACACATCCGGTGCCGGTCTTCACGAAGTCGAGTGGCACGACAATTCGGTTATCCCAGTAATCGCACTTCGGGTTGATTGGGCTGCCCCCCTGGTAGGAATTTGGCCGGCTCTTTGCGTAGGGCACAGACCCGGCATCTGGATCGAGCAGGCTGCTGCACTGGGCTCCATC
>JACMOZ010000068.1 GCA_014377785.1 Aeromicrobium sp.
ACCTATGAAGTCCGCACCTACGGGTGCCAGATGAATGTCCACGACTCCGAGCGGCTCACCGGTCTGCTTGAAACTGCCGGTTATGCCGCCAACACTGGCGAGGTCCCGGCCGACGTCGTGGTGTTCAACACCTGCGCGGTCCGCGAAAACGCCGACAACAAGCTTTACGGCAACCTCGGCATGCTTGCCTCGATCAAAGAAAAGAATCCGACCATGCAGATCGCCGTCGGCGGGTGTCTGGCCCAGAAGGGCCGCGACACGATCGTGAGGCGTGCGCCGTATGTCGATGTCGTCTTCGGCACCCACAACCTCGGTTCGCTGTCGATCCTGCTCGAGCGCGCCCGCATCCAGCAGGAGTCGCAAGTGGAGATTCTCGAATCCCTGGAGGTGTTCCCGTCGACGTTGCCGAGCAAGCGCGATTCGGTGTTCGCCGCGTGGGTGTCGATCAGTGTCGGCTGCAACAACACCTGCACGTTTTGTATCGTTCCTGCTCTCCGCGGCAAGGAAAAGGACCGTCGCCCGGGTGAAATCCTCGCCGAGATCGAGGCGCTCGTCGCCGACGGCGTCGCCGAGATCACCCTCCTCGGTCAGAACGTCAACTCTTATGGCGTCGAGTTCGGCGACAAACTCGCCTTCGGCAAACTGCTGCGCGCATGCGGCCAGATCGAAGGCCTCGAACGGGTGCGCTTCACCTCGCCGCACCCCAAGGACTTCACCGACGACGTCATCGCGGCAATGGCCGAGACGCCCAACGTCATGCCGCAATTGCACATGCCGTTGCAGTCGGGCTCGGATGCGGTCCTGAAGGCGATGAAGCGTTCATACCGCAAGGAAAAATATCTCGGCATCATCGACAGCGTTCGCGCCGTGATGCCCACTGCGGCCATCACCACAGACATCATCATCGGCTTCCCCGGTGAGACTGAGGATGATTTCCTCGAAACCCTGGACGTCGTGCGCCGCGCACGGTTTACCGGCGCATTCACGTTCCAGTATTCGAAGCGCCCCGGGACGCCGGCCGCCGACATGGATGACCAGCAACCCAAAGAGATTGTCCAGGAACGCTACGAACGGCTTGTCACGCTCGTCAACGAGATCGCCTGGGAAGAAAACAAAAAGCTCGTTGGCACGACAGTCGAACTCCTCGTCTCCGACCATGACGGCAAGAAGGATGATGCCACGCATCGAATGACCGGCCGCGCCCGCGACAACCGGCTCGTTCACTTCTCGGCAGGCTATGCCGAGGTGCGTCCGGGAGACATGGTTGAGGTCGACATCACGTATGCCGCGCCGTACCACCTCGTCAGCGATGCCGAACCGTTGAACGTCCGCCGGACACGAGCCGGCGATGCCTGGGAAAGTCGCCAGGGCAAGACCGAAGTCATGAGTGTGGGACTCGGCATGCCGTCCTTCCGCACCTCGGAGTTGCTCTCGGCGCTGAAACCGGTCAGTTAGCGTTCACAGCCGATAACTTCGTGGACGCTCACTCACCGCTCGTGCGGCTGCCTCGAATGCTTGCCATCGGCGGGTCCCCATGGCAACGTGTCGACGGACGGCTCCGTCCCGGGGTCGACAGTCATCAAGGGGGGATCCGCATTATGCGGAAACTATTGCTGTGCGCCGCGACAACATTCACGCTCGCGGCGTCTGCTGTTCCGGCCATTGCCCAGGCGAACACTGGGTCTGTACGGACATCGGAAGCGCCTACCGTCTCGACCATCAACTGGGGCACGTGCGAATCAGCCGGATTGCAACGACGCGGCGCCGAATGCGCCACGATCCAGGTTCCGTTGGACTACGACAATCCGGCCGGCGACAAGGTCGGGCTTGCCATATCGCGGATCAAACACGAGGTCACCGACGACAAATACCAGGGCGTCATGCTCGTCAATCCGGGTGGCCCGGGCGGTTCCGGACTGACGCTGTCCGTCCTCGGCGAATACGTGCCCAAGGACGCCGGTCTCGCGTACGACTGGATCGGCTTCGACCCACGGGGTGTCGGCTCCAGCACTCCGGCCGTCTCCTGCGACCCACAGTATGCAGAATTCAATCGGCCGCAATACGAGCCGACAACCAAAGCTATCGAAAATGCCTGGCGCACCAAGGCCAGTGGCTATGCGAAGGACTGCGGAGACAAAAACGGTCCGATTCTCGATCACCTGAAGACAACCGACACCGCCATGGACATGAACAGCATCCGCGAGGCACTCGGTGCGAAGCAGATCAACTACTACGGCTTCTCCTACGGCACATATCTGGGTCAGGTCTTCGCAACGCTGTATCCCGACACACTGCGCCGCGTCGTCTTCGATGGCACCGTCGACCCGAAAGACGTCTGGTACGAGGCGAATCTCAACCAGGATGTTGCCTTCGACCGCAACATGAACATCTGGTTCGGTTGGGTGGCCGAACACAACGACGTCTACAAACTCGGTACGACCGCCGAAGCCGTCAGCAAACTTTTCTATGCGACGCAGAAGAAGCTGTATGACGCTCCCGCCGAAGGCACTCAGGGCAAGCTCGGTGGCAGCGAATGGACCGATGCTTTCCTCTACGCCGGCTATTACCAGTCGACGTGGTTGTGGCTTGGTGAAACGTTCTCCGCCTTCATCAACGACAACGACGTCGACGCACTTCAGAGCGCCTACCTCGATGTGAGTGGGCTGGGCAACGACAACGGTTATGCGGTCTACACCGGTGTTCAGTGCAGCGATGTGCAATGGCCACAGAAGTGGTCGACGTGGGAACGGGACAACACCAGGATCAACAAGATTGCGCCGTTCGAAACGTGGGCGAATGCCTGGTACAACGCGCCGTGCCTCGATTGGCCGGCTACGGCCGGACAGCCCGTCAAAGTCACCGGCAAAGACGTCAAGAGCCTTTTGATGATCAACGAAACCCTTGATGCCGCAACGCCATACCCGGGCAGCCTCGCAGTGCGCAAGCTCTTCCCGAACGCCAGCCTGATCGCCGTTCCCGGTGGCACGACGCACTCGAATTCGCTCAACGGAAATGCCTGTGTCGACGATCAGATCGCCGATTACCTGATCGACGGCACACTGCCGGCGCGTAGGCCTGGTGACAAGGCGGCGGACACCGAATGCGCCGCGATGCCGCAACCTGACCCCTCGGTTCAGACACTGCAAAAATCGACTGCACCGACGGCGGGCGACATCACCCGCTGGGATCTCCAGAAGATCTCGAAGCCGTAGTACCCAAGGCCGGCGGGCGCACCCCGATCTCGGGTGCGCCCGCCCACTTTCGCGCTGCTAGGCTCGACGACTTATTGTCCGCGCGGCAGACATCAAGGAGTCCCGTCAGATGGCAGAACAGGGATCGCTCCGGCGTTGGCTCCTGAAGCATGAAGTACGCGTGGTCGAAGGGCCGGGGGCGTCTGAATCACCCGACGACCAACATGCCTGGTGGAAGGTCATGTGTCTGACCGGTGTCGACTATTTTTCCAGTTTGAGCTACTTGCCAGGCATCGCCTTTCTTGCCGCTGGCGTCTTGTCGCCTATCGCCACTCTGGTCATCGTGCTGCTCACCCTCGGCGGAATGTTGCCGATGTATCGCCGGGTTTCGGCTGCAAGCCCAAATGGCCAGGGCTCGGTGGCCATGCTCGAAAAGTTGCTACCGTTCTGGCGCGGCAAGGTCTTCGTCCTCTTCCTGCTCGGCTTCGTGGCCACCTCGTGGATCATCACGATCACGTTGTCGGCCGCGGACGCGACTGCCCATTTCGTGGAGAATCCCTTCGCGCCGGAAGCTCTGCGCCATCAGGAAGTCCTGCTGACCATTGGGCTCCTCGCGCTGCTTGGCGGCGTTTTCCTCGCCGGCTTCAGCGAGGCCGTCCGTATTGCGATTCCGCTGGTGGCGGCATTCCTCCTGCTCAATGCAATCGTCATCGTGGTCGGTCTGACCGAAGTCTTCACGCATCCGGAGAAGCTGGACAACTGGCAGAATGCGGTCGCCAATTCCGGCGACTTCGGGTCGATCCTCACGACAGTCGCTTTGGCCTTTCCGCTCCTCGTCCTCGGCCTGTCGGGCTTCGAAACCGGTGTCAGCATGATGCCGCTGGTCCGCTCGAAAGGCAGTACACCCGAGGAGCAGCTAAAAAATCGTGTGGCTAACACCAACAAATTGTTGACCCTGGCCGCCGTCATCATGAGCGTCTACCTGCTCGCAACGACCTTCGTCACGACCGTCCTGATTCCGGCGAGCGAGTTCGAGGACGGCGGCAAGGCCAGCGGTCGCGCCCTGGCCTATGTCGCTCACGAATTTCTTGGCGATGGGTTCGGCACCGCCTATGACGTCAGTTCCATCTTCATCTTGTGGTTCGCCGGTGCTTCGGCCATGGCCGGCCTCATCAACATCGTTCCGCGCTATCTCCCCGGCTACGGTATGACGCCGGAGTGGGGCCGTGCCATCCGTCCGGTGGTCCTTATCTATACGGCCATCGCGATTCTCATCACGATTGGCTTCAAGGCCGACGTCAACGCGCAGGCCGGGGCATACGCAACAGGCATACTGGCCATGATGGTGTCGGCCGCGCTCGCCGTGACCGTGGCTTCGCGGCGTGCCAAGAGTTCTCGCGGGACGTTCGGGTTCGGGGTGGTGACCCTCATTTTTGCGTATGCCCTGATCGCCAACCTTGTCGAAAAGCCCGATGGACTCGTCATCTCTCTGGCCTTCATCCTCGGCATCGGGGTTGTGTCGATCATTTCGCGGGTCTCACGGACCACCGAACTCCGAGCCGACAACATTACCTTCGACAAAGCAGCAAAGGCCTTCATCGACGAGGCAGCACGCGGCGGCGAATTGCACATCATCGCCAACAAGCGACAAGCCGGCGATGCCGCCGAATATCGGGATAAGGAAAGCGAACAACGGGCAGTGAACCCGATACCCCACGACGCTCGCGTCGTGTTCCTCGAAGTCGACATCGCCGACCACTCCGACTTCTCGACCGACCTGAACGTCCGTGGGGTCAATATCGGCAGCCATCGGGTCCTGAAGGTCGACAGTCCTGTCGTTCCCAACGCGTTGGCGGCGATTCTGCTTCACCTCGGCGCCACCACAGGCGTCCGGCCACACTGTTATTTCGCCTGGTCCGAGGGAAGCCCGTTCGTTCACATCTTGAGGTACGTGCTTCTCGGTCAGGGCGACACCGCACCGATCACCCGTGAGGTGCTTCGCGAAGCCGAACCCGACCCCGAACTGCGTCCGGCCATCCACGTCGGCGGCTGAGTCCGCCGCGTCGACGAGTCACTCACTGAGCGTGAGGAGTCACTCACAGCCCGCGTAAGTGACTCCTCACCCCGCGTGAGTGACTCCTCGGCGCGAGTGAGTGACTCCTCGGCGCGAGTGAGTGACTCCTCAGCGTTCGGGGGAGGGGCTAACCTCTGTTCGTGATCATCGCTGCTGCCGTATGCCCCCACCCGCCAATGCTGGTGCCCGAGGTTGCCCAAGGCGCGGCGCCCGATCTCGACGAACTTCGTCGGGCCTGCGACGCCGCTGTCCAGGAACTCCTCGCACAAGATCCGCAACACATCGCCGTTGTCGGCGGCGGTCCGCCTGACAGGTTCTGGGATCACCACGCCGGCGGCACTCTCAAGTCATACGGGGTCGACCTGCACGCCGGGGGAGACGGCAACGAACTGGACCTCGGGCTGACGATCGGCGCCTGGCTCCTCGACCGCAACAGCTGGACCGGATCACGCGCCTACGCGACCGGTGAGGTCGATCCGAAGGGCCGCACAGCGCTCCTCGTCATGGCCGACGGTACCGCCAAACGAAACACCGAAGCGCCAGGCTATTTCGACGAACGGGCCGAAGGCTTCGACCGGTTGATCTCCGATGCTCTCGCCGCTGGGGACACTCCTACGCTCGCCAACCTCGATGAAGAACTCGCCGCCGAACTCTGGTCCGGGGGAGCGCGACCGCTGCGACTGTTGGGCCGGACGACTGCCGCAGAAATCTCAAAAGGCGCCTCAATCGCCGCGCAATTGCGCTACAACGAGGCGCCCTTCGGCGTCGGCTACTGGGTAGCCAACTGGTCGCTCACCAGGTAGAACTCAGGCTTTGCCGTCACCCTCGGCGAGTTTGTCAGCTGCTTCTTTTGCCTTGATGGCGGCCGAGTCGATCTTGTCGTCGTACTTGCCTTGGGTGGCTTTGCTGGCGAGACCGGCGGCCTTGTCGATGCCGCCTCCGATCTTGTCGCTATGTGAAGCGGCGAGGCCGGCAGCCTTGTCCTTAAGGTCCGCGCCCTGTTGCTTGAACTTGTCCAGAAAACCCATGGATCTCATTCCCTTGTCTCGTCGGTGTGGGCGGTGCTGCCCCAAGTGGCGTCCACTTTAATGGAAGACTGCAAACATGCCCCGTCCCGATCAAATAGTGGCCATCATCGGTCCCACGGCGGCCGGAAAGTCGGATTTGGCCGTCGGACTGGCACAAATTCTTGGCAACGCCGAGATCATCAATGTTGACTCGATGCAGATCTATCGGGGTATGGACATCGGGACCGCCAAACTGTCTCTCGCCGAACGCGGCGGCATCGCGCACCATCTCCTTGACATTCTGGACATCACCGAGCCAGCAACGGTCGCCGAGTTCCAGGTATGGGCGCGCGGGGCCATCGAAGATTGTCTGGGCAGGGGAGTCGTGCCGATACTGGTGGGCGGTTCGGCGCTCTATTTACGTGCCGTGCTCGACACGTTCGAATTCCCCGGGACGGATCCGGCCGTCCGCGAGAAATGGGAAGCCGTTCTCGCCGAACGGGGCACCGAAGCGCTCCATAGTGAGTTGGCTCAATGTGATCCGGCCGCGGCCGCACAGATCCTCCCGACCAACGGCCGCCGAATCGTGCGCGCCCTCGAAGTCCTCGAACTCACCGGAAAGCCCTATGCCGCCACATTGCCGAAACTCGAATATGCCTTCGAAAACGTCACCGTCATTGGCATCGACGTGCCTCGCAATGTTCTCAATGAGCGCATTTCCAGGCGTGTGGACCTGATGTGGGAGCAGGGACTCGTCGGCGAGGTTCGGGCCCTTCAAGCACAGGGTCTCGAAGAAGGCCGTACCGCGAGCCGGGCCATCGGCTATGCCCAAGTCCTCGATTTCCTGCACGGTGATCGCACCGAGAATGAAGCCCGGGAAGCAACCGTCATCGGCACCCGAAAATTCGCCCGGCGTCAGGATCGGTGGTTCCGTCAAGACCCCCGTATCCACTGGCTCCCCTACGACGCCGAAGACAAAGTCGAACGAGCACGGGCAATACTGCATACCCCGTAGACTTGGGGTATGACATTCCCATGGCTCAAGGGGCACGGAACAGAGAATGATTTCGTGCTGCTCCCGGACCACGACGGGACCGTGCACGGAAATCTCGACGCGGACTTCGTGGCCGACCTGTGCGATCGGCACCGCGGGATCGGGGCCGACGGAGTCATGCGCGTCATCGCTTCGGCGGCCCTTGGCACTCTGCCAGTTGAGTGGGGCACTGATGCCGAGTGGTTTATGGACTACCGCAATGCCGACGGTTCGGTCAGCGAGATGTGCGGCAACGGCATCCGGGTCTTCGCGCTCCACCTCGCCCAGGAGGGCCTGGTCGATGCCGATCACCCGATCCCGATCGGCACCCGAGACGGTGTCAAGTCCGTGACCATCACGGGCGGCATCATCAGCGTCGACATGGGGACTCCTGAGATTCTTGAGACCTCCAAGGTGGGCGTCGACAACCACGCCTGGGAAGCCCAGCACATCGACACAGGCAATCCGCACGCCGTGGTGTTCGTCGACCGCCTCAGCGATGCCGGCACCCTTATCGACGAACCCGAATACGACCAGGACACCTATCCCAATGGGGTCAACATCGAATTCGTCGAGCGCGTTGGTGCCCAGCACGTTGCGATGCGTGTGCACGAACGCGGCTCGGGCGAAACCCGTTCCTGTGGAACTGGCGCTTGCGCCGCCGGTGTCGCTGCAGCCCTTGCCGATGAGTCGGACAAACCGGTCACGTATCAGGTGGATGTGCCCGGCGGCACGGTTCATGTGACGTGGACCGACGACAACCACATGATCCTCGCCGGGCCCGCCGTCATCGTGGCGCGCGGCAACATGGAATGGCTCGCATGACAGCAATGACACCAGAAGACGGTACGACAGGACTCGAACTCGAAGAGCGCCACTCGCTGCGCCGTGTCGCGGGTCTCTCGACCGAACTGCAGGACATCTCCGAAGTCGAATACCGGCAATTGCGGCTCGAACGCGTCGTGCTCGTGGGCGTATGGACAACCGGCACGGCGCTGGATGCCGAGAACTCGCTGACCGAACTCAAACTGCTCGCCGAAACGGCCGGCTCCGAAGTCCTTGACGCGCTCATGCAGCGCCGCCAGAAGCCCGACCCGGCCACCTACATCGGCAGCGGCAAGGTCGAAGAGTTGCGCGCCGCAGTCAGCGCCACCGGTGCGGACACCGTCATCTGTGACGGCGAACTTGCACCGAGCCAGTTGCGCAACCTCGAGGACCGCGTCAAGGTCAAGGTGGTGGACCGCACGGCGCTGATTCTCGACATTTTCGCTCAACACGCCAAGTCCAAAGAGGGCCAGGCGCAAGTCGAGCTCGCCCAGCTTCAATACCAAACCCAGCGTTTGCGCGGTTGGGGCGGAAACCTGTCCCGTCAGGCCGGTGGCCAGACGTCCGGTGGCGAAGGCATCGGCAGCCGTGGACCCGGTGAAACCAAGCTTGAGACCGACCGGCGCCACATTCAGACCAAGATCGTCAAGCTCCGCAAAGAGCTCAAGGAAATGGCCGTCACGCGCGAGACCAAGAAGGCTCAGCGCCGCAAGAACGAAGTGCCCGCTGTTGCCATCGCCGGTTATACCAACGCCGGAAAGTCGAGCATCCTCAACCGGCTCACCGACGCTGGAGCCCTCGTTGAGAACGCGCTTTTCGCGACCCTCGATCCAACTACTCGCCGTACCGAAACCTCTGACGGGCGGCTCTACACACTCTCAGACACGGTCGGCTTCGTCCGCCATTTGCCGCACCAAATCGTTGAGGCTTTTCGTTCGACGCTGGAAGAAGTTGCCGAGTCCGATCTGATCCTGCATATTGTCGACGGTTCGCACCCCGACCCGGCTGGCCAGATCGCTGCCGTTCGTGAAGTTTTTGCCGAGATCAAGGCGACCGATATCCCCGAGATCATAGTGATCAACAAGGTCGACGCCGCCGATCCGGTCGTCATTTCCGGTCTTCTCACCAGGGAACCCCATGCGATCGTCGTCAGTGCCAAGACCGGCGAAGGCTTCGATGAGTTGCTTAGCGCGATCGAGGCCGATTTGCCGCGACCGGCGGCCGTCATCGACGTCGTGCTGCCCTATGACCGCGGCGATCTTCTCAACCAGATCCATACCCACGGTGAGATTGAATCGATCGAGCACACCGCCGACGGCACTCATGTCATCGCCCGCGTCAGCAAAGAACTCGCCAGCCAGGTCTCCGACTACGCCTGAGTAGTCAGCACAGGGTTGTCAAGCAGTCGCTTCCCGGACGAAGGATATGCGCCAAGCTTCTGGTCCGCGTTCGAGGTAACTTACCGAAAACATTCCAGGCGACCGCTTTTCGATTTGGTCGAGCAGCGGCAACGGATCGTGCGGCGCTATAAGGATGAGCCCGCCGCCGGCCTGTATGGCGTCGAGGGCGCCGAATATCGTGGCGTGGCGGATCGCGTGGGGGACGGCACGGGCGTCGAGGACGGGATAGTCGGGGGATGGTTCGTCGTGGCAATTGCACGTGTGTTCGGCGGCCGGGGTGTCAAGGAGACCGTGCATGGATTCGAGCAATGCCGAGACCGAAATGGCCGGATCCGCGGCGAGAAGCGGCAAGATTCGCTCGTTTTCCTTGGCGATGTGGCTTTCGAGGATGGCAAGCAATGCCCGAGCCGCCGCCGCAATGCGGACCGGATGAGACTGGGAGCCCAACTCATCGATGAGGGATTTCAGTTGGGTGTGCTCGGCGAGCATGGCGTCGATGAGTTGAGGCGCAAGCGCGTGGGCCGCTGGATACAACACGTCCTCTTCGGCCTCAGCATGAGGCAACAATTCGACGTGGCACCACCGAGTCAAGACATCACGGGTCGGCTGTGGATTGCTTCCCTCCGAAGCGGTGAGGAGAATCGCCTCGACCAGAGGGCGGATGTCATCGAGCATGGCGCCATGATGGCTGACGACGCGTTCTGCGGCGGCTGATTCTTCGGCACTCGAGGCGATGGTGAGTTGCATGGGATCTCCCGTTTTCTCGCTGGTAATTTTGTCCAAAGTTTATTACGGTAGATACCGTGTTAAATACTGGGTTATTGCCGAACGATTCATCTGTGCGGAAAATCTCGAAGGCGTGCCGGGATGTCCTCGATAAGATCAGGGATTACGGTGTGCCGATCTCGGTGAAATCGTTGACGAGCGTCGTCGGTACTCATCCCAACACCCTGCGGGGCCACCTCGACACCTTGACCAATGCCGGCCTGATCGCTCGTGAAGGTGCGCCGATCAGCGGGCGCGGACGGCCCAGTTGGCTCTACCGGGCGACGCCCGCGGGAAAGCAACAAGGACACGAGTACGCGGGGCTGGCCACCGCGCTCGCCGGCCAACTTGAGCGCTCCAGTCTGCATCCGCAAGATGAAGCGATCTCCGCCGGTGAAAAGTGGGGCAAGGAGCTGGCCGAGGCCGCACCGCCGGTTGAAGGGGTCCGGCACCAGCTGATCACACTGCTCGATGAGTTGGGCTTCAGCCCCGAATCGGACCGCAGCGACGGAGCGGTGCGT
Source organism: Aeromicrobium sp. (assembly GCA_014377785.1). Classification (GTDB taxonomy): domain Bacteria; phylum Actinomycetota; class Actinomycetes; order Propionibacteriales; family Nocardioidaceae; genus JACMOZ01. The sequence goes on from JACMOZ010000068.1 coordinate 10,817, forward strand.
TTACGCAGTTGCCCGATGATCGAAGTTGCGCAGCAGCATCCCGACGTTGTTTGCGGTGTGCATAAGGGCATGATCCGCGGAATCCTGAAGAACATCGGCGGCGACCCCGAAAGTACCGAACTGCTGGCGTTCTACGAGCCCGATGCGTGCCATCTCCATTTCCGCGACGACGATCCTGATCACCAGGCCGCTGATCACCAGTCGGCAGTGGACAATCAATTCTGAGACGTGGTCGCCAACAGGTAACCTTCCCCGGTGAGCAAAAACCCCGACGTCCGTACGGTCTTGCATGCGGCCGTCTCCGCTGTCGGCGGTGAGGATCGCCCGGGTCAGATTGAGATGGCTGAGGCCGTTGCAAAAGCGCTCCGGAACAAGGAACATCTGCTCGTCCAGGCTGGCACCGGAACCGGCAAATCGCTGGCCTATCTCGTGCCCAGCCTGCTTCACCACAAACGAGTGGTCATCGCCACCGCGACGCTCAACCTCCAGCACCAACTCGTCGAGCGCGACATACCGGCGCTCAAGGAGGCCGCCCGAGTGGCGTTGGGCGAAGTCCCCCATCACGCCGTCGTCAAAGGCCGCGGCAACTACGCCTGCCTGCACCGTATTCGCGAGGGAGCGCCCGATGATCAGGGCGTGCTGATCGAGGTGCCCGAGGGCACGCTCGGCGCCGAAGTCCTCGAGCTCCGTACCTGGGCCGAAGAACAATCCAACGGTGGCCATATCGCCGATCGCGACTCCGCGCCACCGCACAACGAGCGCGCCTGGCGCCAAGTGAGCGTCAGTGCCCGCGAATGCCTCGGCGCCGCCAAATGCCCCTATTCCTCCGAGTGCTTCGCCGAACGCGCCCGCGAGGATGCCCAGGACGCCCAGGTCATCGTGACCAACCACGCGCTGCTTGCGATCGACGCCATCGACGGCGTGCCGATGTTGCCCGAATACGACGCGGTGATCGTCGACGAGGCACACGAACTGGCCGCCCGGGTCACTCAGGCCTCGACCGACGAGCTCAGCGCCCAGATCATCGAACGCGCGGGTCGCCGCGCACGCACGAATATCTCCCCTTCGACGGGCGGAGGACAAGGGGCAAATGCGGCCGACGACCTTACTGATGCCGCCGACGCGCTCGCCGATGTACTCGCCCGCACCGAGCAAGGCCGGATCGACACCCCCGAACAGCCTTTGCAGGAGGCGCTCCAGCTTATCCGCGACGCGGCCCGCATTTGCTGGTCGGCCTTCCCCAAGGAAAACGCCGAGGCCGATCCCGATCCCGGCCGCCAGCAGGCCCGCGGCATGATTGACGAGGTCCGAAAAATCGCCGAACGGATGGCGGCCAAAGGCGAAACCGACGTGTTGTGGCTCAGCGACGGCCGCAACGGTTTGCAACTCCATATAGCGCCGATCGATGTCGCACTGAGCCTGCGGGACAAATTGTTCGGTGAGAAGACGGTCATCCTCACCAGCGCCACTCTCAAACTCGGCGGCGGGTTCGCACCGATAGCCCGGACCCTCGGTCTGCGACCCGACGACGACGAAGTCCCGTGGGAAGCCATCGACGTGGGCTCGCCTTTCGACTATCAGAACCAAGGCATGTTGTATGTCGCCGAGCACCTTCCGGCCCCTGCTCGTGAGGGACTGACGGGGGCCCAAATCACCGAGATCGTTTCGTTGATCAAGGCTGCCGGCGGTCGGACCCTCGGGCTGTTCTCCTCGCGACGGGCGGCCGAATATGCGGCCGAGGAGGTCCGCAAACTGCTCCCGGACATCGACATCTGGTGCCAAGGCGACGCCCAGCTCCCCGAACTTGCCCGCCGCTTCACCGACAAGTCGAGCACGTGTTTGTTCGGCACCCTGAGCCTGTGGCAAGGCGTCGACATGCCGGGGGAGACCTGCCAACTCGTGATCATCGACCGCATACCGTTTCCGCGGCCCGACGATCCCTTGATGAGTGCCCGCCAGCGACTTGTCGAAAAACACGGTGGCAACGGTTTTATGACCGTCGCCGCGAGTCATGCCGCTTTGTTGCTTGCTCAGGGCACTGGCAGGCTGATCCGACGCACCACCGACAAGGGCGTCGTGGCGATCCTCGATCCGCGCCTCGTAACCGCGCGTTATGGCAGCTTCCTGGCCAGTTCGTTGCCGCCGATGTGGCGCACGACGGACAAGGGGATTGTGCTTGCAGCCTTGAAGCGGCTCGACGTGGCCGGTTCTTCCGCCAACACCGACTAATTTTTGGTAGCCTGGTCGCCGGGATCCCGCCGTCGGAGGTCTCGGACTCGATGTTTTCCCGCCAAAAATTGTTTGCTTCGCTCATCGCGGTGCCCGCCTTACAACATCGAACTCAACGCTGATTCGTGGCGCGGCATCGGTCGTACGTTCCAGGCAGGCACACGATTCGTGTGACTGCCGGTCATTCCTATCGGGTCGGGACACTCAGGGCGAGGTTCTAGATGCGGCCTGCCGGCAGCTCCCGCTGGCTCGGTAAACTGTCCCTATGTCTTTCCTGGTCACCGGTGGTGCCGGCTACATCGGTTCGCACGTCGTCCGCGCCTTTGTCGAAGCCGGCCTTTCACCGGTAGTCATCGATGACCTTTCCAGCGGTCATTCCTCGTTCGTTCCCGCTGGCGTGCCGTTTGTCGCCGGCAGCATTCTGGACACCGATCTTGTCCGCCAGACGATCACCGATTATCAGGTCACCGGTGTTGTGCACCTCGCCGGTTTCAAATATGCCGGGGTGTCGGTCGTGCGTCCCCTGCACACCTACGAGCAAAATGTCATCGGCACCATCAGTCTGTTGACGGCGATGGCCGACGGCGGCGTCGACCAGATCATCTTCTCCTCCAGTGCCGCGGTTTATGGCACCCCGCATACCGACCTGGTCACCGAGCAGACCCCGAGCGATCCCGAGTCGCCTTATGGCGAGAGCAAACTTATAGGCGAATGGCTGCTGGCCGATCAGGCCAAAGCGACCGGCCTCAAGCATGCGTCCTTGCGTTATTTCAATGTCGTCGGCTCGGCCTCGCCGGAACTGTATGACTCGAGTCCTCACAATATTTTTCCGGCGGTGCTCGATGCTCTTGCCGAGGGCCGCACTCCCCGGCTCAACGGCGACGACTACGACACCCCCGACGGGACCTGCGTGCGTGACTACGTTCACGTTGGCGACCTTGCCGTGTCCCACGTGGCGGCCGCGAAAGCCCTGGCTGAGGGTCGCGAGCTGGAAGCGGTTTACAACCTCGGCAGTGGTGAGGGCGCGTCCAACCGCGAGATCATGAATACCATCGCCACCGCGACCGGCATCGACTTCCAGCCCGACGTCATGCCGCGCCGGGCCGGCGACCCGGCCCGCATCGTTGCCTCCGGTGCCAAGGCCGCGAGGGACCTCGACTGGAAAATGCGTCACACCCTCGAAGACATGGTGCAGAGTGCCTGGCAGGCCCGCCAAGCCGCCCACTGAATGCCGAAGTGCCCGATGCCCCGCCCGGGCACTGAGAAACCTCAGAGTGGACACTGAGGCAAACCTCAAAGCCTTCGAAGCACCGCGGTGACTTTGCCGAGGATCGTGGCGTGGGTGCCGTCGATCGGAGAGTAATTGTCATTGTGGGGCAACAGCCAGATCTTGCCGTCTTTGCGCTGGAAGGTCTTGACGGTGGCTTCGCCGTCGAGCATGGCGGCCACGATTTCACCGTTTTCGGCGACCGGTTGCTGCCGGATGACGACATAGTCGCCACTGCAAATGGCCGCATCGATCATTGAATCGCCCTGAACCTCGAGGAGGAACAAGGTGCCGTCGCCGACGAGGGACTTGGGCAGTGGGAAGACTTCTTCGACACGTTCTTCGGCAAGGATCGGTCCGCCAGCGGCGATGCGGCCCACCATCGGGACATACCGCGGGGCGGGGTGGGAGTTGCCGATGTCGGTCTCGTCGAAGCCCGACTCGTTGGCGGCACTCATCGAACGGCGTGCTGCGATGACGTCGGGCAGGAACACTTCGAGGGCGCGCGGACGGTTGGGATCGCGCTTGACGAAGCCGAGGCGTTCGAGGGTTCGGAGCTGGTGGGCGACCGACGAAGAGCTGGTCAGACCCACAGCAGCGCCGATTTCGCGCATGCTGGGCGGATAACCCCGCGTTTCGATCTCTTCGCGAAGGAACTCGAGAACTTTGCGCTGGCGAGGCGTCAGTCCCGAAGCGTCCGGCGGGCCATCGGGAAGTTCGGTGACTTCAGCCGTGGACTTGTCTTCCGTGCTGTCGTCGCTCATACCAAGAGGCTAACCCGAATGACCCACCTGAATCAAACATATGTTCGATGGCGTGTCGCGGCGTAGGCCCCTAAGTTTGTCGGCATGTCAAAGACCCTCACGTCCCCGAAGAATCCCAGGTCAGCTGTCGTGACCGGCGCAGCAAGAGGCATAGGCCGGGCCATTGCAACCGAGCTTGTCGGTCGTGGTTTTCAGGTCATCGTGACCGACGTGGATGCGGCGGCGGCCGAGATCACCGCGGAGGAAATCGGAGCCGCTGCCGGTCTCGCACTTGATGTCACCGATGAGGATGCCAACCACCAGATGGCGGCCCGAGCCTGCACGTATGCGCCGCTTGGCGCCTGGGTCTGCAACGCTGGCGTCGGCTTCGACGGAACTATGACCGATCTGAGCAGTGTCCAGATCAGGAGGTTGATCGACGTCAACTTCACCGCCGTCGTCTGGGGTTCGCGCGCCGCCGCCGGTGTGTTCCGTGCCCAGGCGGCTCAAGGGGTCAAGGGCGGTGACATTGGGATCATCTCGTCCCTGAGCGCGCACGGACCGGTCCCCGGATTGAGTGTGTATGCGGCCACCAAGGCGGCCGTCCTCTCACTCGCCACGTCGCTGAGCGCCGAACTCAAAAAGGACAAAATCCACGTCCACGCGATTTGTCCCGACGGTGTGAACACCCAGATGGTCGCCGACATGAATCAGGGCGGTGAAGCCCGCGCTCTCATCGCCGCCGGCAAATTTCTCCAGCCACAAGAGGTCGCCACCGCACTCGTCGAGATGTTCGGCACCCGTCGGGTTTATCGCACCCTCCCGGCCTGGCGCGGAGCCATGATGCGAATTTCCAGTCTCGCTCCGGGACCGATGATGCGCGCCGTACCGCTCATCCGCCGCATGGGGGAGCGGAAGCTCAAAAAGGGACTGGCTTCATGAGACACCGCAGTAGGTGGGTCAGCGGGCGAAGGTGTCGGTGGCTTCGATGATCGCGTCGAGGATGCCGGGTTCGCTGAAGGAATGCCCGGCGTCCGGGATGATCTTGAATGCTGCCTCCGGCCATGCCTTGTGCAAATCCCAGGCCGTGGTCGCCGGCGTGCACATGTCATAACGCCCTTGGATGATCACTCCCGGTATGTCGCGCAGCTTGACGGCATCGGTGATGAGTTGACCGTCGTCATACCAACCGGCGTTCATGAAGAAGTGGTTCTCAATGCGGGCAAAAGCGACAGCAAAAGCGTCTTCGGTGAAGTGGTTGATCAGTTCCTCGTCCTGCAACAACGTGATGGTGGATGATTCCCACCGGGACCACGCTGTCGCCGCGGGCTGGTGGACGGCCGGGTCGGGATCGTTGAGCAGCCGGCTGTAGGCGGCGATCATGAGACCGCGTTCAGCGACCGGCACGGGTGCGATGAAGCCTTCCCACAGGTCGGGATAGATTGCCGAGGCGCCGCCTTCGTAGAACCATTCGAGTTCGCTTTTGCGCAGCGTGAAAATGCCGCGCAGGATGAGTTCGCTGACGCTTGCGGGGTGCTTTTCGGCATAGGCGATGGCGAGGGCCGATCCCCAAGATCCGCCGCAAACGAGCCACCGGTCGATACCTAGGTGGGTGCGCAGGGCTTCGATGTCGGCGACAATGTGCCAGGTCGTGTTGGTGCTCAGGTCGGCTTCGGGAGCGCTGGCGTGGGGGAGGCTCTTGCCGCAACCGCGTTGGTCGAACAACACGATGCGATATTTGGCCGGATCGAACACGCGGCGCTGAGCCGGGCTCGAGGCACCACCGGGTCCGCCGTGGAGATAGACCGCCGGTTTGCCGTCGGGATTGCCAGAGACCTCGTAATAGATCTGTTGGCCGTCACCGACATCGAGCAAGCCGGAGTCGAAGGGTTCGATGAGGGGATAGAAGTCACGCATGCCCCGAGCCTAGTTGTTTTCGGCAACGACGTTGGAGACAGTTCGGGCTTGTGAAGTGCGCGCACTGGTGGGTGAACCGATTCTTATTCGATGACCCCAAGAGGCTCTAGTGTGAGTGGACAAACATCGCAACTCTGACACACTCCCGCGCTCATGGTTCACCCGTGGTGCAAGAACGGAATCCCCGCATGAGAAAAACCTCGCTCGGCCTGGTCGGCATCATCGCCGCAGCCATCAGTCTCGTGGTTGCAGTACCCGCGAACGCCGCCACCAGCGTCCTCTACGTAGCCGACAGCTTCAACTCCGCACTTTCTGACACGAGGGCGGATGGGCACTACGAAGTGGTCGCTACCGGTCTCCACATGTATACCGACTCGTACACCAGCGATGCCAAGGTCGCCGAGTACGTCGACACGAACACCTTGCTCGCCGCAGCCGGTGAACCAAGCCTTGAATACACGAACACAGCCGGTGGAATCCCAGGCGCCCAGCTCATCGTCGACTTCGACCATGACGGCACTGCCGATGGGATCCTCATCGGAGAGCGCGGCGTCTACGGCGACGACTGGTGGTTAAGCAACTCCGCAGCTCAGTTCGTCAAGGACGCCGCACCCTCGATCAGTGGCGGATCCGGCAGCGGCTACCACGGCACCCTCGACCAGTGGCGGACCGCCTTCCCGGACGCTGTCGTCACCGCGTTCGGCTTCTCCCTCGGTTCAGGAGTCAAAGGCGATGGCGTCCTCAACGCGATCAACTTCGCCGCCACTCGATACACGTTCGAAACTCAGACTGTGCTCGCGGGCAAGGACAACTGCAAAAAGGGTGGGTGGGAAACCAGCACGAGTCCCGTCTTCAAGAATCAGGGTGACTGCGTCAGCTCCTTCGCCTCTTCGAAGCGGTAGTTGTACTCGGCAAAGACGTTGGTGACAGTTCGGGCTTGTGAAAGTTGAGGGCCTCGGGGCTTACGACGTGCTGCGCAATTGATGTGACTGTTGGCGTTCAGGTTTTCACTATTCAGTTGGTGGCCAGGGCGCGGCCCGAAGTCCGGGGGTCGGACAGCATCCCCATCGCTCTGGCTCGAGTACTACAACAATCCAAGGCGCCTCTCAGCAATCGGAGGACTACACCGACCTGCCGACTGTCACCAACCTGTCAGCCGAATAGACCTAGTCGCCGGTCGGGACATCTTTGGATTGGCTGCTGACCGCTTCGAGTTCGGCACCGAACAGCACCGCATACGCGCTGACCCAGAGCCACAACAACAGCGCCACCACGCCGGCAAGGGCACCGTAGGTCTTGCCGTAGCTACCAAAGTTGTCGACGTAGAGCGAGAAGCCAAGCGAAGCGACAAGAAAGATGAAAGTTGCTGCAATCACGCCGGCCCGGGGCGTTTGGGCGTCGTCGCCCCGGTCGGGGGCAATGCGATAGAGAACGGTCAGGGCGCCGGCGATGACGAGGAACAGGACAACCCAACGGCCGATTTCGAGGAGCCAGCGCACCGGAGCGAAGTTGTCGAAGGAGTCGAAAACCGCAGGGGCGACGGCCACGAGCCCGATCGCGACGGAAATGAAGGCGACGGCGCCGAGGGTCAGACCGAGCGCAATCGCCTTCTTCTTGATGAAGCCGCGCGAGTCCTCACAGCCGAACGCCTCGTTGATGGCGGTGACGAGATTACCGATGCCGCCCGAAGCGCTCCACAGGGCGACGGCGATGGAAATGACGAGTCCGATACCGAGGGAGCCGCCGGCGGTTGAGGTGATTGAGTCCATCTGGCCGGTGATGAGGGAAGCGGCGTCAGAGGGGAGGGCGCCGGCGAGCTTGGCCGACTGTTCGGCGACCGTGACCGGACTTGCGACGAGGCCGTAGAGCAAGACACCGGCAATGATCGCCGGAAACAAGGCAAGAAATCCGTAAAACGCCACGCCAGCGGCCAGCAGCGGGACCTGATCGTGCGAAGAGCGTTTCCAGGTGGCGATAAGCGTTCGGGGACCCATATCCCCACACTAACGACGCTTAGCGGAGAGCGCGCGATCACGCTCACGACACGCCAGTCGAAACTTTGTTCGACCAATACTGGATTCTGTCAGTCGCTTCGGGTAACTTCGTACATGTGTTCGATCGAACGTATGTTCCCCGGTTCAAGCGTTCGTGAGAACACACCAAATTCCACCCTGTCTCTCTTCCCCCCTCGGAGGCCATTATGAGCACCATCGCCATCACGACGTTTGCAACTGCGCCGAGCCGCCAGTTGAGACAGCGCCATCTGCATGCCGTTCCAACGCCTAAAAAGTCGAGTAGCATCCAACTAACCCGGCGTGGGCGGTTCGTGTTGCTTCTCGCCGCGATCGCCGCGATCCTGTTGATGGGCATCACTCTCGGCGATTCCACTGCGGCCACCGATCACGTCGGCACGCCGGCAGCCACCCAGACCATCACGGTCAAGGCCGGCGAAACGCTTTGGCAAATCGCGGGGTCGGCCAACCCCAATGGCGACATCCGTCAGACCGTCGACGACATCATGAAACTCAACTCGTTGCCCAACGCCGCCGGATTGCAGATGGGACGCGAAATCGCCGTCCCGGTTTATTCTGAATAGCAAACCAAAAGACGCCTGAATAGCAAACCAAGAGACGTTTGAATAGCGAACCAAGAGACGCCTGAATAGCAAACCAAAAGACCTCTGAACCAAGTAGACGAGCCGGCTGCGCGCGAAGACAGCCGAAGCAATGAACAGGAAAAACCGCGGTGCCGGGTGGGGATACGGCCCGCGTTCTAAACAATCCCGGTGGGCGAGGGCGTCGCCGTTTGGGTTCCACTGGCCACTACCCACGACGCCGTCCGGGCAACAGTCGCCTGCGGGTCGGCCCGATCACTGATGATGAAGTAGTCGACCTGAACCCGCGCCGGTGTCACATCGAGCACCGAGTAACCGTGGTCGTCGAGGTTCACGTATTTGATGTGCCGGTTGGTCAGCTGGAACGACGTCTCGACGGCAATCGAGGACGATCGTGACGGCGTGCCGAGGATGTCATCGAGGTTGTTGCTGGTGACCGACGTCGTGACGAGTTCAGTGGCGATCGAGCCGCCGAGCGGATACGTACCGGGATCGGCTGGAATGTCACACACCCAGTTCGAATGAATGTCGCCGGTCAGGAACACGATGTTCTGGATCTTGCCGGCCTTGATGTGGTCGAGCAGTTTCTTGCGCTCGACAGAATACCCGTCCCACTGGTCAGTGTTGTAGGAGAAGCCTTCGGCCGGCACGATGCCCGCCGTCGCGGTGATGGCGTTGGTCACCGGGACCGGCAGTGGCGGCACCAGGACGGGCGCGATCATCACCGGGTTGCCGACGAGCTTCCACTTC
>JACMOZ010000006.1 GCA_014377785.1 Aeromicrobium sp.
ACTGGATACGTCGCCGCGCTAGCCCTTCTTGCGGGTCTCCACGCGGCCCAGCGCGACGGAGAAGGTATGGACTGCGATGTGAGCCTGTACGACACTGCACTGAGCATGCTCACCTACCCCGGAGTTTGGCACCTCAACGCCGGGTTTGAACCCCAGCGAACCCATCACTCGGCTCACCCTTCGGTGGTCCCGTTTCAAGCTTTCCACGCCTCCGACGGCTGGCTCGTCATCGCCGCTCCCAAAGAAAAATTCTGGGCCCGCCTAACGGAAGTGCTCGGACATGCAGAACTGGCGAACAATCCCCGGTTTCGCACTCTTGCAGACCGTCAACAAAACTCGGCCGAGGTCCTCACGATCCTTGAAAGCATCCTCGCTATGCGAACTGTCGACGAGTGGGTGGACACACTTAGTGCGGCCGGGATTCCGTGCGGTCCAGTGAACTCCGTCGCGGACGCGTTGAAGGACCCCCAGGTAGAAGCGCGACACATGATCCTCGAAGCCGAGCACCCCCTTTACGGGCGCGTCAAAACCATCGCGTCACCAGTGAAGGTTGGCAATTCAACCGCCGTCCCCGTCCGGGCACCCCAACGTGGCGAACACACTGAAACCATCGTTCGAGAGCTCGCCCAACTCGATCCCGCCGCCATCGGGCAGGCTCGTGCCGAAGGCGCATTTGGTCGAGCAGCAATTGAGACGGACGCGCACTGACGATGCACTGGACACCGACGATAGAGCAGCGCACCGACAGTGTTTCGGCAAACGCCGCCGGGGCACTTCATGACCTACTCAACGCAGATCCCCCGCGACCCGCTGCAGGTGATGCGCTGCCGCTCTTGTGGCACTGGCTCGCTTTTCTTCCTCAGTCTCGTCAAGACCAACTCGGGGCGGACGGGCACCCAACACCGGGCGAGTTCCTGCCCCCCGTCGGCCAGAGGGTCAGAATGTACGCGGGCGGCCGCATCACAATATCTGGCTCGCCACGGATCGGATCCCCCTTGGCCAGGTTGTCCAAAGCGAGCAAGGGCGTCACCAAGAAGGGTCGCTCCGGTGAACTCCTCTTGGTGACGGTGAATCACGACATGTCATCGGAAAACGGATCGATCAGCGAACAGGTGGACCTCGTTTACAAACAGGCCAACCCTCAGCGCATTGAACGCCAAGCGCCGCTGACGGTCGACAACTCCGAATGGCCATGGGGACGAAACCTCGCAGTTCACCCGACCATGCTTTTTCGTTTCTCCGCGCTGACCTACAACGCGCATCGAATCCACTTCGACCGACCCTATGCCACCAACGTCGAGGGCTATCCCGGTCTCGTCGTGCACGGCCCTCTCCAGGCCATTCTCCTGTCAGACACCATCCGACGAGCCCTCCCCGGTCGCTCTGCAACGCAATTCGTATTTCGCGCCGTTGCCCCGGCGTTTGACCGCGGTGAACTCTCGCTGCGCGCACGCCCAAGCTCGGACGTCGACTCGATCGACCTTGCCGCGTTTAGTGACGGCCGCTTGACAATGACCGCCACTGCCACTCTTGAGCCCGAAGGAACGAACGAGTGACAGAGATGACCGTCACGTCCGTCCTTGCTTCGCCCGGCCTGGGAGGCTTTTTTTCGACGACCAGGCCCCATCAGAGCAGGAGCGGTGCGCGACGGCGCCGGCTACCTAGGGGAACCGGCAACCCGTGGGTATGCCGCGATCCGCGAGCCTGCGGAGTCTGTCTCCATCAGCTTGATCCTCTCCGATGGCTATATCGCGCAAGGCGATTGCGCTAGGGTGCAGCATTCAGGGGTTGGCGGTCTAGAAGCTCGGTTCCATGCTGCCGATCTCGCGCTCTCGATCGAGCGGGATCTAGCTCCACCTCTTGTCGGCCTGGACATCCATTCGTTCAGGTCGGCGGCGATCGCCACCGAAAGACTGATCGCGACCATCCCCGGGCCTGGACGTGCTGCTGCCTACGGTATTTCGCAGGCCCCGTTGGACGCAGCCGCCCACGGGGCGGGTCACCACCTCATGGCGAAAGTCATCACCGATGAGTGGAATCTTGAAGCCCCCTCTAGCTGCGGTTCCGCTGTATGCGCAGACGGGGGAGGAGCGCTACACGAACGTCGACAAGATGATTCTGAAAAGGGCGCCAGTGATCCCACACGGCCTGATCAACACAAAAGAGCTCGTCGGCGAAGGAGGCGCAGCCCTGGTGGCATACATTTCTTGGATCCGGGAACGGATCGCCCTCCTCGCACGCAGCAAGGAGTACGCGCCCGTGACTCATCTCGACGTGTACGGGATGATCGGCGTTCAAGCAGGCGATTCCATCATGGAGACCGCCGATATTCTTCAGACTCTCGAACTGGCTGCGGCTCCCCTCCGGCTTCGCATCGAGCACTCCATCGACGGCGGCTCCCGCGAGCAACAAGTCCGTCTCATGGGTGAGTTGCCCCGCGAGCTCGCCTCCCGGGGCTCGAAAGTCGGGCTGGTCGCCGTCGAGTGGGCTAACACATACGACGACATCCGGATCTTCTTGGGCCAGAGCGCCGCAGACTTCATTCAGATCAAGACACCAGATCCTGGCTCGCTACACAACACAGTCGATGCGATATTGGAGTGCCAAGCACATGGCATTGGGGCCGTTCTTGGTGGGACAGGCGCCGAGACCGACCGGTCAGCGCGGACCACGACCCATATTGGTATCGCGACCGGCGTCACACAGATGCTCGCGAAGCCCGGGATGGGCGTGGACGAGCGCCTCATGATCGTCACCAATGAGATGAACCGAGCTCTCCGGCTCAGTTTATTTATTGACCGCCCAAAAGGGGCCTCAGCGTGAGGGTTCGGAGCTACCTTTCTGTGCCCGCCGACCGACCGGATAGGCTCGCGAAGGCGTTCACCCGCGGCGCCGATGCGGTCATCGCTGACCTCGAGGATTCCGTCGCTCCCGACTCGAAAGACGAAGCCCTGGGGCAGATTCAGCATTGGCTTAGAACTGTCAAGGACACGAACGTACCCATTTGGGTGCGCGTCAACTCCGGTGACCGCCAAGAGGCGGAACTCCGGTCGCTTGCTGGAGAGCGTGCCGTCACCGGGTTTGTGCCGCCGAAGGTAGAAAGCGCAGGGCAACTAAGCACCGCAAGTTCCAATCTCCGTCAATCTGACAGCCGAAGCTCCTCGCGCCACTGATCGAATCAGCCACCGGCCTGGTCGAAATCCACACCATTGCCCGCGCGAAATATGTCCACCAATTACATCTCGGTGAGATGGATCTCGCCGCCGACCTTGACCTGACGCGAGCCGAGGACGGTTCCGAGTTTCTGTACGCACGTTCAATTGTCGTGATCGCCAGTCGAAGCGCCGGATTGGTTGCTCCATCGGCTCCATTCAGCGCCAATATCGACGATCTCCCATCGTTTGAGGCGACCACTTCAGCTCTTCGCCATTTGGGTTTCCACGGGCGGGACTGCAGACACCCAGCGCGCGTGGCTATCTCGAATGCGGTGATGGCATTCATCGCGGCCGAGGTGGCATGGGCATCTAACCTCCTCAGCGAGGCGGAATCGAACCGCGGGGCCTTCCGCGCAACGGATGGCACAATGGTTGACGAAGCGGTCCTGCGCCGAGCGCGCCAGATTGCTCAACAATCGTCCTAGATCACGTCCCGCCGAGTGGTGGAGCTCCCTCGACGTATTCGACATTGTCGCGACCGGTGATGAGTCCCTGACAACCTCCGTCCGGCACCACCAGGACGGCCAAAAACATCACCTTCGGGCGGTCTGATGCCGATCCACGCACAGACACTGCCTTTCCTGTCCACCTAGAGCCCCGCACCGCTCTGGGCCGGCATCCGCGCGCTGCAGGCCTGCTTCAAGCTGGAAGCCGACCCGTCCATCGCCGAGGGCCTCGACGAGAACGCGCGGATCTGGGGCGCCTGCCCGAATGATCCCGAAGGGACGTCGAGATACTGATGGATTTCAGCGATTCACCTATCCCCCGCTCGACAAGATGCTTGCTCAGCCCAAGGTCGCGCCGACCAAGACCAGCATCACAATCCCGCCGACCCTTCCGATCAATGAGGAGGTCGCATCTGGGAAGCAATCGGGGCGGAAATCCAGAACCGACGCCTCGGCAGAATCACACTCCAAACGTCAACCAATCAAGTTCGGCCAGCATCTCCCCCACAAGGGCGCGGGATGGCGGCGACAATACGGCATGCGAAGTCTTGTCGAGAGTTCCAACAGCCTGCTGAAGACCGATTCCCACGGCGACATCTCGAGTACCAAGAAGAGGTCCGGTCGGGGCTATGCCGCCCTGTACCTCACTCTCACTTTCGCGGTCGTCGCGTCAAACCTTCAACGCATTGCCACCTTCTTCAAGGCCGAGGCGCACCGCATCGAGGACGCACGCTCAGGCCCGAAA
>JACMOZ010000069.1 GCA_014377785.1 Aeromicrobium sp.
CGATGCTGAAGTGTCATTGAGCGCAGCGATTTCATCAATCAATATTCGAGCGGCTACAGCCGGCATTGCGACCTCAGCTGCCACCGCTAGTGCGCGGAGCTGAGGGGCACTGAGACCGTCACCGAAGAATGCGATACGAAGGCCGTCCCGACTAGGGCTGTCAACTCGGACTGACGCTGCAGAACCCATTCCTGGAACGCGTGCGATATCCAGCCACGGGATGAAGTCGACCGCCGCGTGCACACTCGGGTGGAGATGTCCCCCCGCCTCTAGCAGCACCGCCGAAGAGTCGATGAGAGCGATGCCGTATCCGACGCTGGCGGAGAGATGCCTTAAAAGATCGGGCAGGGCCTCGACATGATGCTCGATCGACCGCGCAACTTTACGGACGTAACTGAGCGTGAGGGCGTCATGAGCTTCGAGCAGGTGCCAACAAGCTTTCGCGAGCAGCATTGGCTTTTCGATATGAAGGAGCGTGAGAGCGAGATGTCCGGCCAGGGCGCGCGTCCCTTCACCGAAGTCATCGGCGTGCGGCATAGCTAAAGCGTGGAAGCCGCGATCTGCTGTGCGCCGGATCAAGGCATCTTGCTGCCATGGTGTGGTCGGTGGCGATGTCGTGAGAATGGCGATGGTGCCCTCACCGTCCGCTGGTAATTCTGCCTCCGTGGCTTCGATACTGACATTGGTTAGCTCGGTATCGTTCGGGCCAGCGATAATTCGCAATCCGCCGTTGGCAGGTTCAGCCAGAAGCGCGCGTAACGAGAGGGGGTCGTTCATACTGCACCGTCGAGTTCGGCAAGGCCGTACGCAGACGGCCGAACATGCCTTATGCGCTCAGCAGAAACTACCCACCATTCAGGTGCAGGGAGCTCAATGATCTCGATACTTCGCGCCATCGTAAGGTCGGTGACCTCGAGAATGTCGCGCGATATCGCGTCAAGAACCACGATGATGGTCGGTGCTGATGCTACAACGCGTCCGTTGGTCATGAAGGCGAGTATCTCCGAGCGGCTCACGATGCGATGAATTTCTCCGGCTACGCCGTCGACTTGCACCGTGCTTACATACGGGTCGAAGTCGTCCGCCTCGATCTTCGTGATGCGCCCTTGCCCAAGCACCCGGCCGCTGAGCGAGTCGGCAAGCACCGGAAGAGAAGCGGACGCGGTGGCTGAGAATGCTATGCCTAGTGTTAATGCTCGGGCTATGCCGCCTTTGACCGAATGCTCCGCCAAGTCGCCTACGGAGAAACCAGCAAACAGCGCTCCTCCGGTTCCGCCAGCTTGGATGACAGCAGATCGGATGACTCGTTCGAGGTCGACAGGACGGTTTGTTTGCACCACCATCACCCCACCTGCGCCGGTGTCACACGTGGCAAAAACACCCGGCACTCGATCTACAAGCAGCGACATCTGGTCAAGATTTGGAACTGCGCGGCCGGTCAGATCCGCGTCAACCACCATGCGTTCGTTCGCCAGGAAAAGTGGAGTGAGCCCGTTCATCCCGCCGCCTTCAAGGGCGCAGACAACAGGTATGCGTTCGCCAAGCCATCGTTCGGCAGAGTCGACAAGTGGGGTAAAAGGTGCATCTCCCGGAAGCCGCTCGCCGAGGAGCAGCGTCGAACCCACAAATGCAGCAGCAAGACAGGGCAAGCTTGGGTCTAAATCCTCAACGTCGTATATCGTCACCGGCCATATCGCAGACTCAGCTAGGGCAAGTTGCACGAGTGAGGTGCTTCCGCCCCCGCCGGAACCTAATAGAGCGAACCCTCGAGCAAGTGCAGGGAGTTGCGCTCGTTCGAGAAACCTCACCATACGCCCAGCCTAGGCGCGAGTTTCGACAGGTACGAAAGCCTCCGAGAGCCCGAACGCGGTCGGTCCGAACGCGGCCAGGGCTGCGGGAGTGCGCATCATGTCCGGGGTAGAGATTCCAAGCACTCGAACGCGCTGACCGTATCGCAGTCCTTCTGTGGTGATCGGTTCTGCCGACTCATGATCGACAACGCAAATTAGATCGGGGACGATGGCGACGACCTCGCCATCGCGTCGAGCGATGAGGTTCTCATTCTGGAACAAGATTTCTAAAGTCTGGTTGCTCGTCGGATCAAGAGCTGAAATGGCAGCACGACCTTTCGCGAATCCGTCGGTGGTGCGTCGTTCAACGTCTGTCACTTTGCCCTCGAAGAGCTCGACCACGTTTGAGTACAGCGTCGATGAAAGGGTGTCGGCAATAGCGCTGAAAGGCGATCGGTGTTGTTCACGCGCCAATCGGATTGCTCGGCCGAGGCTCAGGGCCATGGAGATCGTACGTGGCACAGCGGTGCGCTTGACATCCGCTCCGCTCATCGCATATTCGGCAATGTGACCGACGCCGCCGAGACGGATCGTGATGCCACGGGCAAGCCATTCCATTTGTTTATCGTCATCTCCAGTATCGATGATCACCCGTTCACCTCGCTCTCCGGCGAGCGCCAGCGGAGAACCATGAACGCCGTAAACGGCAAATGTCTCCATCGAAAGTTCAGGGAATGCACGTCCCATCCCGTCGGCATCGACGACCGGGAGTCCTGTCTCCGCAGCGACGAGGAGGGGAATCATTGAATTGATCCCTCCGCATTCAATGGGCATAGTGGCATCGGCCGTCCTGCCGAGATGTTCCTCAAGGGTGCGTAGAGCGAGTGTGGGTTCAGTTCCGGCTGGGATCTTTTCGATCATGACTGTCGGTGCGCCCATTTGCGCGGTTGGAATAACGAAAAGGTCGTCTGCGATCTCATCCGGGTCGAGGATCGTGATTGAGCCGGTGCCCAGTACCTGCTTGACGAGCATCATGCCGATGTAGGGGTCCCCACCTCCACCCGTCCCGAGCAGTGTGGCGCCGCGTGCAAGATCTGGTAGGTCTGCGGCCTTCAATTGCCAACTCATGCGAGCTCCTCCACGACGGTGATGGTGCCATCGAACCGGTGTGGCGGTACGTCGTAGCCGAAGTAGCCGGGACCCACCATGGCAAGCGCCTCTGTTGAGTGCCAACGCTTGTCGCTCGGCGCGGTAATCACGCGTACCCGCTGGCCGTATCGCAATCCCTCGGTGGTTATCGGCTCACCTGTGTCATGCTCAACGACCATGATCAGGTCAGGGGTGGTGACGAGGGTCTGCCCATCGGATTCAGCTATCAGGTGTTCATTTTGAAACGACAGAATCAGCGAGGACTCTGTTCCATCGATGCGGGCTCGACCGCGTGCAAAGCCTGTGGTGGTCGCGCGTTGGACATCCACGACTTTGCCAGCGAATAGCTCACGCCCGCCAAGTAGAGTAACGATCCGCTCGACCGGGTCTGACTTCTCGTTGCGGGCCGCCGTGATTTCCTGACCGATCTCTACACACTGGGTGAGCGAGCCCGGTACCAAGGATTCGCGGGCTTGGTCACCTGACATTGGGAAGCCGGCAATCATTACGGAGCATCCCATCTCTACGCAGGCGACACGCGCAATTCGTTCAGTCCAGCTGTTGTCGACAGTCTGCAGGACTCCGACATTGCCCTTCTCGTCGCTGAACGCCAGAGGCGAGGCGTTGATTCCATACAGCGTGGGAAGAACCATCTGCAGTTCAGGGAACGCACGCCCCATGCCGTCCGCGTCGAGCAACGGCAGGCCGAGCGCGGCAGCTGCAGCGATCGGGATCGTGGAGTTCACACCGCCGATCTCAGCGCACGCTATGTGGGTGACTGGGCGGCCAAGGTAGGCGTTAAGAGCGCGCACAGGCGAGATCACTTCGTCGAGGCTTGGTAGTTTTTCGACCATAACCGTTGGGGCACCCATCATCGCTACGGTGAGCACCACCGCATCAGTCGGCACCTCATCTAAGGGCACGACAGTGACTGCCCCGTATTCCTGAAGCGCTGCGCTTGCGAGCAATGCGCCGATGTACGGGTCGCCGCCGCCACCAGTTCCGAGCACTGCAGCACCGCGCGCTAGGTCTGAAATTTCTGCTGCGGTTATCTGCCAGCTCACCGTGACCCCCGCATGTCGAGGTCTCCAACGGCTTTCGCTCTGATTCGAGTAGCGTTACCAGGCAGGTAGGGAATAGGTACTTCATCGAAATCGACGATGACAACTGACTGTGGCGCGGCACCTGCAGAAATTGCCTTGTCGACAGCCTCCGCTCGTACCTTCGAGAGGGTTTCTTCACGGCGTCCTGGTTCGACCGTGTACACCTTGTCCACTTCACCGCCGATCTGCGCAATCGATGCACCAATGGCATTAGCGACGGCGTAGTTTTTTGGAAGTTGCACTGCGCCGAAGGGAGGTAATTCCGCCGGAAGTAAAATTGATCCGCCGCCAACTGCAACGACGGGAATCGGTTCGGAAGATGTTCGCATGCGATCGACGGCCTCTGAGATGCGCTCTGAGATACGTTCAAGCACCTTCTGCACAAACACCGGATCAAGGTGTGCAACCTTTGAAGGGTCGCCGATTTTAGCTCGCCCCGCCGCTACTGCAATGTCCGTCGCGGTGAGTGTTGTGCCGCCAAATACGAGAGCGTCGGTTGTGAGGCGGTATCCGACTGACTCGGGACCGACTTCACCCGTCTCAGTGTCGACGATGCTGCCTCCGCCAATAGCAAGCGAGAGCACGTCAGGCATGCGGAAATTCGTACGGACACCCGCGACTTTCACTTCGTTTGCGGTCTCTCGAGGGAAGCCATTGACGAGCAAACCGATATCGGTTGTGGTGCCACCGACATCTACGACCGCGCATGATTTGAGCCCGCTCGTCAGTGCAGCTCCGCGCATGGAGTTTGTCGGGCCCGAAGCAAACGTGGCTACTGGATAGCGGCGAACATAGTCTTCATTCATGAGGGTGCCGTCATTTTGGCTAAGGAAGATCGGTGCATTTATGCCCTGTTTGCGCACAGCTGCAGCGAGTCCGTCGATGATTGTGGCCGCTAATTCGCGCAACGCCGCGTTGATGATCGTTGCATTCTCGCGCTCCAGCAGTCCGATACGTCCAATCTCGTGCGAGAGCGAGATAGCGACGTCCGGACCCATCTCTTCCGCGATGATCCCTGCCGCTTTGACCTCAAGGTCCAAATTCACTGGGCTAAAGACGGCGGAGATGGCAACCGATCGGATCCCATTGGCTTTCATGTCTGCTGCATGTCGTCGGAGTTCGTCAGGATCGAGCGGCGAGATCGGTCGACCGTCGAACTCATAGCCCCCGTGGGCGAGATAGCTACGGGCGTTCAGTGCACCAATAAGAGCTTCCGGCCAATCAACGAGCGGTGGTAGCGCTTTTGTTGCAGGTAAACCAAGACGCAGAGCAGCGGTCGGAGCAAGGCCTTTTGCCTGAACCAGAGCGTTTATGAAATGCGTCGTACCAATCATGACTGCATCAATTTGGTCGCCCTCGAAGTGGTGACCAGCCCGCAGATTCTCGAGAGCCTGAACGATACCGTCCGTCACATCAGGAGTTGTCGAGTGCTTCACCCCGACGAGAGTTAGCGTGCCATCCATGAGAACTGCGTCGGTATTAGTACCGCCGACGTCGATACCTATATGCATATGAGGAGTGTGTCACTTTCGTTTCGAGTGCTCAAGGCGCGAGCTCGGGGATGGGTTGCTTGGCTTGGATGGTCTGCACTGTCCCAAATCCGCGTACCCATCCGAGCTTTCCCGCAAGGATGTAAAGCACCATCGATGCGAGCAGAGCAAGGACCGGAGGGATTCCCCAGGTGACGAAGTGCCCAATGGCAGCGGAGATTACCCAGATAATGATCGTCACCGGCACTACGCGTGGCGCTGTTGCCGGTAACGTGCCGGCCTCACGAGCAGCATCGAGTTCGCCACGCCACTTCTTCACTACGAAGTATTCGGCCACGATGATGCCTGCGATAGGGGGGAACGCGACACCCAAGACAATGAGAAACCCGGTGAACTGGGACAGGATGCCAGCTGCTGCAAGGATCGACCCGACCACGCCGAGCACGACCGTTATAGTCACCCGATTCAAGTTTTTGTTGAAAGTTGTGGAGATGAAGTTGACGAGGCCAAGGCTGGAGGAGTAAAGGTTCCAGTCGTTGATCTTCAACGTGCCAGTGATGACGATGATGAGGCCAATAAATCCGATTGAGGATGTAACGATCGCGACGATATTGCCTGATGAGGCAGCGTGGGCGAGCAGCACGCCGGCGAGACCGATCACGAATTCTCCGAGGGACACACCCACAACAGTCTGTTTCACGACATCTGCCGCCGAACGGTTAAACCGCGTCATGTCGGCGGTAATTATCGCTCCAACAATCAGACCACCTGCCACAATTCCGGTGCCAGCCCATACGCTCATTGCCGGTCCGGGGGCTGGGGACGTGATCAAGTCCACGAACGAGTGTCTACTAAGTTCGCTGATGACCGACCAGCCCACAAGGATGAGAAAAAGCGGCACCGTGATGTTCGCAAGGATCTGCATGCCCTTGAACCCGAAGGCAACAATCGCCGTTACAGCTAATCCGAATACGAGGCTCCAGCCCCATGCGGGCATGACGCCCGGTATGAGGACGTCTAACGACTCAGCGGAGATGGCGCTTTGGATACCAAACCAGCCGATGAGGCTGATGGCTATGGCAAGCCCAACGAGTGAAGCACCGATCTCGCCAAAACCGGTCCAACGGGCGAGTAGGGCAGTGTTCAAACCTTCTTTTTGACCAATAATCCCAACAACGCACATTATGACTTCAAGAATGATGGAACCAAGCACGAGCGCCCAGGCCGCATTAGCGAAGGACATACTGAACCCGAGAGTTGCGCCGAGGAGAAACTGTGACAACGCAGAAACCTGCCCAAATCGCTGCACAGCTATGCCGAACCACGGCTTCTGAGCATCTTTGGTCACACGAGAGAGGGCAAAATCGTCGGCATGAGCACTGAGAGCCATGAGTGTCCTTTGGGGTCCTGTTTTGGTGATGAGCACACGCTAGCCGTCACGTTTCAGGGATCCTATATGCGAAATGCACTGAATTTGAGCTGAATCCGACAAACTGCACATATCGCATCGAGCAGCGGATCTGTAGTCACGTGATGCTGCCTGGTCGAAAGCTCAAGTTGCATTCTGGACTTTGAAATGTATGCGGCAGGTCGTATCGAGCGTGGCCAAAGATGGAGGGCGTAAGCAGACTGGATCGTCCCGTACTTCATGGCGCCTCCTTTCTGATGAAAGGATGCTTTTATTCCCAAGAAATACCTGCAGGAGGTTCGTGACCGGTCGGTCTGAATGGTTCTCGATCGTCTCCTGGATTACTGCTCCGTGTCGGCTGCGTGCCGCGATCTCGCGCCGAAGCTGGACGCCGGGACGGAGACGTTGCGCAAGTGGGTGATTGTGATCATCGGCGAGACATCACTCGCGGGCAGAGTAGAGTCTGCCGGACGATCGTTGGGGCCACGGTACTGGCCACTCCAAGGAATAGCTTCAATGGGCCCGACATCAATGCCAACCATCAG
>JACMOZ010000070.1 GCA_014377785.1 Aeromicrobium sp.
ACGCAGATCTACGTGCACTACCTCGGCGACAGCGCCGACAGGGCCGGTCTTGACTCTCTCAACCGAGGGGGGCTCGCCTGGGGGTGCACGCCGAGCCGAGAGACGATTTTGACTGGAGCCCCCGACAGGAGTCGAACCCGTGACATCCTCGTTACAAGTGACTGGAGACTCGCATTTTGCCCGTTGTTTCAGTTGTATCCATCTCGTCGATTCGCACCAATTTCGCCTTGGGGGCACGCCGGGGGTACGCCAGATCGCGGTGGAATGAAGCGCCGCCCGATCGTGGCTTCCGGCATCTGGCCAGCGGTCGGCGACGCTGACGCGCCGGGCGACTACCGTTGCGGCCATGCACCGGATCTTCGCGACCGCCGTGGCGTCGGTCTACCCGCACTACGTCGCGAAGGTCGAGAGGAAGGGTCGTACGAAAGAAGAGCTTGACGAGGTCATCCGGTGGTTGACCGGATACGACTCCAAGGCGCTCAACGCCCATTTGGACAAAGGGACCACATTCAACGACTTCTTCGCCGAAGCTTCCTTGAACCAGAACGCGTCGCTCATCACCGGGGTTGTGTGCGGCATCCGGGTCGAAGACGTCGAGGACCCTCTGATGCAGAAGATCCGGTACTTGGACAAGCTCGTAGACGAACTGGCCAAAGGCAAGACGCTCGACAAAATCCTACGGACCTGACCCGCCCATCTCCACTTGAGCAATCGGGGTGGAAGGACGCGGGCATGCGCGGACCGCGGAACGCGAGCCTTCAACGCCGGTCAGTGTCAGTGGGGAGGTCTCCGCAGCTGGGCTCCGGTTTCGGCATATGGAGCGGACGCGAGGATTTGAACCTCGACTCATTCCCTGGAAGGGAAGCGTGCTGCAACTACACCACGTCCGCAAAGCCAGCCTCTGTCGAGCCCGACAAGTTCGTAGTATGAACCACCTCCAGGACTATCCGGGCGGCAGGGTACAACTGCTGGGCCTCAGGACTTCGCGCTCATGAAGCGTCGTGATCGCGGTGAAATGACTCACCTTCCGCACGTGGTTCCTCGGCCAACCGAGCAAGGACGCGCCTGGCAGTGTGACGCTGCTTCCTCGGCGCCGTCAGATCCTCCACCAACATTCCGTCAATGGCCGCCTTGAAGGGATCTAACTTCGGCGCCACCCGAACAGGAGTTTTCCGGGCCGGAGGTTCGGCTTGGGCTAACGCCTGACGCACCGTCGCCCGAGCAACCCCATGCCGGCGGGCAAGCTCGCGAATCGAAAGCTCCTCGACCCTGGCGTCGCGTCGGATCCGTGCGAACAACTCCATTCGTAACCCCATAACTGCCCTCCACCGCTGGCATCGGAAAACCAGATGGGAACAGCATCAGGGTGGGCCTCGATCAAACCGTCACCATCGCTCGGCAAGTCCAAGGTGGGCACGAATCAGACCGTCACAGTGGGCACGACTCAAACTGTCACAAACACTCCCCCGACACCGAGTCCCCACCGGGCCGCTGTCCCTTGTGTGGCTGCGGTGGCGTCGCACCGGTATCCTTGGTCGTGTCAGCTCCGGCAATCTTCGCGCCTGATCTGTCAGGACTCGTCTCGCTCAGCGGGCCATTCGATTCTGGATCTCCAGCGGGGCCACGTTGATTCGCGTTCTTCTGAGCCGAATCGGCATCCGATTGGCCCTTCTCCGACGTCTTGCTCATGATCCTTCCCTCCCCATAGAGGTTTCGCTCGCTGATTTGGCCGTCTTTGTCGTTGATGACGTGCTCGACCTTGCGTGCCTTGGCCTCATCGCGGCCCGCTTCGATGGCTCGCTCTTTATTGTCGGATGTGTGGAAAGGGTGGCTGTCTCCTTGGACCCTGCTGTGCCACCCATTGCCTTGGAAGTAGGTCTCAATGTCGCCGCTGGTCATCAGTTCTCCTTCGTCTCAGTTGGGTCCGATGTACCCGCCCTTTCTTGGGCTCCTCATCGCGTTCGTTCTCAGGAGTCGTCATGGCAGGTGCCCCGAGTCCACACTTTCGACACGGCTCAAGTGCGCTTGTCCTCGGCAGCTGCCTTGAAGATCGTAAGGACAAGTGAGAGCGCCGCTGCGACGATTGCAATCGGTACCACGGCATAGGCCCACGCCTTGTCCAGATAGTTGGTGTCCACCAGAATCAGCACCCCGACGACCACCACGACCACCACGAGGACGACCAGCATCGCGTAGCGCCACGTCCCGCGGCCGGCTCCGAGCTTGTATCGCATCGGAGGGTTGAGCCATAGCCGCTGGGTCCACTTGCGGTTGCTCTCCATGATCGTTCTCCTCGTGTCGATCCTCGGCATCTCAGTATCCGAAAAGGGGCCGGGCATGCGTCCGAACAGCGGCTGATTCATGCCCCGAGATTGTGACTTCGAGGGTGTAAACGCCCGACCCAGCTTCGATCGTTGTGTTCCATCGACAACGCCGCGCCGCACTAGCCCGCGCGGCGTTGTCGCTGTCGGCCCTACTTGCGGTGTAGCACTTCCTTGGTCTTGTCGAGTGCGGACTCGATCGCATCTTTTGCTTTGTCGATCCCGTGCTCAACCTTTTCCTCTGCTTGAGAGGACTTGTTCTTGACCTTGCCCGCGAGTTGATCGCGCTTACCTTCGGCCTCAAGCTCTTCGTCACCGCTCAGGACACCAGCGGCTTCCACGACACGTCCCTTTGCACTATCAGACTTGCCACTCATCGCGAATCCTTGCCACTCATCGCGAATCGCTCTCCTCTATGTGTTCGGTTGTGGTTGTAACCCTTCATGACGCGGCGGACGCCGAATAGGGTCAGAGGTCACCGACATCAGGGGCCACTCGCCGCTTGCGTGGAAATAGCGCCGGTGAGATCTTCAAAGCAGGGTCTCGTCGCATCCGCGACGGGGTTGGAATTCGAAGTCACCTTTGGACCAGGGATGCTTCGTTTTCGATAAACATAGGACGGAGCCCCACCATGCTGTGGACCATTCTCGTCATACTCATCATCGTTGCGCTAGCGCTGTTCATCCTCCGCAACATCCGCGGCCGCTGAACGGCGGTCGCGGCGGCCGCCGGCCGAGATGCCCTGAAACACAAACTGGAGACCCGAGACTCCGGCGGGTGCGACCTGGCCGCCTTTACCGAGTGGGTGGCCGTCACTTGGAGGGTTGGGGCGTGTGGCAGCACCCGAGACTGCGGCGGATGTCGCCGTGCTGGGGGTAGCGGCGCCGATCCATCCAGCACCGGCAGCCGCCACGGCTAGCACGATTGGGAGCGTGAATCGCCCCGAGTCGGAGCCTCCAAGCAACTCGGGCGATTCGAATCGACTTGCCTCCTTTCGGCATGGTGGTCAAAACCACCTGCCACTCGATCGATTCAGGACGCGTCTTTCATTCAGAATGTCGCGGCAGATTTGGGTGTGGATCTGCTTCGCGAGTTTCGACACAGTCGTGGTGAGCGCGGTGTTGGCCTCGATGAGGTCTTGCAGTTTCTTGGTGTTGTCGAGGGTGTGGATCGCGACTTCACTGCTGATCGAGTCTGCCCGTTTGGCGGAGATCAGCAAGATGGCGCCCTGCAGTCCGGCGATCATGGACAAGAAGAGGTTCAACAGAATGAATGGGTACGGGTCGAAGCCGCGGTTACCGTTGTAGCCAGCCCAGATGGCCATGAAGGCAAGGAACGCGAACACAAACGGCCACGAGCCCATGCCGTTACGAACGATGTCGGCGGGCCGCTCGCCGCTCGTTAGTTGATCGTGCTTGCGGACGCCCGGATGTTCTTGCCAGCGATTCATCGTGCCTCGATTCTCGCGGGCGGGGCCCGCTGGGTCATGGCCGTAGATGGCCTCCAGTCCCAGTGTCCCCCGGGTGTGTCAACCGCGCTTCGTGCACGTTCGGGACCCAGTCAGGCCGCCGGGCTCCTACGTTCGGGTTGACTTGAGAACGTGACGATCGCGCTCGGATCGATCAATGGCGCTACCACTCTTGCGAAGGCTTTGTGTGTGTCGGACGCGCAGTCGATGATCACGAAGTGCTCAGACTCCCTCTGAGCGCCCAGAGCCGTCAGGCCGACGCGTCCTAGCGACTGGCCCATGCATGGATGTCATCTCTGACAGCATCGGCAATGTTTACAAGCCGTTCTCGCGTGCACCACATCGGGCGTTGTTCGCACGTCAGATCATGCCGGTGCCAGCGCGAGTTGGTGGATGGCTTCACGGACTTGACCAATCCGGCGGAAGGGCCGCGTCTCGTTAGGCTCTGAGTATGGTCCTCGGAAGCGACGCCCCTGTGGCCGTGCTCCTCGACGCTGGCGGTTGTTCAACGGATGGCCCGAAGCGGTTCATCTAGCCGGCCTCGGACTTGCCCCACCGATGCCGTGCAGTTTCATCGTTGATGCGATCCGAGCGCATCGCGACGGTCGGTTTCGTGCGAGCGTCATCGACGCAGGGACCGCATGCGACATTGCGCTTCGAGATGCGATGCGGAGGGCGCACCTCGAACCACCAGACAGCGCCACTTTGGGAAAGCTGACCAAGCTAATTCGCAGGCGCATCACCGGACTCCTTCCCGACGGGTTCTACCCGAACCTGGTACAGGTCCGCAACGATGTCGTCCACCACGGCAAAGCTGTCGACAGTGACACAGCCGCCATCGCCCTAGATCTTGCGCAACGTGTCGTTCACTCCATTTACCCGCTTGATGAAGCTAACGACGCCGGACTCACGATCTCGGCATGATCGGCTCATGACCACCCGCATCAATCTGGGTGAAATGGGCTAGTGCCTTCACGGTCTAGAACGACGTGCTGCTTTTGTCCGCAGTTCCTTGGTCGTCCGATTCGCCCAGTGAAGCGCCGATAGCCGGCGGCGTTGACACACGTCTATCGCACTCCAGTGCTGCGACCACACAACGACCTTCATGTGGGCCCGGGCCGACGCCGCCTTGGCTGAGCTGGTGCTCCTCAGCGTCCGATGCTCGGACGCGAGTTCGGATCGCGCGATGGGGTCCATTCGGGCGCAGGGGTCGGGTGTGGTTTCGTCTCGGCCTGGTGGCGACTGCGCAAGTTTTCTGGGCTGACATAGGGCTCGTACTTGGCTGCTTCTTCCGCGGCGAGTCGGGCCGCGTGGGCAGGGCCGAGGTCAGCACGGTTGCGAGCAAAGGTGAGGATCCATTGGTGTCGGGCGTCGTTGAGGTCGTCGGCGACGAGGTGGGCGGTGTTGTTCTCGCGGCCGCGGGTCATCG
>JACMOZ010000071.1 GCA_014377785.1 Aeromicrobium sp.
CGACCCAGAGCGACCACTACCCGCCCAAGGCTGAAGTGCCAGGTGATGCCCACGAACCAGGTCCAACGCGGCGGCGAGAACAAACAAAACACTTCATCGCAGCCCTGGCCGGGATGATTGGCCCAGCGATCCTCGATACATAACGACAGATGATCGACAAACAACGTCGCGCGCTTCAGCTCGACGACAATCGATCCGTCAGGATTGACGAAACTGTCCGAAACCAACATCGGAGTCTCCCCACTGCAACCCCAAGGGGCTGCGGTTTGTGCCCGGCTCTAAACCGGCCGGGCTGGGATCCGATACATACGTTGGCGAGAGTGCTTCACAGGAATCAACCTAGCCTGCCGGTCGGACAGAAGGGTCGATTCCGTTCCGCTGATTTTTCATCGAGACAGATGTCCCCGCACATGAGGGAGCACTTGTTGGTCGGCGTCCAGCCAGTTGACCGACTCGAGGCTTTCGGCATCGAGCCACTTCAGCTCGTCGTGAGAGTCCCCGGCAAGGGGATCGCCAGCTGCGACGGTTGCGAACCAGAGGCGCATCTCCAGATCGTTCGAAATCTGCCAGGTTCCGCGATCAGGCTCAACCAACTCAGCACCGACGACCACCGAAATCCCCAATTCCTCACGGAGTTCACGAACGAGGGCTTCTTGCGGAGACTCCCCCGGCTCGACCTTGCCACCAGGGAACTCCCAACGACCTCGAAGAGATGGCGGCCGGGTGCGACGCGCCGCCAAGACTCGACTCGGTGCGAACAAATCGTCGACAATCACTCCCCCGACGACCAGCCGCTTCATCTGGTCACCGGAGGATTGAGAATGGATGCCGTGCCCAGTCGATACTCCCGGGCGGGCCTTCCCGGCCCGTCGCTCACGACCTCGCCGGTCGCGACGACGAAGTCTTTCGCCGAGAGCACCTTTCGTTGGAAATTCGCCGGATCGATGTCGTACTTCTGCTTGCCCCACACGATCTCGTAGACACGTCGGAGCTGGCCTATCGTGAACGGCTCCCTGCAGAACGAGGCCGCCAGCGGCGAATACTCGAGTTTCGCGCGAGCCCGTTCGACAGCATCGGCCAGCATGATCGAGTGGTCGAACGGCAGGCTCATTTTTTCGAGCTCAACGACAGGAACCCACAGGGCTTCGGTAGCGTCCGTGCCGGCCTCACCCTCGGGAAGATCAGGAACGACCGCGACGTAGAGGACGCTGATCGTACGGCCGCGTGGATCTCGATCCGGGGCACCATACGTTTTGACCTGCTCAAGAAATTCGACCTCGAGGTTGGTTTCCTCGACGAGCTCGCGTCGGGCGGCGGCTTCGAGATCCTCATCCTTCTTGACGAAACCTCCAGGCAGCGCCAGCTTGCCGACATCGGGTTCCTCGCCGCGGCGCACGGCTATGACCTGCAGCTGCCGGTCGCGGATCGTCAGGACCACGATGTCCACGGCTATGAACGCAAAGGGGACAAACTTCTTTTTGGTCACAACGACACCATAGGGGTTCACCAGCCTGCGGGCTTGATCACGTTGGCCGGGGTGTCGGCGAAGAGCGGCGCAATATCCGCCTCGTCATAACCGGCGATTCCGCAGGCGATCTTCGTCAGCAGGAACGTCAGGTCGACATGTTCAGCGGCGAATGCGCGGAACGTCCGGGCACTGTCGCGGATCTCGTCCATGCCGCCCATCGTCGGCAACGCGTAGCTCTGGCCGTAATGGCCTTCGCCCTCTCCCCAGACTGCGCCGAACCTGTCATAGGCCACCCGCGCCGCTCCCCCGCCGTGGGCACCCCGGGCATTCGAGCCGAAGACGAAAACCTCGTCGGCCGCCAGAGACGTGATGTGTTCGGGTGTTGTGCGATTCATCTGCTCTCCTCAGAAGTAGTTCGCGAAGTCGGGGACCGCGGCGATCGAGCGCAGCCACGTGAGCTCACCGCACGAATAGATCATTTTGGCGTTGGCGCACATCAGGTCCTCGATGTCGACGGCCGGTTCGGCGCCGAGCGCCTCGCGGATGAGGGCGAAGTCCTGAGGATGCACTGTGATCCAGTACTCATACTCGTCGGCGCCGAGACATCCGCCAAGGTCCTGACCGCTGAGCCTGAGTGAACCGTCGTCGATCAGCGAGATCCATACGCAGCACGTGCCTCGCTCGAGGAACACTCGTGTCTCCATGGCCTTCACCATCCTTCCGGTTTGATCACGTTGGCGGAGTCCTTCAGCTCAAACATTCCCATGTTCACCAACTCCTTTCATGTTCAAACTGTCAGACCTCCCTGACATTTTTGTATTTATGACCATTACAGATTATGGTCACTTTAACAAATAGAAAGTTGAGGCGATCTTCATGACGAATTTTTCTCACGACCGGGCAGCCGGCGTACTTCTCGGCCAAGCCTGCGGCGACGCTCTCGGAGTCCCGTATGAGTTCGGCCCGGCACTCCCTCCAGAGTTCACGCCAGAGATGAACGGTGGCGGGCCGTTTGGCTTTGCCCCTGCCGAATACAGCGACGACACTTCGATGGCCGTATGCATCGCCGAGGTTGCAGCAACGGGCGCCGACCTCACCACGGATGACTCGCTCGACGAGATCGCCCGACGGTTTCTCGACTGGGCCAGCAGCTCAAAGGATGTCGGCAACCAGACGCGCGCGGTGTTCTCCCTTACGAGGCGTGCCGACGGTCCGGTAGGTCTCGCGATGTGCGCTGCCGCCGCCGACCACGCGACCGCCCACCCGGGTCAGGTCGGCAACGGCGCACTGATGCGCACATCGATCGTGGGCCTCACCCGCATCGGTGACCGCGTGGCGACGGCCGCTGCTGCGCGAGCCGTTGCGTCCCTGACGCATGCCGATCCACTGGGCGTCGAGTCGTGCATCTTGTGGGCCGAGGCCGTAAGTGTTGCCGTCACAACTGGCGAGCTCGATCTGCTCGGTGGGCTCGACTTGCTGCCTGCAGCCAGCCGCGAACAGTGGCGCAGCTGGATCGACGAAGCAACCGGAGTCGACCCGCGAACCTTCGCCCGCAACGGCTTCACGGTCTTCGCGCTTCAGGCCGCGTGGGCTGCGATCACCTGGACGCCGGTGCCGGAACTCGATCCGGCGAACGGTTCGTTCCCAGCCCAGCACTTCGAGCTGGCGCTGGCCAACGCCGTGCGCGCGGGCGACGACACCGATACGGTCGCGGCGATCGCCGGCGGCTTACTCGGCGCGCGGTGGGGCTGGTCCGCGATCCCGGCACGCTGGTCGCGGAAGGTCCACGGGTATGGAGGTCATCGCTCCCGCGGCCTCATCACCTTGGCCTTGCGAACCGTCCAGCAGGACGAGCTGGGCGGCCAGGGCTGGCCCGTCGCACCACGTATGACCACGTGGGAATATCGCGACGCACCGGTTCTGTCGGCCGCTCACCCGCACGACCCCGGCGTCGTCCTTGGCACCTACCGCTCCCCCGAACACGGCTGTGATGCCGTCGTGTCGATGTGCCGCGTCGGTTCTGCAGATCGGCCGGCCGGCGTCATCCCCGAGGATCACGTCGAGTTCCGGTTGGTCGAATCAAGCGACCCCGAGGACAACCCGCACCTCGAGTTCGTCCTCGCCGATGCCGCAGCCGTCATCAAGGAACTGCGGGACGAGGGCAAGACCGTATTCCTGCACTGCGTGGCTGCTCAACAACGGACGCCGTCGGCGGCATTGGCTTACGCGAGGTTGCTGGGCATCGACGCCGAGCGAGCGCGGGCGGATTTGAGTGTCGCGCTGCCCGGACTCCGGGGCCACGGCCGGCTGTGGGACGCGGCCGGAGACGTCAGTTGACGAGTTGAGACACCCTGCCGCGAGAAATGCCCAGGACGGCTGCAGTATCCGTGACGCTGAGGCCGGTGGCACGCAATTCGCGTGCAATCGCCCGAGACCGTTCGGCGGCATGACGTTGAGCTCTCGCCGCCTCAGAGATCTCTCTGCGCGAAGCGACAACCTCCTTTTCAAGGCCATTCAATTCCGGTACCACCACGATCTCGACACCTTCCATGTCCTTGTCGTGGAGCGTTTCAAGGTAGTCCCGGACCTGAGCGGCGGCCTTGTCCAGCGTACGAACCTGAGTCACTCCGATATCGCCGATGTGAAGTTCCCAACCGCCGGACCATTTGACGGCACGAACCGTGTATGTCGTCGTCATTGCAGCCACCCCTTTGGTAGACAACTCAACTTCTTGATCACATCGGCCACAACTCCCGGCGATACGACCCTTGCCCGCGTGACGACCGCCATGTGTCGACCACACGGGCAGTACCACTTTTCATGATCGCCTTTTCCCGGCTTGGCTCGACATCCCTGACTCAGGAGCGCGGTCCGAACCTGGCGGTACTTCATGTCAATGACCATCAGGTTATTTTAGGCCCCCTCGATAGTCAATGTTTAGGGGATCTAGATAGGTATGGGTCGTCATGAATCAACGATTACATTGAGGTCTGACAGTCGTGCGGACTAGCCGTCGACGCCCATCTTCGTCAGCATCGACGGACCACCGACATCCTGGAGATACTGCGGGTCACCGCAGACAATCA
>JACMOZ010000072.1 GCA_014377785.1 Aeromicrobium sp.
AGCGCGGTACGCACGAGGAACTGCTAGCTGTGGGTGGGCGGTACGAAGAATTGCACCGGACCCAGTTCGCCGTGCAGAAGAATGTTGCGGCCGACGAGGAAGCGCTGAGCCGACCTAGTCACTGAGCTCGGCGCCCCTGCCCCGAGTGTCTCGGACAGTCGTTTCATCAGGTGTCGTGTCTCATACCTCTACATGGGGCCGGTCAAGATGTCACCTGACCGTGCAGCAGACCCTCCTGGCGAGAGCACCTCGGCGAATGGGCTCTCCATACCCGACGTCGCGTATGTAGCCTCGGCATAGGCGCTCGCAGCACCCGCGACTTGAGCGGCAGCGCGCTGCGTCTTCTTCACTGACTTCGATCCAGCGGTCGCGACACGTGCGTGCTTACGGAGTGCCTTCGTCTAGTCCCTTATCGCGTCATAAATCGTCCTGGACATGCGTCGATCATCCCCTTGCGATGCAAGTCCGTCCAGCTGTGGGCGGGCCCGAGACGCGCCCGGAACATTGCATGCTGACCCCGAGCCTGCTCACACTCGGAAGCATGAAATCACGGGGAAAAGGCTAGTGCCCATACGGCACGAACGACCAGATCGAAACCGTGTGGGAGGTCTCGTTGTTGACAATAACCAGTGGAATACCGCTGGGCGAATCGTCGGCGCTCACGAATTCGATGACCTCGGGACCGGAGTCGTTGGTCGGTGCTTCCGCGCTGGCGGAGAAGTCACGGCTGTTCGCGTATTGAACCAGAGTGGGCGAGGTCGGGTCGGTGATATCGCACGCGATAAACCCGCCGATCCGCTCGAGGCCGACGAACGCGTAGGTGCGCGATCCAATCACGCCGATGCTGACGCCCTCCGGCTCGGGCCCCTTGTTGTCGCTACGGTCATCCAGCGCGCTGTTCCTGTTGCTCGCATTGAAGTTCAGCGGATACGCCGCCGCGGTGGCGCGCTCGATCATGTCACCGCTGTCCCACACAACCTCGCCCGACGTGGTCCAGATGGTCACAGAGCGCGTACCAAACGCTTCGATCCGGTCGTAGTCGCCGTCCCCATCCGTGTCACCGGAGGCTTTCGAGACAGTGAGCCGACCGAGCGCCGCGTTGTTCTTGAGCGCAGCTGCGTTGGGGAATTTGGTCGGGTCGAGGCGGTAGGCGCTGCTGCCGACGCGGATCTCCTCCTCGTAGCCGGGCCAATCCTGCCGGGCGTCGCCCTCGTTTGCGGAGATGAGGTACGTTTCGCCACCTGCAGTGAACGAGGCGAGCCCGTCGGGCAGCGGCAGGCCGAACACTGGCCAGTTGGCGATGTTGATCGCCGGTCCGTTGGCCCCGTTGTCGCGATCACTTGCGTCAAGGCCGTTTCCGGGCTGGCTGTGATCCTTCGCTGCGAGGGCCCGGATGGCTGTAACTGTCGCACTGGCCAGGTCTATCTCCGCGATCGCGTTGTTCTCCTGGAGGGTGACGAACACAGTGTCGCCCTCGACGACCGCGTACTCAGGCTCGAGGTCCTGGGCCACTGACGCCCCGGGGCCGAACACCCGCACGCCGGCGGGAAGTTCGCTGTGCCGTGGCGCTCCGACATTGAACGCCGTAAAGCCGACGGTGCGTACGGCGTCCACCTTCTTGGCGAGCAACTCCTGCACACTGATGATGCTCACCGAGCCATCGGGGTCGTCCTGCGGACGGTACGAGTTCGGTTCGCCCTCGTTCGCGACCACGATGCGTTTGCCCGTCGGATCGAATGTCAGCATGTCGGGGTTCGCGCCAACCGTCGCGCTGCGGAGCACCCTTCCTGCCGGATTGAGAAGAACAACGGCACCGTTGTCGGTCTTGTCAACAGCAGGCATCGCGACGGCAACGCGGCCTTCGGTGGCAGCGACGGACGTTATGGATGCTCCGAAGCCGGCGAGGTCGACCGTTCGAACCTTGACAGGCGCGGATGGGGTGCTGATGTTGACGATGTCCAGCGTTGCGCCCTCGCCGATGACGTAGAGCCGATCGCCCAGTGCGGCTGAGACCTCCGACCCGCCATTCGCATATCGGCCGACAAACGATAAGGCCGGCGATTCGGGATCTTCAGCGGCGGCAATCGGGGCAGCAGAAAGAAGGGCGGCCGGCACGATGAGGGCAGCCGCAGCTGCAGCGAAGCGATGGGTTCTCATGACAACAGCCTGTGAGGTCTGGGTGAACGGCCAGCTAATCGAACGGAAATGCCGAGTGAACGGAAACGAAGTCTCAAGTTTCTGTGATGCTGACTGCACAACTGTCTCTCATGTCCGAGGGGCTGTGCACCCTTCGTCTGGCGCAACGGGGGCGACCTTTGGACCGCACGAGGATTCCATCGAGGACGAGGACGACCTCCGCGACGGTATTGACAAACTCGACGCATGCGCGGGTGCAATCCCCGTTCCTCAAAGTCGTTCATCAAGTCCTCCATCTGCTGCCGGCCGTCCAGGGCTGCCCGATTCACGATTGGTCGACAGTCGATCTCTGATTGAGAGCCTCCTGTTGGTTCTGCCGCTATGCGTCGGGTCCACCCGACGTGCCTCTCCCGTACGCCGCAAACTCCGCGAAAGTGTCGAGGTAGGTCACTATGTCTGAGCGACGACCCCACCATCCTGAATCGTTTTCGATCAGAACCTTCTTAACGCCGTCCGTCTCGAATCCGAGCGCGAGCAGCATTCGCGCTTCAAACAGCAGGTTCAAGATTTCCTCTGCAACCTGCAGCGGAATCACGTTGGTTGTAAGGAACTTCACACTCGGCAGGCCATGGATCACGGCATTCCTCACAGCGGGCACGTCGCTCTTCCACTTG
>JACMOZ010000073.1 GCA_014377785.1 Aeromicrobium sp.
CAACCCCGCCGGTCTGGCGCCGCCCCGCGGCTTCAGCCACGCCGTGCGCACCGATCGACCAGTCACGGTCTACCTGGCCGGGCAGACCGCGCTCGATGCCGACGGCAAGATCATCGACGGCGACATCGTCGAGCAGTTCGAGCAGGCCTTTGCCAGCATGTTGCGCTCCCTCGACGCCGCCGGCGGACAGCCGAGCGACCTCGCAACCGTCACGATCTACATCGTGGACATGCAGGACTACCGCGCCCGCGCCCGTGACATCGGAGCCGTCTGGCGCCGGCTGGCCGGCACCGAATACCCCGCCATGGCCGGCATCGGAGTGACCCGACTGTGGGACATCGAGGCGCTCGTCGAGGTGCAGGGCATCGCCACGATCGAGAACCCCACCGTCTGAGCGCGACACCAGGGTCGGCAGAGTCAGCCGTGGATGATGGCCATCGCATGTTCGCGAGCCGAGGTGCGCAAGAGGGCGTCAAGGTCTGCAAACAGGTTGGCGGCCTTGCCGCCGTTCCAATCAGCTGGCAGGAGACTCGACGGTAGGCCTGGGTCGAGGTAGGGAAGCCGGCGCCATTGCGTCAACAAGGGCACGTAGATCTCAAAGGCGGTCCGCGCCGCGTCGGTTGACTCCTTCCATCGGCTGCGCGCGTCCCGGTGGTGGTCGATGAATTGCGCGTATTCCTCGTCGATGGCCGGCAGATCCCACCACGTCGTCACTTTTTGACGCAAATCGCCGAAAGCCTCGTATCGCGCATCGAAGAGGTCGACATATGACTCCATGTCGAGTCGTGTGAGCGTGCTGGCAACCTGACCCCGCAGGTGCCCTGGCGCGATCCACACCCCGGGCGCGGTCGTGCCGAAGCCCATCTGTGTCAGCGTCGTGCGCAGCTGGTGACGCTTTTCGCGTTCCGCCTCGGGGATCGAGTAGACCACGAGCACGAAACCGTCGTCTTCGACCGCGCGGAGTCGGCTGAAGATGCGCGTGTCACCTTCGCGCAACACCTCGAGCGTCTCGCCCGAGAGCGTATAGCCCGCCGATTGACCGACACGCATAGAACCCAGCACGCCGCGGCGCTTGAGTCGTGAGATCGATGACCGGACACCCGCCGAATCGATGTCGAGATCGCCGAGCAGCTTGACGACCGAGTTGACCGAGAGCCAGTTGTGTTCGTCGCGGGCATACAGACCGTAAAGCGTGAGGATGAGCTGGCGGGGTGCGATCTCCGACATGGCACAATCCTAGAGGTGCGTCACGACGACGTCGCGTCTGGACGCAGGCGGAAACGCTGGAGCTTGCCGGTCTGTGTCCGTGGGAGTTCGGTCACGAAACGAATCTGCCGCGGGTACTTGTACGGCGCGATTTGCGCCTTCACGTGCTCCTTGATCGCGAGGGCTGTCGCATCGTCGCTGCTGACCCCGTCCTTGAGCACGACGAACGCCGTGACGAGGCTGCCGCGGGCTTCATCGGGCCATCCGATGACGGCGCATTCGAGGACATCGCCATGGGACAGAACTGCTTCTTCGACTTCGGGTCCGGCGATGTTATAGCCCGAGGAGACGATCATGTCGTCGTTGCGCGCTTGGTACCAGAAGTAGCCGTCCTCGTCGCGGATGAAGGTATCACCCGTGACGTTCCAGCCATTCTCGACGTAGACGAGTTGGCGGTCGTCGGCCAGATAGCGGCACCCGGTCGGCCCCTGCACGGCCAGGCGGCCAGGCGTGCCGTCTTCCACGGTGTTGCCAACCAGGTCGACGATCCTTGCGCGGAAGCCCGGGACGGCGCGACCCGTCGAACCTGGACGTATGTCGTCATCAGCGGCGGAGATGAAGACGTGCAGCATTTCGGTCGCACCGATCCCATCGATGATCTTGACGCCGGTCGCCTCGAAGAAGGCGTGCCAGATTGCTGCGTCGAGATGTTCGCCGGCCGACACCGCCCGTCGCAGCGTGCTGAGATGGGCGGCGCAGCCGGCAGCAATCATCGCCCGATAGGCCGTGGGTGCGGTGAAGCAGATCGACACGCCGTTGTCGGCGATGTGACCGGCCAGCTCGACCGGCGTCGCCTTCTCGATCAGCAGGGTCCTCGCACCGACGCGCAGCGGGAAGATCACGGCGCCGCCGAGTCCGAAGGTGAAGGCCAACGGTGGTGTGCCAGCGAAGACGTCATCGGGGTTCGGCTTGAGGATGTGCTGGGAAAACGTGTCCGCGATCGCCAGGACATCACGATGGAAATGCATCGTTGCCTTCGGCCGCCCGGTGGTACCAGAGGTGAAAGCCAGCAGCGCGCCGTCGTCGGCCGCCGTGTCCACATCGGCGAATGTTGTCGGTTGCGAGCTGATGCGTGCCGTGAGGTCGCTGTCGTGTGCGCCGCCGAAAGCGACGATCTCCACACCGTCGAGCGCGGCCGATTCCAGATCGTCCATGAACCGGTGATCGCACAGTGCAAGGTCGATCTTGGCGATCTCATGGACGCTGCGGAGCTCGGCGGCGCGCAACATGGGCATGGTGGCCACGACGACCGCGCCAGCCTTGAGCACGCCGAACCAGCAGGCCACGAGCCACGGGTTGTTGGGGCCGCGGAGCATCACGCGGTTGCCCGGTACGACGCCGAGTTCGGTGCTCAACAGCCCCGCGATGCGATTGGCGGAGTCGAGGAGATCCTGATAGCTCCAGGTCTTTGCACCGGGGGCCAGCAGGCATTCGCGCTGTCCGCCGCGCTCGGCCACGACGTCGTCCAGAAGCGCTGTCCCGCAGTTGAGCCGGACGGGGTAGCGGACATCCGGACCGTCCACCAAGAGATCGGGCCACGAATCAGAAGGCGGGAGGTTGTCACGACAGAACGTATCGACGTGTGCAGAAGACGACAAAGTCATCGGAGCCTCTCTTCGAGATCGTCCTCCGACTATATGCAATATCTGTGACGACAGTCAACGGGTCGATATGACTGCGTTGATGCGCTGTCTTGACGATCGTCTAAAAAGGTGTATAGATTCGATGGGAACAGATTGTGTCGGACAACACCCTCGGAGGACCGTCCATGAAGCTCACCTTGACGATGCGCGGAGCACTTGCGCTTGCAGCCTCGGCCTCACTCGTCCTCGCCGGTTGCGGTGGCGGAGGCAGCCTCGGCGGCGATGACGCGGCCGCCGACGGACCGGTCAAGATCGGTCTGCTCGTGCCCCAGTCCGGCGTCTACAAGTCGCTCGGCGATGACATGAAAGCCGGCTTCGAGCTCTACCTCGAACAACACGACGGCAAGCTCGGCGGACGCGTCATCGACGTCGTCCTGGCCGACGAAGGCGAGACCGCCGACTCGGGCAAGGCCGCTGCGGACAAGCTGGTCAAGCAGGACCAGGTCACTGCCGTCACCGGAGTTGTCAGCTCTGCTGTTCTGAATGGCACCAAGGACCTGTTCGAGACCAAGGGCATCCCACTCGTGGGTTCCAACGCCTCGCCCACCAACATCAACGACGCCAAGTTCATCTGGCGCACCTCCTACGTCAACGACGAGCCCGGCAAGGCACTCGGCGCCTACGTCGCCGAGAATGTCGACGGCCCGGTCTATCTGCTGGCTGCTGACTACCAGGCCGGCAAGGATGAAGTCGAAGGCTTCAAGGAAACCTTCGTCAAGGCGGGCGGCGAGATCGCCGACGAGGTCTACACTCCGTTTCCCGCAACGAAGAACTTCCAGCCATTCCTGGCGAACCTGCAAAAGTCCAAGGCCAAGGCCGTCTTCACGTTCTACGCCGGCGGAGCTGCCGTCGATTTCGTCAAGCAGTACAGCCAATTCGGCTTGCAGGGCGATGTCGATCACTACTCAGCTGGGTTCCTGACCGAAGGTGGCGTGCTCACGGCGCAGGGCAAGTCAGCCGAAGGCACCTTCACGGCGATGAACTACTCCGCTGATCTGGACAATGCGACCAACACCGCCTTCGTCAAGGCCTACCAGGCCAAGACCGGCGACGCGCCGACCACCTAC
>JACMOZ010000074.1 GCA_014377785.1 Aeromicrobium sp.
ACGCAGCACGGCGGCTTCGAGGAACATGGTCGGATCGCCGAACGCGCTGTTCGCCTCGCGCATGGCCTCTTCGAGGCTGCCGCGGAGCTCCTTCATGCTCGCCACCCGGCGCATACCGCGCCCGCCACCACCGGCGACGGCCTTGGCGAAGATCGGGAAACCGATCTCTTCGGCCTGGCTGATCAGCAACTCCACGTCCTGCGAGGGCGGCGTGGACCTGAGTACGGGAACCCCGGCCGCGATCGCGTGCTCCTTGGCGGTGACCTTGTTGCCGGCCATTTCCAGCACATCGGCACCCGGGCCGATGAAGGTGATGCCGGCCTCGGCACACGCCTCGGCGAGCTCCGGGTTCTCCGACAGAAAACCGTAACCGGGGTAGATGGCGTCGGCTCCGGACTGCTTCGCGACCCGGATGATCTCGCCCACGTTCAGGTAGGCGCGCACCGGATGCCCCGGCTCGCCAATCTGATAGGCCTCATCCGCTTTCAAACGGTGCAGCGAGTTGCGATCCTCGAAGGGAAACACCGCCACAGTTTTCGCACCGAGCTCGAACGCGGCGCGCATGGCCCGAATTGCGATCTCTCCACGGTTGGCAACAAGGATTTTCGTGAACATGCAGACCTTTCGACGGTGACGCGGCGCACAGGCAACGGTTAGGTTCTCCCAGACTAGTGAAGGTAACGTAGCTTCTTGTGCACGTACTTAGCGTTAGCTCCCTCAAGGGAGGAGTAGGAAAGACCACGGTGACCCTTGGTCTGGCTTCTGCTGCCTTCGCCCGGGGTGTCCGCACCCTCGTGGTGGACCTCGATCCCCAGTCCGACGTCTCGACCGGAATGGATATCCAGCTTGCCGGCCACCTCAACGTGGCCGACGTGCTCACCAGCCCGAAGGAAAAAACCGTGCGCGCCGCCATCGCCCCGAGCGGGTGGACCCGAGGCGGCCCGGGCACCATCGATGTGATGATCGGCAGTCCCTCTGCCATCAACTTCGATGGCCCACACCCCAGCATCCGCGATATCTGGAAGCTCGAGGAAGCTCTCTCCACCGTCGAAAAAGAATACGACCTCGTGCTCATTGACTGTGCACCGTCGCTGAATGCCCTCACACGCACCGCGTGGGCCGCGAGTGACCGCGTTGCCGTGGTCACCGAACCGGGACTGTTCTCGGTCGCTGCCGCCGACCGTGCCCTGCGCGCGATCGAAGAGATCCGTCGTGGGCTCAGCCCGCGCCTTCAGCCGCTCGGCATCATCGTGAACCGGGCCCGCGTCGCCTCGCTCGAACACCAGTTTCGGATCAAGGAGTTGCGCGACATGTTCGGGCCGCTCGTGCTCAGCCCCCAGCTGCCCGAGCGCACCTCGCTGCAGCAGGCGCAGGGCGCCGCGAAGCCCCTGCACGTGTGGCCGGGCGAAAGTGCCCAGGAAATCCCCGGTTACTTCGACCAGCTGCTCGAGCGCATCCTGCGCACGGCCCGCATCGGCGAGTACGCCGAAACGGCCGTCGCCCACTAGCCTTTTCGCCATCGGGGCTGCCGCGCTCGGCGCGGTGCCGGCAGCATGCCGAGTCGAGACTCACGGTGCACGATACTCACGGCGCCGGTCACGGCGTTGCAGG
>JACMOZ010000075.1 GCA_014377785.1 Aeromicrobium sp.
CCCCCCCGCGCGAGGCGCCCCCGGCCCCACTACCCCACCCCCCCCCCCCCCCACACCTCCAGGGTTTGACGGGGTCGTGTCATGTGGCGGATGCGGTGCGGTCGAAGTAACTCACTGGAGGCGTTCTCCTGCTGTGGTGGGAGGTTTGCGTTGCCGACTACGTTCGACGATGGTCCAGATGTAGAACGCGATGCCCGCCGGGATCGAGAGGTGCCAGGTTCCGGAGCGCCATGTTCACCAGAATCAGAAGCGCGCCAGCAGTCAGCAAGACGCCAAGCCATCCGTGCTGTCCAACGGGCAGGAGGGGAGCGAGCACAGCGATGACGATTACCCAGCCCAGCGCCACAAATGCATGCACGGCGATCCACTTCGGTGATTCACCGATGGGCAGGCGTCCGCCGGGGGATCAGTTGAGTTCATCCGAGATGTCGACCGGGGCATAGATGAAGTGGTCCTTCGCGCACATCTTCGCGCTCGCGGGGCGGTGGCCGCGAAGACCAGAGTGAGGGCCAAGGAGGACAACGAGAGCAGCCCAGCGATCATCCGCAGCGCGCGGCGCGAGGTGGTCAGCATGTCTTCTTCTTCTTGACGATTTCGGTCTCCATTTCCGCGGTGACAGTCCAACCATCCGGAGTGTGCTCAGCTGTGGCGCCCCACGGTTTGAACCCGTCTGAAGGGGGATCGAGCGGGTCCCCATCTTCCTCGGCGGTCCAGTTGTCCTCGTTGAGGCAGAGCAGGATCTGACCGGTGCTTCCAGACACGCTGGTCTCGATCGCGGTGATCTCCGGGGCACCCTTCCGCAGGAGCTTGGCCTTCTTGTAACGCTGGAGCCTCGTAAGCTCGACTTCGGTGAGCGCTGGCGAGAGCAGTCCCTCGAACTGCACACGCGAGGTATTGCCGGTGTTCTGCGACTCCTTCCGTGTTTTCCAGAGGTCGGTCGCAAGCAACTCAAGCACCTCCTCGTCGGAGGCGGTTTTGTCGGCGGTTGACGTTTTCCGCTCGTCGGGCGGAGGTGGTTCGTTGCTCCCGCAGGCGCTGAGGCTGAGCGTCATGGTCGTGATTCCGGCCAGCAGGGCACGCCGCGCCGAATCCCCCGAGATGGCAAACATTCCTTCACGATATCGAACGGGTGCCAGCCCAGGAGGTGGGCCACCAGCGCAGGGCGGCTCAAAGTAACTCACCGGAAGCGATCTCGTGCGGTGGTGGGAGGTTTGCGTTGCCGACGGCGTTCGACGAGCGTCCAGATTTAGAACGCGATGCCTGTCGGGATCGAGAGATGCCACGTTCGGGCCGCACCGAGGACTACTTGCGCGAGGCCCTTGTGTAACGTCATGCGGACGAGGCCGGGGTGCCCCATTCGGGGGCTGAGATGAGACCCGCCGAACCTGATCCGGTTAACACCGGCGCTAGGGAGCCCGTCATGAATACCCGTGTTGATATTTCTTCGGTTGCCGCCGTTCACAACGAACTGCGCGCCAAAACCCCGTTGGTGCAATACATCACCAATTATGTATCGATGGACATTGCCGCCAACGTCCTGAACGCCGCGGGAGCGTCACCGGCGATGGTGCACGATGTGCACGAGGCGGGCGAATTCGCCACCTTTGCCTCAGCACTGGCCATCAACATCGGCACCCTCTCGCCACCCTGGGTCGAGGGTATGGAGGCCGCCGCCCGCGCCGCGAATGAGCTCGGGACGCCCTGGGTTCTCGATCCGGTTGCCGTTGGCGCCACCGCATACCGCCGCGAAACCGTCATGGCATTGCTCGAACAACGGCCGACGGTGATTCGTGGCAATGCCAGCGAAATTCTGGCGATCGCCACTCAAACCCGCGGCGGCAAAGGTGTGGACAGCACGATCGACGCAGCCGCGGTGATCGACCTGGCCGTTGAGTTGGCCGGGCATACCGACTCGGTCGTCGTGGTCAGCGGCAAGACCGATGTCGTCACTGATGGGCAGCGGGCCTATCTCGTGCACGGCGGTCACGACCTGATGCCGCTGGTGACCGCGCTGGGCTGCGCGTCGACGGCCCTCGTTGCGGCATGCAATGCGGTCGAAGCGGATCCGGTTGCGGCCAGTGTTGCCGGCATGGCCATCCTGGCGGCAGCGGGTAGCCTCGCCGGAATTCGCGCCGACGGGCCGGGATCGTTGCGGTGGCGACTTCTCGATGAGCTCGCCGGACTCGACGACGCCAAGATCGCCAAGCACATTGCCGTCGAAGCTTTATGACATTCGATCCGCGACTGTATTTGGTGACCGGTCCGGTGCCGTTGACGGGTGTCCTCGAAGATGTGGTTGCCCAGGCACTTGCGGGCGGCGTCACCGCCGTTCAATTGCGTGACAAGGCGGCCGACCGGGACTGTCTGGCGCGCCAAACGCGTGCGCTCGCCATCATTGCGCGATCCAATGGCGCTGCGCTTCTGGTCAACGACGACCTCGTTGCTGCGGCCATGGCCGACGGCGCTCACGTCGGTGTCAGCGACGCC
Source organism: Aeromicrobium sp. (assembly GCA_014377785.1). Lineage (GTDB taxonomy): Bacteria > Actinomycetota > Actinomycetes > Propionibacteriales > Nocardioidaceae > JACMOZ01. The sequence goes on from JACMOZ010000075.1 coordinate 2,488, forward strand.
CGTCCGCAACAGGTTCGCGCCGAGCTGGGCAAGACGGCACTCATCGGCTGGTCGATCAATTCTCTGAGTCAGTTTGACGACGCGGAAGCGTTGGGGGCGAGTGACTATGTGGCGGTAAGTCCCGTATGGGCGACGCCGAGTAAGTCCGACACGACCGAGCCGCTCGGCCTCGAAGGAGTGCGAGCCGTCAGGGCCCGCACACCGGTGGGCATACCCGTCGTCGCAATCGGGGGCATCTCCGCAGCCAACGCGGCCGGGGTCATCGCTGCCGGCGCCGATGGGATTGCGGTGATGTCGGCGATCTGCTCAGCGGACAACCCCTACGCGGCGGCCTTGGAATTGCGTGAAATCGTCGACGCCGCTCTGAGCGTCAGAGGGCAATCCCGATGACCCGCGTTCGAGTCATGTTGACGATCGCCGGCTCGGACTCTTCGGGCGGCGCGGGTATTCAGGCCGACCTTAAAACCGCGGCGGCCCTCGGCGTCTACGGAGCGAGCGTCATCACGGCGCTCACGGCCCAGAACACCTGCGGCGTGACCGGTATTTTTCCGGTTTCGGCAGAGTTCGTCGCGCAACAGTATGAGGCTGTCGTCACCGACCTTGATGTCCGCGCAGTGAAGATCGGCATGCTGGGCACCGCGGAAGTGGTGCACATGGTCGCCGATCTGCTCGCCCGTATGCCCGTGCCCGCCGTCGTCCTCGACCCCGTCATGGTGGCCACGTCGGGGGACCGGCTGGTGCCCCTCGACGCGGTTTCAGCCATTCGCGATCTGCTCCTCCCGCTCGCCACGGTCGTGACGCCCAATATTGCCGAAGCTCAAGAATTGACCGGTCTCAAGATCCCTGACGAGGCCGCGATGGAAGCCGCGGCTCGCGCACTGCGGACACTGGGCGCGGGAACGGTTGTCGTCAAAGGCGGGCATTTCGTGGGCGCCACGAGCAACGATGTCGTGGTCGGCCCGCACGGCACAGAATGGCTTCGAGCACCTCGGATCGACACGATCAACACTCATGGAACCGGATGCACGTTGTCGTCGGCGATTGCCGCACAACTCGTTCTGGGGGTCGAAGTGCCGGAGGCAATAACGGCGGCGAAGGACTATCTGACCCGGGCTCTCATCTCCGCGAAGGGGCTTTCATACGGATCCGGTCACGGTCCGGTCAATCATCTTGTGGACAGGACATACTCATGAATTTTTCTGAATCGGCGTGGCAGTCTGCGGGCCCGTGGTTCGAGTCGATTCTCGCGCACCCCTTCGTGCTGGGTCTGGGGGACGGCAGTCTCGCCGAAGGCACGTTCGCCCGCTATCTGGTCGACGACGTGCACTATCTCACCGGATACGCGCGGGCATTGGCCGCCATTGGCTCGCGCGCACCTGATGCCGAGGGCATCGAACTTTTTGCGGGCGCGGCCGTCGGTGCGATCGCAGCCGAAACACGAACCCATGCGGCGTTCCTGACGCCGAGGGGAATCGAGCTGGGCTCCTCCGAACTCGCCGAACCGAGTCCGACGTGCTGCGCCTATGTCGGCTCCCTGCAGGCAACCGCCGCCCATGACTCTGTCGAAGTCGCCATCGCGGCGATCTTGCCGTGTTTTCGTGTGTATGCCGAGGTCGGCCGGGTGCTGCTCACAAAGCGGCCCGGCACTGACCACCCCTACCGATCGTGGATTGATACCTACGCGGCGCCGGAGTTCGACCGAGTCGTGCGAGCCGTCGAGAACTATGCCGACCGGCTCGCAGCGGCAAATACAAATGGCCGCCGCGAGGAGATGGCGGCGGCCTATGCGTTTTCCACTCGATTCGAGTGGATGTTCTGGGACTCGGCCTGGCGCGCGCAGGGGTGGCCCGAACCGACAGCGAGCCGCCACCGGAAAGTTCGAAAAATACCCCCAGGGGTATATGCTGGATGAATGAATACTCCTCGGAGAGTCCTTATAGTAGGCGGCGTCGCCGGTGGCATGTCGGCCGCGACCAGATTGCGCCGACTGGACGAGCGCGCCGACATTGTCGTTTTCGAGCGTGGCCACCACGTGTCGTATGCAAATTGCGGATTGCCGTATTTCGTTGGCGGCGTCATCGAAGATCGAGCCGAACTGCTGCTGCAGTCACCCGCTGCGCTTCGTGAACGATTCGATCTTGACGTTCGGGTCCGCCACGAGGTCGTCGGCATCGATCGGGAGGCGCAGGAAATCACAGTGCGTGATCTGGGTTCAGCGAGGGAGACTCGAGAACGCTATGACGACCTGATTTTGAGTCCCGGTGCGCGCCCGGTCATACCGCCCCTCGACGGCGTCGAACGCGCTCTGACTCTGCGCGATGTGTCCGACGTCGATGCGATGACAGCCGCGCTCGCCTCGGGCCCGCAAACCGCTGTCGTGATCGGCGCCGGATTCATCGGTCTGGAATTGGCCGAAAATCTGCACCACCGTGGACTTGCGGTCACGTTGATCGAAGCATCCAGTCAGGTGATGCCACCACTGGATCCAGAACTGGCGGTCCTTGTTGAGGACGAATTGCGCGCCCATGGCATCGCCGTCGAACTCAACACGCAAGTCGTTCGCATAGGCGCCAAGGATGTGACGTTGTCCGACGGCCAGACCATTCCGGCCGAACTTGTGGCGTTGGCCATAGGCGTTCAACCCGAGTCGACGCTGGCAGAACGTGCCGGTCTTGACTTGGGTCTACGCGGTGCCATCGTGGTGAACGAACGTCAGCAGACAAGTGACCCGCATGTCTACGCTGTCGGCGATGCCGTGGAAAAACGCAATGCCCTCGGTGGCGGGCCGTTGCTGGCGCCGCTTGCCAATACGGCGAATCGCCAGGGACGCCTTGTGGCCGATGTCATCACGGGCGCCCACGTCACCATGCGACCTACGCTCGGCACAGCGATCGTCGGCCTTTTCGGCGTTTCCGTCGCGCTGACAGGCGCATCGGAAAAACAGCTTCGTACACAAGGAATCGTCCCCCGCGTCATTCATACTCATCCGCTTTCCCATGCCGGCTATTACCCGGGCGCCACGCAGATGGCCCTGAAGTTGCTCGTGGACGTCGATACCGACGAGATTTTGGGTGCCCAGGCCGTTGGTGGAGAGGGCGTCGACAAGAGGATCGATGTGATTGCGACGGCGATGGCCGGTGGTCTGCGTGCCAGCGAACTCGCCGACGTCGAACTTGCTTACGCTCCGCAATTCGGATCGGCGAAAGATCCGGTCAACATGCTCGGATTCATCGCCGAAAATCTGCGTGACAAGACCGCGAAGAGTTTGCAGTGGCATGAGTTGAACGAGGCGATGGCAACCGGATCGACGCTGATCGATGTGCGGTCGCATACCGAACGCGAGGAGTCTTCCATCCCGGGTTCGATTCATATCCCGTCGGAGGAAATTCGCGCAAACCTGGACGTGCTTCCGGCCGGCGAACTGATCGTGTATTGCGCTGCTGGCCAGCGAGGCCACACCGCAGCGCGCATTCTGAGCCAGGCCGGCAGGAGTGTTGCAAATCTTGACGGCGGTATGCGGACGTGGCAAGCCGGCAGCAGCTCGCTTAAGCGATGAGGTCGATCGCACCGGAAACTCGATGCGGTCGGCTATGTGCCGACTTCTGCTCGTAAGCAGCCGCGAGCCTGCTTACGGCTTCGTCCAGCATGTCTGTCGTATGGGTGTAGGGCAGTCGTAAATGTCTTTCGCCGGCCGCCCGGTGGTGGGCGAAGAACCGCGGCCCCGGTGTGAGGATCAGTTCGTGTCGCGCCGCCTCGGCAACAAGAGCGGTAGAAATCCGACGGGGGAGCGTCACCCACAGACTCATGCCGCCCGGCGAGACCGACAGCTCGAAATCGGGCAGTTCGCGCGCGATCGCCGCACGCAGATGCGCCCGTTGACGGCGAAGCGATTTCAAGGCATCGGCGATGATTTCGTCGGGAGAGGCAAGGATTTCGGCGACGACAAGTTGCTCGAAGGCGGCCGAACCCAGGTCGCTCGACATACGCGCCTGGATGAGTGGCATGACGAGTTCGCGCGGAGCACGGATCCAGCCGATCCTCAACCCTCCCCAAAACGTCTTTGCCGCCGATCCCACGGTCACGGCACGGTTGTCGTAGGCGGCAAAAGGCAGGGGCATCGGCACGCCGTCAAGATTGACGCCGCTCATGGTTTCGTCGATGACGGGGGTGACATGGGCGCGTCGCAAAAGCCCGGCAATACTTTCGCGTTCGGCGTCGGTCATCAACGCGCCGGTGGGGTTGTGAAAGTCGGGGATCAGATAAGCGGCCCGGTGCGGGCCGCTGCGAAGGATGGCGCGCAGAGGCTGTACGGCCCAAGGCGTCTCGCCAACCGGCAACGCCGATAATCGGGCGCCGACAGAGCTTAGGGCGTCGAAGGCGTGCGGATAGCCCGGACTTTCGACGATCACCCGATCACCGCGGGTGAGCAAAGTACGCGCGATCAGCGAGAGCGCGCCCATGGCGCCGCTCGTCACGATGATCTGCTCGGCTGTCGTCGGCAATCCCCGCGCGGCGTAATGCGCGGCGATCCGTTCGCGCAGAACAGGTAGCCCGTCCGGGAGATAACCCGTCGTCGTCAGGAGCGCGGGCAAACCGTGCATCGCGGCTGAGAAGGCCCGGCCGATCCCGGCGGGCGCAGCACTGGCCGCATACGTCAGGGACACCGATGTTTCGCCGGTGTCGTGGGCGATGAGGGCGCTGGTGCTGGACGCGACATACGGCACCCGTATGACGCTGCCGGAGCCGCGCCGGGACTCCAGAAATCCACTGTCACGGAGTTCGGCATAGACGCGCGACACGGTCGTCCGGCTCAGCCCAAGTGCAATGCACAGCTCTCGTTCGCTGGGGAGCCGCGTGCCATGGGAGAGCCGGCCGTCCAGGATCAGCAACCTGATGCGGTCGCTGAGTTCCCGGTAGGCGGGACCATCGAAACTGAGTTCGCCGAGAAGTTCGCGCAAGCGGGAGGCCGACAGCAGCACGTTCATGAGTCCACTGTTCCACAATTGGCTATGCAAAAGAGGTCCACTATGAGTCACCATAAGACAATGGCCTTGACTTATGAACCCTCGACGTTGACCCCGCTTCAGCAATTGCGGGCCGGCCGGCTGACGTTTCGTGTCGTCCAGTTGATGATCGGCCTGTGTCTTTATGGTTTTACGATGGCGATGCTGGTCGAGTCGACACTGGGACTCGATCCCTGGGACGTGTTCCATCAGGGTCTAGCCAATCACGTTCCCCTGAGTTTCGGTCAGGTCGTGATTGTGGTCGGTGCTGCTGTTCTCGTCCTCTGGATCCCGCTCAAACAGTCGCCGGGTCTTGGGACGATTCTCAACGTGATCGTTATCGGTCTCGCGGCTGACGTCGGTATCTCGATGATCAGCCGGCCAGACGATCTGTGGTTGCGCGTCGCCTTGCTCGTCGGCGGCATTGTCGGCAATGGCCTTGCGGGTGCGCTCTACATTGGCTCGCACCTCGGACCCGGTCCGCGCGACGGGCTGTGGTTGGGCCTGGTGCGCAAGACCGGCCTGAGCGTGCGGCTGCTGCGCACCTCGGTCGAAGTCACGGCGCTGGTGATCGGATTCTTTCTCGGCGGCACCGTCGGCGTCGGCACGGTGTTGTATGCGCTCAGCATCGGCCCGATCGTGCAGTTCTTCCTGCCGCGGGTCCAGGCCAGACTGAAAAGTTAGCGGCGGGTCGCGATGATGACGGAGGCGCCGGCATCGATGAGAACCTCGACGGCGGTGAATCGTTCGTCGGTCAGCCACTCCTCGCGCACGGTGTCGACCCTGCCCTCATAGATGGGCGGCCAGAACGCCGAGGGGGTGAAGTCGTCGAGGACGGCAATGCCGCCCGGCGCCATGAGATCGGCGACCATGTCGACGCTGCGCTTGACGTCGTGGACGTCGACGAACAGCAGGGAAAATGGCGCATACTTCTCGAGCGTCGACCAGTCGCCGGAGGTGACCTCGACGTTCTCGACCTCGGCGAAGAGTTTCTGGACGACTTCGGCAAGCGCCGGGTCGAGTTCGGCGCTGACAATTCGCGAACCCTTGGGCGCACCCGTCGACAACCAGGCCGAGCCGACGCCGCAGCCGGTGCCGAGTTCGGCGAGGGTCCCGGTGCGGGAAGCGGCGAGCGCTGCCAGCAGCCGACCGGTTTCGTTGCGGGTCGAGGTGATGAATCCGCGTTGACGCGATAAATCGAGCGCGGCGGCAACAAGTGCCGGGACTTCATTGGGAGCGCTCACGCGGTCAGTGTTTCATGAACTTCCGCATACGATCTCAAATGCGGCCACGTCCGTCTCACGAATTGGACACGCCGAATGAAATGGTCACAAAAGCCGAGTGCTGTTGCTAGCATGTTGAACGTGCGGAAGCTTGTACTCGTAATCGCTTGCCGCGGCAGGGCCACTTAGGCCACCCCCTGCCGCGGAGTTTGGCGTTTGGCCAAGAGTTCCGCCGCAGGGATGCAGGATCGCTACCAGCGATCAAATCTCCTGTCGTTCATCTCGTATCGATGTAATCCATCAATTCAGATCTTCGCGTGGCTGGTTGGACTTTTTCCAAACGCCAAACCCGCGGCACTTACCTGTTGGAGAGCACTATGGATGAAGAATTGCCTATGTATTGGGGCCCGGCCCATTTGCGCGAAGAGGTGCAGGAGTTGGTCTTCGAACTCGCTGAGCGCCCCGACGACAACTGACCCGACCCCACTCTGACCAAACTTTGAGACCCGGGTTTCACATTCTGAGACTCTTTGTTTAGGATCCCGAATATGACACGCAACTTTTCCCTTGCAGTGGTGCCCGGAGACGGCATCGGTCCTGAGGTCACCGCCCAGGCGCTGTCCGTCCTCAACCTGGTTGCGGCCGAGCACGAGGTGTCGTTCGCCGCGACCGAGTATGACCTCGGTGCGCGCCGCTTTCACGCGACCGGCGAGACACTGCCCGACACCGTGCTCCAGGAGATCCGCGGCCACGACGCCATCCTCCTCGGTGCAGTCGGCGACCCGAGCGTTCCGTCCGGTGTCCTCGAACGCGGACTGCTTCTCAAGTTGCGCTTCGAACTCGACCATTACGTCAACTTGCGCCCCTCCAGGTTGTTCCCGGGTGTCGCCACACCGCTGGCCAACCCTGGCGACATCGACTTCGTTGTGGTCCGTGAAGGCACCGAGGGCCTGTATGTCGGCAACGGCGGGGCGATCCGAATCGGAACCCCGCACGAACTCGCGACCGAAGTCAGCATCAACACAGCCTTTGGCGTCGAACGTGTTGTCCGTGATGCGTTCAGGCGTGCGCAGGCCCGTCCCCGCAAGAAATTGACGTTGGTACACAAGAACAACGTCCTCGTCCACGCCGGCCATTTGTGGACTCGTACGGTCGACGCTGTCGCCACCGAATTCCTCGACGTCGCCGTCGACTACCTGCACGTCGATGCGGCCACGATTTTCCTGGTGACCGATCCAGAGCGTTTCGACGTGATTGTCACCGACAACCTGTTCGGTGACATTCTCACCGACCTCGCTGCCGCCATCACCGGCGGAATCGGCCTGGCCGCAAGCGCCAACATCAACCCGGACCGCACCGTGCCGAGCATGTTCGAGCCCGTTCACGGCTCTGCACCGGACATCGCCGGCCAACACAAAGCCGATCCGACGGCCGCCATCCTGTCCGGGGCCTTGCTTCTTGATCACCTCGGCCTTCCCGAGGCTGCCGCCCAGATTGAAGCCGCCGTAGAAGCCGACATCGCCGCCCGCGGGGATGTTCGGCGCAGCACCGAGGAGGTGGGAGAGGCCATTTCGTCACGTGTGGCCGGAGGCGTAGCGGCGGTCAACTGACCTCTGCTCGATTCCGCCCAACGAAAGCATTAACGTGAGCACTATGACCTCTTCACCGTTCACCAGCCGCCACGAGGAAAATCCGAACCCTCTTGCGGCCGAGCAACGGATCGCAATCCTGGAAAATCCGGGATTCGGCAATTACTTCACCGACCACATGTTCCTTGCCGAATGGACCCCGGACACCGATTGGACCGATGCCCGCATCGTTCCCTACGGCCCACTGTCGCTCGATCCGGCGACCGCCGTCCTGCACTATGCCCAGGAGATTTTCGAGGGCATGAAGGCTTATGCGCACGCGGACGGCTCGGTCTGGGTTTTCCGGCCCGACGCCAATGCGGCCCGTATGCAGCGTTCCGCACACCGACTGGCGCTTCCCGAACTCCCGGTCGATTGGTTCCTCGGCTCCATCACCGCCCTGATCGAAGCCGACCGCGACTGGGTACCCGTCGGTGAGGAGAAGAGCCTCTACATCAGGCCGTTCATGTTCGCCTCTGAGGTTTTCTTGGGCGTGCGTCCCAGCAAGCACGTGACCTACTCGGTGATCGCTTCGCCTGCCGGTGCCTATTTCAAGGGCGGACTCAAACCGGTCTCCATCTGGTTGTCTACGGAGTTCTCGCGTGCGGCGGCCGGTGGCACCGGTGCGGCCAAATGCGGCGGCAACTACGCGGCAAGTCTTTTGCCGCAACAACAGGCAACCGCACAGGGCTGCGACCAGGTCGCGTTCCTCGACTCGGCTGAACACAAATGGGTCGAAGAACTCGGCGGCATGAATCTCTATTTCGTCCAGGATGACGGTTCGGTCGTCACCCCTGAACTTTCCGGTTCGATCCTTGAGGGCATCACCCGCGACTCCATACTGACTCTTGCCGCCGATCTCGGCCACGAAGTCATCCAACGCAAAGTCAGCATTGACGAATGGCGTGAGGGCACGGCCAGCGGCAAGATCACCGAGATCTTCGCGTGTGGCACTGCAGCCGTCGTTACACCGGTCGGCGTTCTGAAGTGGGTCGGCGGCGAGGCCGTGAGCGCGGACGGCACCGGAGCTGATGCCGGGGCGGGCAAGGTCACCACGGACATCCGATCGGCGCTCGTCGACATCCAGTACGGACGGGCCGAGGACCGGCATGATTGGATGCATAGGGTGTGTTGAGTAGGTCACACTCGACCGTCTCGGGCACTCTGTATTCATCCATGGAGGACCCACCCATATGTCCTCCCTTCTAGGAGGCAATCAATGTCCACCGCGACCCGCGCCGAACACGATCTGATCGGCAATCGCGACGTTCCAGTCGACGCTTACTGGGGCATCCACTCGCTCCGTGCGTTGGAGAATTTTCCCATCACCGGCATTCCGATCGGCCTCAGCCCGTTCCTCGCCGAGGCCCTTGCGTCCGTCAAGGAAGCGGCGGCGACAGCCAACAACGAACTCGGTCTTCTCGACGACGAACGGTTTAACGCGATTCGCGGGGCGTGTGAAGAGATCCGTGGGGGTCTCTTGCACGACGAGTTCGTCGTCGACTGCATCCAGGGCGGCGCCGGAACGTCGAGCAACATGAACGCCAATGAGGTGATCGCCAATCGTGCTCTTGAACTCATGGGGCACAACAAGGGCGACTATCACGTCATTCACCCCAATGAGCACATCAACCTGAGTCAGTCGACCAACGACGTCTATCCGACCGCGGTCAAGATTGCCGTCATCATGGCGACTCATTCACTGCTCGAAGCCATGAAGATTCTCGAGGACAGTTTCGCTGCCAAGGCCGATGAGTTCCACGACGTCATCAAGATGGGCCGCACCCAGCTCCAGGACGCCGTGCCGATGACGCTCGGCCAGGAATTCCGCACCTACAGCATCATGATCGGCGAAGACCGGAGCCGGCTTTCCGAAGCCGTCATGATGCTGCACGAGATCAACCTCGGGGCCACCGCGATCGGGACGCAGCTCAATGCTCCTGCCGGTTACGTGCCGATCGCCTGCGGTCATCTGGCCACCCTGACGGACTTGCCGCTGGTGACCGCCGTCGACCTGATCGAAGCGACTCAGGACTGCGGTTCGTTCGTGCAACTTTCGGGCACTCTCAAGCGCGTTGCGGTCAAACTTTCCAAGATCTGCAATGATTTGCGCTTGTTGTCCTCGGGTCCACGCGCCGGACTCTGCGAGATCAACCTGCCCGCCGTCCAGGCCGGTTCTAGCATCATGCCTGGCAAGGTCAACCCGGTGATCCCCGAAGTTGTCAACCAGGTCGCCTTCCAGATCATCGGCCATGACCTCACGGTGACCATGGCGGCCGAAGCCGGCCAACTTCAGCTCAACGCCTTCGAACCGATCATCTGCTATTCGCTGTCGGCTGGCCTTTCGCGTCTCCGCGAAGCGGTCCTGGTCCTCGCGACGCGTTGTGTCGACGGCATCACCGCCAATGTCGAACTCATGCGTACCGAGGTCGAAAACTCGATCGGTCTCGTCACGGCGCTTAATCCCTACATCGGTTATGCAGCCGCAACCGACGTCGCGAAGGAAGCGCTTGCGACCGGGCGCGGAGTTGCCGAACTCGTCCTCGAAAAGGGATTGCTCCCGCCGGAGAAGCTGGCCGCCATCCTGCGACCGGAGACCCTGGCCAACCTCGCCCCCAGGCCTGAGAAAAAGAAATAACCCCACCCCACCTCCGCGAGTGCCGCAGATTCGGGGTTTTCAGTTCGGCAAAACCCCGAATCTGCGCCGCTCGGCGACAAATCCGCGCCACTCGCGCGGGCGGCTACTTCTGGAACAAACTTGTGGCCGGGTCGTCGTGGAGGGTCACGCGCAATTCGTGTTCGTCCTCGTCGTACGCCAGGGTGACGTCGACGCTGCGGTCGTTGGGTGTCGATGACGCAGCGGGGTCACCGAAACCGTAGGCGATGTCCCGCAGCGTGATTGTTGCCGGTCCGACCGGGTCCTGGGCCGGCCATTCGTCGATGAGCCGGAAGGCGATGCCGGTCAGTACGGCGTCATACATCGCTCTTTGTGCCGCCGGCACGCCAAAACTGTGGAGTTCGGGCAAGCCGAACTGATCCAGGCCGTGGGTCATGATGTGGCCGTTTTCGTCCGCGTCGTATTCGAAGACGAACCACTGCGAGGCGTTGCTCAATGAGGTTGCCGCGGAGCCATGCTCGACGACCCGCGGCAACAGCATGTCGATGACGACACCGTCGTGGGCTTCGGCGAGTTGGAGCGCGGTGATGCGGGTCTCGAAGGCCATCGCTCGCGCTCCACTCGTGTCCGACTCTGCACGGATGAGGAACTGGAACGGCCGCTTCCTGAGCCGCTGCATACCGAGGTCGGAGGAGCCGCGCAACCGCAGTAGGAACTCCATCGGCATAGCGACGTGGTCCTCGTGCTCCAGCGGATGAGGCGTCATCACCGCATAGATCGCGGCGCAGACGTTGGGCTGGGGCACCATCATCGCGTCGGGTCCGGTCCCACCTGGATCAGCAACTTGCCGAAGTTCCTGCCTTTCAGCATGCCGAAAAATGCCTCGGGGGCGTTTTCGAGACCGTCGACTATGTCTTCGCGATAGCGGAAGTTGTCGTCACGGATCCAGCCCGACACATCGCGTTGGAAGTTTTTGTAATGAGCGCTCACAAACTCGTTCTGGATGAAGCCGCGGACCGTGATGCTCTTGGTGAGGATCGCCGACATCAGTTGGGCCGAGCGGTCCGGACCCTCGGGCAAGCCGGTGTCGTTGTAATGGGACACGAGTCCGCATACGGGAACGCGTGCATAGGTGTTGAGGCGCGGGCGTACGGCGTCCCAAACTGCGCCGCCGACGTTCTCGAAATAGACGTCGATGCCGTCGGGCGAAGCGGCCTTGAGGTCTTCGTCGAAGGTGGGGGAGCGGTGGTCGAGGGCGGCATCGAAGCCGAGTTCGTTGAGGTAGTCGACTTTTTCCGGTCCGCCCGCGATGCCGATCACCCGGGCACCCTTGATCCTCGCAATCTGTCCGACCGCTGAGCCGACCGGACCCGTGGCGGCCGCGACTGCCACAGTTTCGCCTTCTTTGGGCTTGCCGATCTCCAACAGCCCGGCGTAGGCGGTGAAACCAGGCATGCCGAGCACGCCGACGGCGGTCGAGATGGGCGCCTGCGTTGGGTCGAGTTTGCGCAGATGTTTGCCGGGCTGCACTCCGTAGGCCTGCCAACCCAAGTGGGACAGAACGAAGTCGCCGGGGGTGAGGTTGGGGTCGTTGGACTCGACAACCTCGGCGACGGTACCGCCTTCCATGACGGTGCCGAGTTCGACCGGGGCAGCATAAGACTTGGCGTCGTTCATACGGCCACGCATGTAGGGGTCGAGAGACAAATAGATCGCCCGAAGCAGAACTTCGCCTGCTCCCGGCGTGGGCATGGAGACCGTTTCGATCTGGAAGTTGTCCAGGGTTGGCTCGCCCGTTGGGCGAGAAGCGAGAAGGATGCGTGTGTTTGATGCAGGGGTAGCGTTCATAGATTGCCCAGTCTAGACTGAGTCCCATGCAGACTGTGCAGACTCAAAACGTCGTGTTCATTATTGAGAGGCGCGTCAGGCGGTAGTTTTCCGCCAGACGCCCAGCCTCCCGTTCTTTGGGGGGCTTTTTTGTTGCCAATGACCACCCCGGAGCAAAGGATCTAACCGTGACCACAAGCGATTTCCACGTTTATGACACGACGTTGCGCGATGGAGCTCAACAGGAGGGCCTCAATCTGTCCGTGCAGGACAAGTTGCATATTTCGCGTCATCTGGACGATCTCGGCGTGGGATTTATCGAGGGCGGCTGGCCGGGCTCCAACCCCAAAGACACCGAGTTCTTTGCGCTCGCCGCCAAGGAACTCGAACTCAAAACAGCGACTCTTGCCGCTTTCGGTGCCACCCGGCGTGCCGATCTGAAGGCCGCCGACGACCCGCAGGTCGCTGCGCTGCGGGACTCGGGCGCCTCCGTTGTCACCCTCGTCGCCAAGAGTCACGACCGCCATGTCGAACTCGCATTGCGCACCACGCTTGAAGAGAACCTCGCGATGGTCCGCGACACGGTCAGGCATTTGCGGTCCGAGGGCCAGAGCGTCTTCCTCGACTGCGAGCACTTCTTTGACGGTTTCCGGGCCAATCGCGACTACGCGCTCGAGGTCGTTCGCACTGCCGCCGAAGCCGGTGCCGAAGTCGTGATCCTGTGTGACACCAACGGCGGCATGCTTCCGCACTGGGTCACAGAGATCGTGCAGGACGTTGCGACGACGGGTGCCCGCCTCGGCATCCACGCCCATAACGACTCGGGTTGTGCCGTGGCCAACTCGATGGCGGCCGTGCAAGCCGGCGTCACCCACCTTCAAGGCTGTATGAACGGTTATGGCGAGCGCACCGGCAACGCCGACCTCATCACCTGCGTCGCCAATCTCGAATTCAAATTGGGTATGAGCGTCATGCCCGCTGGCGCGTTGAGGGATGCGACTCGCATCGCTCACGCGGTCGCCGAGATCACGAACTATCCACCGGCTGCCCGCCAGCCCTACACGGGTGTTTCGTCCTTCGCGCACAAAGCCGGACTGCATGCGAGTGCGATCCGGGTCGACCCCGATCTTTATCAGCACATCGATCCCGCACTGGTGGGCAATGACATGCGCCTTCTCGTGTCGGAGATGGCCGGCCGGGCGACGATTGAACTCAAGGGCAGGCAACTCGGCTACGACCTCGCCAACGACGCCGAACGCCTCTCCCGCGTTACCGATCGGGTCAAGTCGATGGAGCAGGCCGGCTACACCTTCGAAGCCGCCGATGCTTCCTTCGAGCTCCTGCTCGCCGAGGAAATGGAAGGCAAACGGCCATCATTCTTCGAGGTCGAATCCTGGCGGGTCCTCGCCGAATCGAAGGCTAATGACGCTGCTGTTGCCGAGGCCACCGTCAAGCTGACCGCGGGCGGCATACGCCTCGCCGTGATCGGTGAAGGCAACGGCCCCGTCAACGCCCTCGACCACGCTCTTCGCCTCGCGATCGAGCAGGTCTATCCCGAAGTCGCGCGATTCCACCTCATCGACTTCCGCGTCCGAATCCTCGATCAGGGCCACGGCACCGATGCCATCACCCGCGTCCTGATCGAGACATCGGACGGCAAGAATTCCTGGGTGACGGTCGGCGTCGGTCCCAACATCATCGAGGCATCCTGGCAAGCACTCGTCGATGCGGTGACCTACGGCCTGCGCAAGCACGGCACGGCGGCGCTCTAACCCGCCTTCCCCAAGATTTGGCCGCTCAGGCACGTTGTTTCGGCTGATTCCTTAGGTTTCCGGTGCTTCAGCGGCCAAATCTCGGGGATTGGACGGTGCGGATCATGGGGACGTGGTCAATGCCGGCTTCGTCGAAGTTGTCACCCGAACGCACATAGCCGAAACCCTCATACCAGCGTTCGAGGTAGGCCTGTGCGTTGAGTTTGAGGATGCCGTCGCCAAAACGGGTGGAGACTTCGGTCATGAGCCGGCCGGCGAGGCCTTGACCGCGCATGTCCTTGCGCGTGCAGACGCGGCCGATCTTGAGATAACCGTCGCCGTCGAGGATGCGCAGATAACTCGTCGGTCCGGACTCATCGTTTGACCAGAGGTGAATCGTGTCCGCACGCAGATCGAGATCGTCGACATCGACGTCCTCCACGTGCTGTTCGAACGCGAAGACCGCATCCCGGATCTTCCAGATGCCATAGACATCGTTCGCATCGAGTTGATCGCCACGAAGGCAACGGTTCGTCACGGCGTCACTCCTTGGCAGCGCAGGCGTTGCAGGTCCCGAAGATCTCGAGCGTATGAGCGACGTCGACGAAACCGTGTTCCCCGGCGATCTTGTCGGCCCAACGCTCGACCGTCGGCCCCTCGACCTCGACAGTGCGGCCGCACGTGCGGCATACGAGGTGATGGTGATGGCCCGAACTGCATCGGCGATAGAGCACTTCGCCGTCGTTATTGCGGAGGGCATCGATTTCGGCCGCGTCGGTGAGCGCCTGCAGGCTGCGATAAACGGTAGACAGGCCCACCGATTCGCCGCGCTTCTTGAGTACGTCGTGAATCTCCTGCGCACTCGCGAAACCGTCCAGATCACTGAGGATGGCAACGACCGCACGGCGCTGCCTTGTATTGCGTGGCGCTTCAACCATGTCGACTCCTAACTTTCGTTCACATCTCGCCGAGCATTGCTTCTGATCGAGCACGATGACGTTGACGATAAGACCTCACAAGTCCGCCGAGAGGCGCGGTCAACGCGAAGGCGGCCAGCGCGATGATGACGATCGTCGGCCCGGGCTGGGTGTCGATTTCGTAGCTCGCCACGACGCCGGCAACGGCCGCGAACAAGCCGAGCAGCATCGCCGCAGCGAAAGTCGTGCGGAAGCTCCGGGTGAGTTGCTGGGCCGTGGCGACCGGCACGACCATCAGGGCCGAGACGAGCAACAGGCCGACAGTTCGCATGGCCACGGTGATGGTGACGGCGGCGAGGACGGCGATCAGGATGCCGTAGAACCTGACCGGGACACCGCTGACCTTGGCGTGCTCCTCGTCCTGGCACACGGCGAACAATTGCGGCGCGAGCCCGATGGCAAGGGCGAGAACGATGACTCCGAGGATGCCGACGACCCACAAATCGAAAACTGAAACAGTTGCGATCGACCCGAAAAGATACATGTTGAGGGTGTTGGCGCTTCCACCGGCGAGATTGATCAGCAGCACGCCGCCGGCAATGCCGCCGTAGAACAGCATGGCGAGGGCCACGTCACCGCTGGTGCGTCCATACGTGCGCAGGAGTTCGATCACAATCGCGCCAAGGGCCGCAACGACGACGGCTGTGACCAGTGGGGTGATGCCGGTCAGGATGCCGAGCGCGACGCCGGTAAGTGCCACGTGGCCGATCCCGTCACCGAGCAGGGCGAGCCGCCGCTGCACGAGATACGTGCCGATGGCGGGGGCGGTCAGCCCGGTGAAAACGGCCGCGATGAGGGCGAGGCGCATGAACGGGTAGTTGAGGATTTCCATCATCAGCGCCAGATCCCCTCACCGGTCGGTCCGCCGCTCTTCACCGGCTGGCCGGTGTGCGGGTGGACGTGTGACTGCTCGGCGTCTTCGATGCCGTCGACCGGTCCCGAGTAGTCAACGACGCCCCCGCGAAGGACAACTGCCCGGTCGATGAGCGGTTTGAGCGGGCCGAGTTCGTGGGCGACCAACAGGATCGAGGTTCCGGCGTTGATGAGACCGCCGAGGAGTTCGGCGAATGATTTCTGATTGTCGTGATCGACACCGGCAGTCGGCTCGTCCATGACGAGGAGATCGGTCTTGGCCGCCAACGCGCGGG
>JACMOZ010000076.1 GCA_014377785.1 Aeromicrobium sp.
CTGGCGGGCATCATCCATGCGGTCCTCGGCGTCGGCAGTGTCATCGCGGGTCTCGCCGTGACCGCGCTGCCCGAACGGGTGCTCTACGCCACGCGCATGCTGGTCGCGGCATTCGGGCTGCTCGTGCTCTCCGCGCCGCTGTTGCTGGTCAACTCGATACCGACACTTGTCCTGGTCATCGCCCTGCTCGGCTTCGCCGTGGCGCCCTACATGATCAGCAACTTCGCCCTTGCCGGGATCCTCGTGCCCGTGCACCGCGTGAGTGCTGCGATGACGCTGCTCGCCGGCGCGACCGGCATCGGCTACGCGCTCGGCGCCTCTATCGCCGGTAGGGTCGCGGACCAGGGTGGCCACACGCCGGCATTCGCCGTCACGGTCACCTCGGCCGGTCTCGCGGTCGTGCTGGCACTCGCAGCCAACACCTCGTTGCGCGAGGCGCGCCCGGTTCCGCAGCCCTGATCCGCAACCCTGATCCTCAACTCTGACCGGCACCGTCAGTGGGTGCGCTTCCAGAGCCCGACCGTCAGTGCCAGGGCACAGGTGGTGCCGGCGAGAATTGTCGGTTCCAAGACGCACCTGGCGCCGGTCAGGTCCGCACACGCGGCTCTGGTCGTCGGAGGGTCTCAACGCCAGCCGCCCTCGCGCTTCGCATCGGCGATGGTGTCGACGCGGACGGACGGAGCAACTTCGAGAAAGCACGGTCGCGGTGAGCTCGTGGACCATCCGTGAGTATCGCAGCTTGGACAAGCCGATCTTCGAGGCTGTCAGCTCCTGGCTTGCACAGGATTGACCCTGGCTCGACGTGAGATACGATCCCCGCAGACAGACGAAAGAGATCACCGCCTGAGAGGCTGTGCACCACGCATTGAAGCTTCGAACGCATGGAACCATGGCTATCGATGACAACGCAGGTGGCGGGAGCGAGCCGGTGGAGATTCGTGGGCGCCGTGACGTGGCACTGAAGCCGTTTGCCGTATACCCGGCCATAGGAGTCGCGGTGGCGGTGGTGGCAATCGCTCTGATTCCCACTGGCGCAATGTCAGAGGTGGACGGGCTGGGTCTGGCGATCGGCGCGATCTTGGTCTCCGTCGGCGCTTCTGCTGCCATTGGCCTGTCATGGCTCTTGACGGGCTGCCGTGTTCGCTATTCGGTCTCGGCGCACGAGGTCATCGCGACGCGCGGACATATCGTCAAGTTCCGAATTCAGTCGGACCGGATCGTAGATGTGGGCTTCGTCGACATGCTCGGTTGGGAAGGGCTTCTCTTCTGCTACCCGTGGCCCGAATTTCCTTATCTATTTGTGAAAGTGGCAGATGCTGCCGGTCACTCAACGGAAGTTCGACTCCCTGGGATCGCTGTGTGGGGCACCACTCAGATCGCGACGCTCGAACGAGAGATCCGGCAAGTGATTTTCGGGAGTCCAGACGACGAGTTACAAAACGGAGACAAGACCCCTACGCGTTGAAGTACACCCGCGGGACTGCCCAGACAGTGCTTGACACCTGACCTGTGAGGACCCCGTCACTGGAAGTATGTCCATCAACTGGGCGAGCGTCCCCAGTTGCCCCATCCGGATCCTGTTCCGGGAACGAAGACGTCACCCGGGACGTCAAGACCCGCACGATGCGGTTCAAAGCCCCAGTCCTTCTACGCCTGTTCGCACCGCGCCCCGGTCCCAGATTTTGTTCATTGAGGAACCTCTCTATCTGCACACATCTACTTTCTGTGTGTCTGGGGTACACCCCAACACGACAGGCAGCCCGACAGTGAGACCGCGTCCACATAGACTCGTCACAGCATTGATGGACAGTTGTGTCACGAGGGTCCAGCGATGACAGAACACAAGGGACAGGTTGTTGGCTACACCCGCGTCAGTAGCGCCGATCAAAACACTGACCGGCAGGACCTTGGCGATATCGGCGGATCTTCGAAGACCACGTGTCCGGCAAGGATCGAAATCGGCCAGCACTCGTCGAGTTACTGACGTACGTCCGGGACGGCGACACCGTACGGGTCCACTCGATGGACCGACTCGCTCGCTCCCTCTGCGATTTGGTCGCCCTGGTCACCGAGATGACCTTGGCCGGCGTGACCGTCGAGTTCGCCAAGGAGCAGCTCATCTTCAAACCAGGAACCAGTGACCCCTACGCCGAATTCCAGATGCACATCCTCGGCGCCGTCGCGCAGCTGGAACGCTCCATCATCGGCGAACGCCAAGGCGAAGGCATCGCCAAAGCCAAAACCCGCGGCGTTTACAAAGGCCGCAAGTCTGCAGTGACAGCTGATCAGATCGCCGAAGCCCGTGAACGGATAGCCGCGGGCGTGCCCAAATCAGTCGTTGCACGAGACCTCGGTGGGAGCCGCCAAACCCTC
>JACMOZ010000077.1 GCA_014377785.1 Aeromicrobium sp.
GGGTCGAGACTCATGAGGTCCGTCGAGCTGTCTCCGGCAGCCAGACGGCGGGCTAGCTGCGTCCGCTGGTCGGTGGCGCTGGCGGGAAGAAGCTGAACATTGATCTGGTATTTGTCGGTGCTGCAGGTCTTCGCCAACTGGGTGAGCGTGGCCTGGCCATCGGGGTTGACGTACCAGTTGAGCATTGCCTTGCCACTGCTTCCGCCGCAGGCCGTGAGGGTCGTCGCCGCGAGGATCGAGGCCGCCGCAACACCCACGATTCGTTGTGCCCGATGGGTCTTGAGTAGCACCTTCGGCATTGGTCCTCCCTCAGGTGGTGACACCTTTGTTTCGGATGTGACTCAGGCCACGTCCAGTGGTGAATGTATGCCCGGCGACCGAACTGCGCAAGGGCTACGAGGAGTTACAGGGCGCCGAGCCTGGCCCAGACCGTGACGTCTCCGGGCACTTCGTCGTCTCCGAAAAGTTCATCGCTGGCGACGATCACCTGAGCCCCTTTCGGGAGAGTAATCGCCGTAGTTCCGAGGTTCGCGAGTATGAGGATCGTGGTGCCGTCGAGCGTCGAAACCGTGAATGCGAGGACGTCCGCAGGGTAGTCCTCGAGCCACCTCAAAGAACCTCTTCCCAGGCGCAGCCCGCGGCGCTCGTGAAGCAGCGTCCGGTAGAGCTCGAGCGTCGATTCGGGCACGGCCTCTTGGCGATTCACCGACAGTGAGGCCCATTCCTCGGGCTGGGGGAGCCACGACGCCTCGGACGGGCCAAAGCCGTACGACTGCGAGTCGCCGGACCACGGCACCGGCACACGGCAACCGTCGCGGCCGCGAATCGTATGGCCCGAACGCTCCCAGGTCGGGTCCTGCCGGGAGTCGTCGGGCAGCCGGGTCGCTTCGGGCAGTCCGAGTTCCTCGCCCTGGAAGAGATAAGCCGATCCGGGCAAAGCGAGCATCACGGTGGTGGCGGCCCGCGCACGACGCAGGCCGAGAGCGGCATCGGGTTGGGGATCGTCGATACCGATACCACCTGACGGCGAGTCACCGTCCACTTGCGGATAGGCAAGTCTCGTGGCGTGGCGTATGACGTCGTGATTGGACAACACCCAGGTCTGCGGCGCGCCGACGGCTTCGACGGCGGCCAATGATTCCGAGATGATGCGGCGGAGGGCCGGGGCGAGCCACGCCGTCATGAGGAAGCCGAAGTTGAACGACTGGTGCAATTCATCGGCACGGACATAACGGGCGAGGGCTTGTGCTGGGGACACCCAGGCTTCGGCGCAGAGGATCCGGTCGCCGTCGGGTCCTTCGGCCTTGGCACTGTATTCGTCAACAATCACACGCCAGCGGCGATAAATCTCATGGACACCGGGCTGATCCCACATGGGCTGCAGTGACGTGTCGTCGCAGGCCGCATTGTGGTCGTCGGGAGCATCGGGGAGACCCTCGGCCTTGACGAGTCCGTGGGCGACGTCGATGCGGAAACCGTCGACGCCCCGGTCGAGCCAGAAGCGGAGAACCGATTCCATCTGGTCTTCGACTTCGGCGTTGGTCCAGTCGAAATCGGGCTGTGTCACGTCGAACAAATGCAAATACCACTGACCCGGCTTGCCGTCGTTGTCCGTGACTCGGGTCCAGGCGGACCCGCCGAAGTTGCTGGGCCAGTTGTTTGGCGGCAGCTCGCCGCTCTCGCCACGGCCGTCGCGAAAAAGGTAGCGGGCCCGCTCGGGGCTTCCCGGTGCCGATGTCAGTGCTGCCTGGAACCATGGGTGCTGGTCCGAGGAATGGTTGGGCACGAGGTCCACGATGACGCGCAGCCCAAGACCGTGTGCCGTGTCGAGCAGCTGGTCGGCGTCGGCGAGGTTGCCGAACACCGGGTCGACATCGCGGTGATCGCTGATGTCATAACCGGCATCGTTCTGCGGTGACCGATAAAACGGCGACAGCCATACGGCGTCGACCCCGAGCGACGACAAGTGATCGAGCCGGGCGGTGATGCCGGGGAGGTCACCGATCCCGTCTCCGTCAGAGTCGGCCCAGGAACGTGGATAGATCTGATAGATGACGGCGTCGCGCCACCACTTTTCGTGACCGGGAGTCGTCATGGGTTCGGCTTCGGCTGACATCTCGCTACTCTCATAGTGTCCACGTGGGGTCACTTTCAATCATACGGAAGGTGGTCGAACGCCAAGGCCTCCGCGAGCCTCCGCTAGGCTCGCCGCCATGTCACAACGCACCCTCGTCCTGCTCAAACCCGATGCCGTGAAGCGTGGTCTCGTCGGCAACATTCTCGCCCGCTATGAAGCGAAAGGGCTGTCGATCGTCGCGCTCGAACAACGCGTGATCGACGCGGCGCTGTCCGATCGTCACTATGCCGATCATGTCGACAAAGACTTCTATCCGCCGCTGCGCGATTTCGTGACCTCGGGACCGCTGGTGGCGGTCGTCTTCGAAGGCGATGAGGCCATTGCCGTCGTGCGTGAACTCAACGGCGCCACCGACGGTCGCAAGGCTGTTCCCGGTTCGATTCGGGGCGACTTGTCGTTGTCCAATCGTGAGAACCTCGTGCACGGTTCGGACTCGGAGGAGTCTGCGGCCCGCGAAATCGCACTCTGGTTCCCTGGTCTCGCCTGACCCAATCCGCGAGTGGCGCAGATTCGGGGTTTGCCGCGCGACAACACCCCGAATTTGCGCCGCTCGCGGGCAAATTTGCGCCACTCGGCGTCGGTTAGGGTTCTCCTATGACTGTCGAGTCCGTTTTTCCCCGCCTGGAACCGCTGCTTCCCTCGGTGAGCAAACCCATCCAGTATGTCGGCGGCGAGCTCAACTCCACCGTCAAGGAATGGGATAGCGTTCAGGTTCGCTGGGCGCTGATGTATCCCGATGCCTACGAAGTCGGCCTCCCCAATCAGGGCGTCCAGATCCTCTACGAAATCCTCAACGAGCGTGACTGGATCCTCGCCGAACGCACCTATGCGGTCTTCCACGACATGGAAAAAGACATGCGTGACAACGCCATACCGCAATTCACTGTTGATTCGCACCGGCCGATTTCGGCCTTCGACGTCTTGGGCGTCTCCTTCGCCACCGAACTCGGTTACACCAATCTCCTGACAGCCCTCGACCTCGCGGGCGTCCCTTTGCACGCGGCCGACCGTACCGATGAGCAGCCGATCGTGCTGGCCGGTGGCCATTCGGCGTTCAATCCCGAACCGATCGCCGACTTCATCGATGCCGCCGTGCTCGGTGACGGCGAGGAAGTCGTCCTCAAGATCAGCGAAGTCATCCGCGAGTGGAAGGACGAAGGCAGTCCCGGTGGTCGCGACGAACTTTTGCTTCGCCTCGCGATGTCCGGGGGCGTTTATGTGCCGAAGTTCTATGACGTCACCTACCTGCCCGACGGCCGTATCCAGCGCGTGGTGCCGAACCGTCATGGAGTGCCGTGGCGGATCACCAAACACACCTTGATGGACCTTGATGCGTGGCCATACCCCAAGAATCCGCTGGTGCCGTTGGCCGAGACGGTGCACGAACGCTTTTCGGTTGAGATCTTCCGTGGTTGCACCCGCGGTTGCCGATTCTGCCAGGCCGGCATGATTACCCGCCCGGTCCGCGAACGCTCGATCACCACGATCGGCAACATGGTCGACAACGGTCTGCGGAAGACCGGCCTCGACGAAGTCGGCCTGTTGAGCCTGTCCAGCGCCGACCACTCCGAGATCGCCGAGATCGCCAAGGGCCTCGGTGACCGCTACGAAGGCACCAACACGTCTTTGTCGTTGCCGTCAACCCGGGTCGACGCCTTCAATGTCACCCTGGCCAATGAGTTCAGCCGCAACGGCCGCCGTTCAGGTCTTACTTTTGCGCCCGAGGGCGGCAGCGAACGACTCCGCAAGGTCATCAACAAAATGGTCAGCGAAGAAGACCTGATCCGTACCGTCGCCACCGCTTATTCGCATGGCTGGCGCCAAGTCAAGCTCTATTTCATGTGCGGGCTCCCCACCGAAACCGACGAAGACGTCATGCAGATCGGCGAGCTCGCCCGCAAGGTCATCGAGACGGGTCGCGAAGTGTCCGGCCGCAAAGACATCAAATGCACCGTGTCCATCGGCGGCTTCATCCCCAAGCCGCATACGCCGTTCCAATGGGCCGGCCAACTTGACCACGAGACGACCGACGCACGTCTGCAAAAGCTGCGTTCCTCGGTCCAGAAGGACAAGAAGTACGGCCGCGCGATCGGTTTCCGCTATCACGACGGCAAACCCGGAACTATCGAAGGACTTCTCTCCCGTGGTGACCGCCGGGTCGGCGGCATCATCGAAGCAGTCTGGCGTGATGGCGGCCGCTTCGACGGCTGGAGCGAACACTTCTCCTATGACCGGTGGGCCGCCAAGACCGCCGAGGTGTTGGCCGACGAGCCGGTCGACCTCGACTGGTACACCGTCCGTGAACGCGAATATGCCGAAGTGCTCCCTTGGGACCACTTGGACTCCGGCCTCGACCGCGACTGGTTGTGGGAGGACTGGCAGGACTCGCTGAACCCCGACGGGGCCCTCGAAGTCGAGGATTGTCGCTGGACGCCATGCTTCGATTGCGGCGTATGCCCGCAAATGGATCTTGAGATTCAGGTCGGCCCCACCGGCAAAGCCCTGCTCCCGCTTTCCGTCCTCTAACCCCCCGTGGAACCGCCGCAAACGAGCCGAAACTACGCGGAGCCAACGCCCAACTGATCCTCGAAACGCTTGGCCTGGATCGTATAAAGACCGGCCATCACGAGCGGAATGCTCAGCAACGACATACACAAAAGCGGCACGGTCCAACCGCCGGTCGCGTCATGCAGGATGCCGACTCCGAGCGGGCCGGCCGCGGCGATCAGATAACCGACGCTCTGGGTGAAACCCGAGAGCGAAGCCGCGCCGTCGACGGTGCGGACCTTGATGCCAATCATGGTGACGATCCACGGGAAAGCCCCGCCGCCGAGACCGATGGTGATTGCCCAGAGCCAGGGCATGATGTCGGGCAAAGCCATAAGTCCGATCCAGCCACTGAATTGCAGCAACCCAAAGATCCAGATGAGTCCTTTGCTGCCGAACCTCCGCAGTATGGCCGGTATGGCGAGGGCGACGGGAACGCCCACAAACGCACAGATTCCCAGCATGTTCGCGGCGGAGGTCGGCGAAAGGCCGGCATCGGCATAAATCTGGGGCATCCAGCCGAATGTCGTGTAGGCCTGAGCTGACTGCAGGCCAAAGAAGATCGCCATCGCCCAGGCCAGCGGAGAACGTACTGCCTGACGGATTCCCAGGGTCGATTTCCGGCGTGTCGGTTTCGCATTGTTGCCGCTGTCTCCACGCAAAAGAAACAGCCACGGGACCATTACGGCAATTGCCAGCCAGGCCCAGATCAGCAGGCCGTCGCGCCAGTTGCCGGTGGCGTCGGCAACCGGAACGCTGAGGACGGAGCCGAGAGTCGCGCCGGCGACGATGCCGGCGGTCGCCAAGGCCGAGACGGCGGCGACGCGGCGCGGGAAATGGAGTTTGACCAGCGGCGGCAGCATGATGTTGCCGATCGCGGCGCCGCTCAGGGCGACGGTCGAGCCGAGAAAGAGTACGGCTGTGTCGCCGGCATACCCGCGCATGATGAGTCCGACAGCCATGAGTGCCTGCGCGAAAACGGCGGTGCGGTGCACTCCGAGGGCAGCCATGAGTCGTGCCGCAGTGAGCCCAAATAGAGCAAAACACAACACCGGGAGCGTGGTGAGGATACCGCCGACGGCGACAGAGAAGCCGAACTCTTCTCGCAAGACCGACAGCAGAACTCCGGCACTTGCCGGCACTGATCGCAGACTCAGGGCAAGCAGGATGATGGAGGCAAGGACGAAGATCTTGCCCCTTTTGGCCGCTGCGGTGTCGGTGATCACTGAGCCATCTTTGTTCACCGGCGGCCCGAACAGACAACCCGGTAGCCTCGGGGCGTGACAACGCTGCCTGGAACCCCCAATCCCGAAGCGCCCAATCCGCAATTGCCGATTGTGCAAAAACTTCGGATCCGTTACGCCAAGCGTGGGCGGCTGCGATTCACCAGCCATCGGGACTTTGGCCGGGCCTTCGAACGAGCAGTGCGACGCGCCGGGACGCCCATCGGTTTTTCTTCGGGATTCTCCCCGCATCCAAAAATTTCGTATGCGAATGCGTCCCCGACCGGTGCCGCCACGGAGGCCGAATACCTCGAAATTGGCCTGACACGGATCTGTGATCCCGATGATGTGAAGGCTGCGCTCGACGACGCCTTGCCTCCGGGTATCGACATCGTCGATGTCGTTGTCGCAGGTCAAGGCCCACTTTCGGACCGCCTAGAAGCCAGCGAATGGGAAATCACGTTGACCGGTATCGATCCCAATGAGGTCGACAACGCCGTCTCCACATTTCTTGCCACAGAAACCGTCGAGGTCGAACGTATGACCAAAAAAGGGTTGCGAACTTTTGACTGCCGGGCTGCAGTCCTGGCGTTGAGTTCGCGTTCGGGTGGGTCTGATCAGGGCAACTGTGTGATACTGGACATGGTCGTGCGTCACGGAACCCCGTCCGTGCGACCCGACGATGTTCTCGCCGGACTCCGCGCAAGTGGAGGCCTTACGCTCAGCGAATCACCTTTGCTGAATCGTTTGGCGCAGGGTCCACTTGACCCGGCTAACGGCACGGTCGGAGATCCTTTCGCTCTCGACCGCGACACATCGGAGCAATCCGATGGCGACCGCGGCGGTGCGTGAATATCTGCGTGACAGGCCGACAGCGATGGAGGGCGTCGCCGCAGCCCACTTGTGGGCACCCACCGAAGGCTTTGGATTCGCCCCGCGAATCACAACAGACATAGCCCCGCGCGGCGTTGCTTCGCCAGCGCCCGGGGCGAAGGAGAGCAAATGCTCGACGAAAACGACACCCCGAATGAACAGTCGGACCGTACATCTTCAGATAGCGCAGCTTCAGCCAGTAAGCCGCCGCGTCGCCGCGCCGCCGGCCGCCCGGCAGGACCGCCGAAGGCTGCAATGAGCGCAGATATCTTTGCCGCACCTGTGGCACAACCCAAGCTCGAAAAGGCCCAGCCCGAAAAGGGTCAGCCTGAAAAGACAAAAGCAGTAAAGCCCAAGGTCGAAAAAACTCAGCCCGATGATGCGTCCGGCGCGGAATCGGCTGACGCCAAGCCCGCCAAGAAAGCAGCGACAAGGAAGACCGCGGCCAAAAAGGCTACTGCCAAGAAGGCTGCGGCCCCGGCCGATGAGGCCGTGGCAGATGAGGCTCCGGCCAAGCCGACAAAGCGTGCCGCCCCGGCCGGTGGACTCCTGTTCAAGGCGCCCGAGGCGACCGTTGCCCCGCCGCGCAAGCGGGCTGCGAAGCCGGCGGCCGAAAAGGCCAGTACCGGCGACGCAAGCTCCGATAGCGCTGGCTCCCAAAAGGAAGACTCCGGCAACTCGTCCTCGTCGAATCGTGACCGTGATGACGACTACGACGGTGACGACGATGACGCCCCTCGTCGCCGGCGTCGCAGCCGCGGTGGACGTCGTCGCCGTAAGCCAGAAGACGGCGATGAGTCCCATGACTCGAACGGTTCCAACGACGCCAACACAGGTGATGACAACGATGAAGACGAAGACGGCAACCCGACCTTGCGTCGCCGTCGCCGTCGCCGTGCCGGCGAGGACTCGGGCGTTTCGCCCGACGATCCTGAGAACACCACCGTACGGGTGCGCGAAGCGCGTTCGGCCGAAGACGAAATCACCAGTGTCAGCGGTTCGACCCGCCTCGAAGCCAAGAAACAGCGTCGCCGTGAGGGTCGCGAAGCCGGCCGTCGCCGCGCGCCCATCGTGTCCGAGGCCGAGTTCCTGGCCCGCCGCGAATCGGTCAAGCGTGAAATGGCCATCCGCCAAGGCGCCGAATACACTCAGATCGCGGTGCTTGAGGACAACGTCCTCGTCGAGCACTATGTCGCCCGTGAGTCCCAGACTTCGTTGATCGGCAACGTCTACCTCGCCAAGGTTCAGAATGTCTTGCCCAGTATGGAGGCCGCCTTCGTCGACATCGGCAAGGGCCGCAACGCCGTCCTTTATGCCGGTGAAGTCGACTGGACGGCACTAGGCAATGGCAAGCAGCGCAAGATCGAAGACGTGCTGTCTTCGGGCCAGACGGTTCTTGTGCAGGTTACAAAGGATCCGATCGGCCAGAAGGGCGCCCGTCTGACGAGTCAGATCAGCCTTGCCGGCCGTTTCCTCGTCTATGTTCCGGGTGGTCAGACGAGTGGCATTTCCCGCAAACTTCCCGACACCGAACGCACCCGGTTGAAGACGCTGCTCAAGGACGTTCTGCCCGAAGATGCCGGAGTCATAGTCCGTACGGCCGCCGAAGGCGCGACCGAAGACCAGTTGACCCGCGACGTCAGCGCGCTGACGGCTCGTTGGGAAGACATCGAGCGCAAGGTCAAGGCGGGCAATTCGCCCGAACTCCTTTACGCCGAGCCCGATCTGATGATCAAGGTCGTTCGCGATCTCTTCAACGAAGACTTCAACCGCCTTGTCGTCGAAGGTGACGACGCCTGGGACATGGTGTCGGGCTACATCGATCACGTCGCTCCTGACCTGATCGATCGCCTCGAACGCTGGAACGGCACCAATGACACTGATAGGGGCAAGGACGTCTTCAGCTCCCTCCGTGTCGAAGAACAGATCTCCAAGGCGCTCGACCGCAAGGTCTTCCTGCCCTCGGGCGGATCGCTCGTCATCGACCGTACCGAGGCGATGACCGTCGTCGACGTCAACACCGGCAAGTTCACCGGTTCGGGCGGCAACCTCGAAGAGACCGTGACCAAGAACAACCTCGAAGCTGCCGAAGAAATAGTGCGCCAACTACGTTTGCGCGATATCGGCGGCATCATAGTGATCGACTTCATCGACATGGTTCTGGAGAGCAATCGCGACTTGGTGTTGCGCCGCCTCGTCGAATGCCTGGGCCGCGACCGCACTCGCCATCAGGTCGCCGAGGTCACATCGCTCGGCCTTGTGCAGATGACGCGCAAGCGAATCGGCACCGGACTGCTCGAATCCTTCAGCACCGATTGCGACCACTGCCATGGCCGTGGAGTTGTCATCCAGACCGAGCCCGTCGAGCCCGCAGATGACGCCAACAATCGTCGTAACAATCGTCGTGGTGGAGGCGGCGGTGGTGGTGGTCGCAACAACGGCAACAAGAAGAACGACGACAGCGACAACCAGTCGAACTCAGGTGACAAGACCGCAGACGGTATGAATCCTGACGATAAGGGCATTGCAGGGGCTGCAGATGCTCCCAAGGGCAACGGCAACAGCCGGCGATCTGGCAACAGCCGCAACGCCAACAAACAAGATGCCGTTAAGCAGGATGCACCGAGTACAGTGGAGCCGGCATCAGAGTCCAGCGATAACGGGGTTGGCGAGGTGAAGCCCGAATCGTCGGCGACGTCCAAAAGTGCCCGCATTGCCGGTTCAGGCCTCGATTCCGTCGACGAAACCAAGCCTGATGCAAAGAATGATCGGACGAAAAAGGCTGAAAAGACGGCAAGTGTGACCGAAAGCGCAGTCGAAACACCCGTAACGGGCGGACCCGTTTTGACCGGCGAGGGTCCGGCTACGTAAACTAGGTTCTCGGCGCGTTCCGCGTGCCGGTTTTTGTGCGCGGATCAATGCGCCCCAAGACCCAAAGTTTTCAAAAGCATAGCCATCAAGTGAGGAAGTAAGTCCGTGGTGTACGCAATCGTGCGCAGTGGCGGCCAGCAGCAGAAGGTTGCAGTCGGCGATGTCATTGAGATCGACCGTCTCTCGACCGTCGAAGGTGAGTCCGTCTCCCTTCCCGCCGTTTTGTTCGTCGACGGCGACACCGTGACGGCTGACGCCGACTCGCTCGCCAAGGTCAAGGTCACCGCCGAGGTTCTCGGCGAGACAAAGGGCCCCAAGATCATCATTCAGAAATACAAGAACAAGACCGGTTACAAGAAGCGCATGGGTCACCGTCAGAAGTACACCCAGGTGAAGATCACCGGAATCAAGAAGTAGGGGACTGACACATGGCACACAAAAAGGGCGCAGCGTCCACCAGGAACGGCCGCGATTCCAATTCCCAGCGGCTCGGCGTGAAGCGTTTCGGTGGCCAGCAGGTCAACGCCGGCGAGATCATAGTTCGCCAGCGCGGAACCCACTTCCACCCCGGCACCAACGTAGGACGTGGCGGCGATGACACGCTGTTCGCGCTTGCCCCCGGTGCGGTCGAGTTCGGACGTCGTCGTGGCCGCAAGGTCATCAACATCGTCCCGGTTCCGGCCCCGGTCGCCTGACACCAGCAGACATTCAGGGAAGGGGTAGTCCGCAATTGCGGACTGCCCCTTCTTGTTTTGGCAGCGAACTTTTAGGCAGAGTTCCTCCAACCGCAAGCCACCGAACGCAATAAGGAGCAGGTTGTGGCCATTCCCAGTTTCGTCGACCAAGTGACGCTGCACATCTCGGCCGGCTCCGGCGGCAACGGCGTTGCCTCGGTGCACCGTGAGAAGTTCAAGCCGCTCGGCGGCCCCGACGGCGGCAATGGCGGTCACGGCGGCGACGTGATCCTTCGCGTGGGGGCAGACGTCACGACGCTCATAGATTTTCATCACGAGCCGCATCGGCTTGGCGGTAACGGTAACCACGGCGAGGGCAACAACCGCAGCGGCTCCAACGGAGATTCGCTGACGTTGCGCGTCCCCGACGGCACTGTCATCCGCAGCGAAAGCGGAGAAGTACTCGCCGATCTCGTCGGGCCCGGCACCGAAATCGTCATCGCGGCCGGCGGTCGTGGTGGTTTGGGCAACTCCGCGCTGGCCCCCAGCAAGCGCAAGGCTCCCGGCTTTGCGCTCAAGGGCGAGCCCGGCGAAGAACTGACCATCACCCTCGAGTTGAAGGTCGTCGCCGACGTCGGCCTCGTCGGGTTCCCCAGTGCCGGCAAATCGAGCCTCATCGCCGCATTGTCGCGCGCCCGGCCCAAGATCGCCGACTACCCGTTCACCACCCTCGTCCCCAACTTGGGCGTGGTGACCGCCGGCGAGACGACGTTCACGGTCGCCGACGTCCCCGGGCTCATCGAAGGGGCCAGCGAGGGCAAGGGACTCGGCCACGACTTCCTCCGCCACGTCGAGCGGTGTGCGGCCTTGGTCCACGTGATCGACTGCGCAACCGTCGAACCCGGTCGCGACCCGCTGACCGACCTCGACATCATCGAAAATGAATTGGCCACCTATGGCGGCCTCGAGGACCGGCCGCGACTCGTCGCGCTCAACAAGACCGATGTCCCCGACGCCAAGGAGATCGCGAGTTTTGTGCGTGCAGATCTCGAAGCGCGCGGACTCGATGTCTTCGACGTCTCGGCGGCGAGTCATGCAGGTCTGCGCGAAC
The DNA here is from genome assembly GCA_014377785.1 of Aeromicrobium sp. Lineage (GTDB taxonomy): Bacteria > Actinomycetota > Actinomycetes > Propionibacteriales > Nocardioidaceae > JACMOZ01. The sequence goes on from JACMOZ010000077.1 coordinate 11,437, forward strand.
TCTCTTTCGCCATGGCCCAGGTCGTCAGCTCCAAGCGAGCGATGACACCTCAGGCCGAAGTCACCCGCATCGTCTTACGTCCCAAAGCTGAATCGGGCGTCGGCGAAGAATTCACCATCGACCAGATCGACAAGCAATGGGTCGTAGGCGGCGAAAAGCCGATCCGTTGGGTGCGCCAGACCGACTTCACCAATGATGAGGCGATTGGCTTCCTGGCAGACCGGCTCAACCGGCTCGGGGTCGAGGACAAGTTGTTCGCCCTGGGCGCCCGCGCCGGCGATGACATCGTCATCGGCGACGACGCCAATGCGGTGATGTTCGATTTCGATCCGCAAAATCAGGCAGGCGCCGAAATCCTCGGCAACCGCGGCCAGGATCTGCGCCTCGACGACAACAATCGACGCACGTCCAAGGAACGCCGCGAAGACCTGGCCGCTGCCCGCGCGTTCGAGGCAGAATCTCGCGAAGAGCGTGCCAAAGACCCCAACTGGGTGCCTCCTGATGAGGGCGGCACTGCCGAGGACGCCGGTCGGCCCGCGACTCCGCGCAATGGGGCTGAGCGTAATGGGACTGAGCGCAATGGAGACGGGGGCTGAGCGATGGCGCGCATCGTCATCAAGATCGGTTCGTCGTCGCTGACCACGGCGCACGGAGGGCTTGACGCCGCGCTGCTCGACGCTCTCGTCGATGCGCTGGCCGCTGCTCGAGGTCGTGGCGACGAAGTCGTGCTGGTGAGTTCCGGTGCGATCGCGGCCGGCCTCAGTCCGCTGGGATTGCCCCGCCGGCCCCGTGACCTTGCCACGCAACAAGCGGCGGCAAGTGTCGGACAGGGACTTCTTGTGGCCCGTTATGCCGAGCGCTTCGCTCATCACGGGATCGTGGCCGGCCAAGTGCTTCTTACGTCCGATGACGTGACCCGGCGGAGCCACTATCGCAACGCTTATCAGACGTTTGCACGGCTGCTGGAATTTGGCGCCGTGCCTATCGTCAACGAAAATGACACCGTGGCCACCAGCGAAATCCGCTTCGGCGACAACGACCGCCTTGCCGCGCTGGTCGCTCATCTGGTCCATGCCGATTTGTTGCTGCTGCTGTCCGATGTCGACGGATTGTATGACGGCGACCCCGGCAAACCCGGCACCACGCTGATTGCCGAAGTCTGTGACGAAGCTGCCCTCGCTGACATCGACATAGTCCGCCCCAGCGCCTCAGCTATCGGCACCGGCGGCATGGTCACCAAGGTCGATGCGGCACGCATCGCCACCGGGGCGGGTATACCGGTCATACTCGCCTCGGCCGCCAACGCGGCAGCTGCCTTGGTGGGGGAGCCGGTCGGCACGAAGTTCCATCCAACTGGTCGCCGACGTCCGACCCGGTTGTTGTGGCTTGCCCACGCGAGTGTCGCGATGGGCAGCATCGAGCTCGACGCCGGAGCTGTGCGCGCTGTGACCCAGAAGAACGCATCGTTGTTACCTGCCGGGGTGACGGGGGTGACGGGGGCATTTTCGGCCGGTGATCCGGTCGATCTGGTTGACCCCGAGGGCAAGGTCATCGCCCGAGGCATCGTCAATTACGACAGCGCCGAAGTTCCCAAGCTGATCGGCCGCAGCACTCATGACCTTGCCGCCGAATTCGGCGCGGAATACGAGCGTGAACTCGTCCACCGCGACGATCTCATGCTCATCTGATTGCGTCCACGGACGAACGAATCGACCTAGTGCCCGCAACCCGACCATCAGATCGATTCTTGTGTCTCACCTGGGCCTAGAATTGGAGTCATGAAACAACAAGTCCATGACGCCGCCCGCCGCGCCCGAGTCGCCGCGGCCACTCTTGCGTTGACGCCGCGCACCGACAAGGACACGGCCCTCATCGCCATGGCCGACGCCTTGCTGGCTCATACCGACGAGATTCTCGCTGCCAACGCCGAAGATGTGGCTGCCGCGCGCAATGCCGACATCGAAGAGAACATCATCGACCGGCTGAGTCTGGGTGCCGGACGCGTGGCAGCAATCGCCGAAGGTACGCGTGACATCGCCGCCCTCCCCGACCCTGTTGGGGAAGTCGTGCGCGGCTCGACGTTGCCCAATGGTCTTCAACTGCGCCAAATCCGGGTTCCAATGGGTGTCATCGGCATGATTTATGAGGCCCGCCCCAATGTCACCGCCGATGCGGCGGCAATTTGCCTCAAGGCCGGCAATGCGGTCCTCCTTCGCGGTTCGTCGTCGGCTGCGCGGTCCAATGCGGCGATCATCGACATGCTCCGCGATGCCTTGAAATCTGTCGGTCTGCCTGCCGATGCGATCCAGCGCATACCCGCAGATGACCGCTCATCGGCCACCCACCTCATGCAGGCGCGCGGACTCGTTGACCTCGTGATCCCGCGCGGGGGAGCGGGGCTGATCAAGACCGTCGTCGAGCGGTCGACCGTGCCGGTCATCGAGACCGGTGTGGGCAATTGCCACGTCTATGTCGATGCCGATGCCGACCTCGATATGGCGCTGGACATCACCGTCAACTCCAAAACGCATCGCACGAGTGTCTGCAACGCCGCGGAGTCCCTGTTGGTGCACAGGGCCGTTGCCGATGCTTTTCTGCCCCGGGTGATTGCCGCGCTGCAGGAGCGAGGCGTCACGATCCACGGTGATGCGGCCTTCCAGGCACTTAGCAACGATGTCGTGCCGGTGACCGTCGAAGACGACGACACCGAATACCTTGACCTCGACATCTCGGCTCACGTCGTCGACTCGATCGACGAAGCCATCAACCATGTCAGGGCCCACTCCTCGGGTCATACCGAAGCCATCGTCACGGGGTCGCTCGCCGCTTCTCAGCGCTTTGCGATGGGCGTCGATTCGGCGGCGGTCATGATCAACGCCTCGACGCGTTTCACCGACGGCGGTGAATTCGGTTTCGGTGCCGAAATCGGCATCTCGACACAAAAACTCCATGCGCGCGGACCGATGGGGCTGACCGAAATGACCACCACGACCTACATCGTCACCGGCGCGGGCCACACCCGTTAAAGGGTGAAGCCACGCGCGCCGGGCTGCCACGCTAGATTGGACCCATGTCGATGATTCTTGCCGCCGCTCAAAGCGCCGAACAAACGCGTGATCTGGGCATTAGCCCCTACGCAGTTGGAGCGATCACCCTGGTGATCTTCACTCTCCTGGTGCTCGCACTGCTGTCGTTCGGCAAGGGACGCGAACATTCCTGATGGGCCGATGAGCACTGGGTCGATGAGCACTGGGCCGATGACCAGTCGACGCCGCAGGGTAGGTGTTATGGGTGGCACGTTCGACCCCATCCACCACGGACACCTTGTCGCCGCCAGCGAAGTCCAGTCCTGGTTCGACCTTGACGAGGTCATCTTCGTGCCGACCGGTCAGCCTTGGCAAAAAGCCGAACGGACCGTCTCGGCCGCCGAGGACCGCTACATCATGACGGTCATCGCCACCGCGGCAAATCCGCGGTTCGCCGTCAGTCGCGTGGACATCGACCGCGATGGGCCCACCTACACGATCGACACTCTTCGCGACCTCAAGGCCTCGCTACCAGATGCCGATCTCTACTTCATCACCGGCGCCGACGCGATGGCGGCGTTGTTGACGTGGCGCGACCACGATGAACTCTTTGGCTTGGCACACTTCGTCGGCTGTACCCGTCCCGGCCACGAAATGACCGAAGGCACCCTCGAGGGCCTGCCCAAGGAAAATATTACGATCGTAGAAGTCCCAGCCCTTGCCATTTCCTCGACGGATTGCCGACTTCGTGTCCAACGAGGCGAACCGGTTTGGTATCTCGTTCCCGATGGCGTCGTTCAATACATCGGAAAACACAAATTGTATGGAAAGCCCGCATGACCGCGACCGAAGGCGCACTCCAACTCGCCCGACTCGCCGCCACCGCTGCCGAAGACAAACTTGCCGAGAACATTGTGGCCTTCGACGTGTCGGAGCAACTGTTCATCACCGACGTATTCGTCATCTGCTCGGCCAACAATGCGCCGCAGGTCCGGGCGATTCAGGACGCAATCGAAGAAAAAATGCTTGCCATCGGTGCCAAACCGGTGCGTCGCGAGGGCGCCCGTGAAGGCCGCTGGGTCCTTCTCGACTTTTTCGACATCGTCGTTCACATCCAGCACCAGGAAGAACGCGCTTTTTATTCGCTCGAGCGGCTGTGGAGCGATTGCCCGAAAGTAGATCTTCGTTGAGCCGCCAAATCATCCTGTGGCGCCACGGACAGACCGGGTGGAATGCCGCCGGCCGGGTGCAGGGACAAAGCGATGTGCCGCTCGACGACACCGGCATCGCCCAAGCCTCTGCGGCGGCGGCTCGACTCGCCACCCTGAAGCCTGCGCGAATCGTGAGTTCAGACCTTTCACGGGCAACGGCGACGGCTCAGACGCTCAGCAATTTGACGAACGTCTCCGTGGAAACGGACATACGCCTGCGCGAAATGGCCTTCGGACTTCGTGAGGGTTTGACCTCCCACGAAGCCTGGCAGGCCTATCCACAAGAGATGCGGGCCTGGGTCACTGGCGACGACATCCGGATGCCTGGGGGAGAGACCTATAGCGAAGCGGGCAAGCGTTTTGCCGAGGTTCTGAGTGAGCTCACCACTGATTTGCAACAAGATCGGCCGGCCGTAGTCGTCGCGCACGGTGCAGTCCTGCGCGTCGGAGCGTGCACGTTCGTTGGCATCCCGCAAGAGCACTGGCGATCATTTGGTGGGTTCAACAATTGCGCCTGGTCGGTGCTCGAAGAGTCCCGGTTCGGCGATCGCAAAATCTGGCGTATCACCGAATGGAATGCCGGCACGTTGCCCGAGCCGGTCCTCTCCGATGACACCTGACCCGGTTTGAAGATGGCAAGAGTCAACGGTTAAGATCGCATTGCTCGATTTTGATCCTCCGCAGGGAGGATTTTCGGGGCATTGGCGCAGTTGGTAGCGCGCTTCCATGGCATGGAAGAGGTCAGGAGTTCGAATCTCCTATGCTCCACAAACGACTTCGACCCCGACCGTTCTTTGGTCGGGGTCGAAGTCAATTACAAGGTCGTGTGGCAAGACGGGCCGAACTCCGCCTCATCATTGCTAGGTTGAGCCCGTGCCTACGAAGAGTCGACCGCAGATACTGCTTTGGCGGCCCAAACGGCGGGCCTGTCGAAGATCACCGGAAGCAGCTGGCAACACGGCAATGCCCTGTATTCCACCATGCAACTTCCGGACTATCGGCCGTTCCCGTGGCGGTCCACTCCATCCTCCTCATGATCTGGGTCATGCCCGACAACCCGCTTCGTGCGACGGTCGGACCCGACCGGCTTCGTTCCTATATAAACCCCTACTTCGAACAGTCGTGGTCTATTTTCGCGCCGCTCCCGCTTCGGGGCGGCGAGAACGTGCTGATCCGCGCCTACGTCGGCAATCGCAAAGCGGGAACCGGCAAAGCCACTGATTGGTATGACATCACTGCGAAGGAAGACGAGAGGATCAAATACCTTCTCAATCCCTCCCGAATCCATTCCGCGACGCGGCGGCTTGGGAGCGACATGAACTCGTTGCTGCCCGATCTCAACAAGGATCAGCGGCTTCTTGTCCAGGGAGATTACCTCGGATTGCCGCAAACGGATCCGGGCAATATGGATCTGGGCAAGGATCTTCTGAAGGCGAATACGGACGGATCAGCGGCCCCTGAGACCATCGCGGCCTACCTGCGTACCGATCAAATGCTGACCCGTTTCGCCACCCTGTATGCCACCGCCCGCTGGGGTGAGGGCGTCACCGAGCTCCAGTTCCGCGTCGGTCACCGGCTCGTGCCGAACTACGACGTGCGCAATGACGTCAATTTTCTCGACGTGGCTTTCACCTATTCTCGTTTCGGTTGGCGCGAGGCGATGCCCGCAAACGGCGACGCGCAGGCCGCTTTCGACGGCTATGTGGGGAAGCGATGACGGTCGATTCTTGGCTTTTCGAGGACAAGCGGGCCCTTCACGGCGTGGCACTCAGCCGTATCCTCGCCGGATCATCGGTGCTCGGCCTGCTGATCACCAACGTCGGGGTGCGCAGCCTCGTATTCGGCCCGGGAGCGGTCTGGGCAAAACCGGCGCGCGACCTCGGCGAATTCGCGCCGGTCAAACTCCTCGACAACGTGGGTAGTCTGGAGTTCACGTTGTTCTATCTCGGCGCCATGATGCTCGCCTTGGCATACATCCTCGGTTGGCACACGCGTCTCGTGGGACCGCTCATGGTCATCGCCAACATAGCCATCGTCGAACAGAACCCGGTCTTGGGCGATCACGGCGACAACATCATTCGCGTCGGCCTCATCACCTTGCTGTTCATGCACACCAACCAATATTGGTCGCTGGATGCGCGACGCCGCGCCCGGACCCAGGCGGGGCCTATCCTCAGGCGCGATGTTGTCGGCGCCGCCAAATCGTTTATAAGGGACTTGTGGAACAGCCAATACGTGTTGCCGCGCTGGTTCTGCAACGGAGTCCACAACATTGCTCTGGCGGTTTTAGCCTTCCAGATTTTCCTGATGCCTTCACTCATTTCGGCGTGATTGTCGGCATTTCGACGTATCTGGCCGTTTTCGTCCAGTTGTTCTTTCCGCCGCTGTTGTTGCATCCGGTGTCGAGGCGGATCGCGCTGGCCTTCATCGTCCTGCTGCATCTGTCGATCGCTGTGTTGATGGCGTTGCCGTGGTTCTCGCTGTCGATGATCGCTTTCGATGCGATTTTCGTCAGCTCAGCCACCTATGCGGCGCTCGATCTTCGCATCCGTTCACGACTGCGACCGGTTGCCGATCGCTTCTGGGGACTCGTGCATCTTGTTGTCGGCAGGTTCGGCAAGACCGTTACGCCGTAGTGATTGCCTTTCGCCCGGCGACGATGATCACCACTGGCAGAGTCAGCAGGGCCGCGGCCGCGTTGAGGGTGCCGAATCCCCAACCGGCCATCACGAGTCCGGCCAGGAGGCCGCCGCTTGCGCCCGCGAGGTTCATGACGAGGTCGCTCAGGCCCTGGACAGCGGGGCGTATGTCGGGCGCCAGCGACTGGCTGAGAAGAGCCGATCCCGCGATGACCGAGGCTGACCAACCCACACCCAGCAGGATGAGACCGATCGAAATCTGCGTATTCGAGCGACCCGAAGTGCCGGCGACGAAAACTGCGATCAACAGGATGGACTGTCCGAGCAAAATGGTCTGGCGGGCACCCCAGCGGTCACTCAGCCAGCCCATGAGCGGTGAGAGGGCATACATCCCCGCAATGTGGAGACTGATGGTCAGCCCGATGATGTTGAGAGCCGCGCCGTGGTCCTGCATATGAACCGGCGTCATCGCCATCACCGCAACCATGACGGCGTGCGCCGAACCGACAGTAAGGATTCCGGCAAGAGTGCTGCCGCGCACATGTGGCAGGGCCGCACGGATGCCCGAAGGCGAAGAACCGTCTCCGCCACCGGCCACGATGAGTGGGTCCGGGCGCAAGGTGACGAAAATCAGGATGCCGGCGAGCAGAAATCCGAGCGCTGAGAACAGAAGCGGCCCGGCCAGGTCTTGAAGGCCGATCCTGCCGGCGATGGCCGCACCGGGGCCGGTGAGGTTGGGTCCGATGACCGCGCCGATCGTCGTCGACCAGATCACGAGCGACAGCGATCGGCCGAACTGACCGGGCTCTGCCAGGTCGACGGCGGCGAATCGCGACTGGAGATTGGCCGCGGTGCTGGCACCGAACAGGACGAGGCCGAGGAGCGTCACAACCAGGGATGACCATTGCGCGCCGGCGATCGTGGTGGCGGCACCGACGGCACCGAGCAACCAGCCGATCGCGAGCGGCGGTCGGCGACCCGCACGGCTTGCGAGAGCTGCGAGCGGCAAGGTGAAGAGGGCGGCGCCAAGAGTCAGCATGACCGTGGCCATGCCGGCCCATCCCGAAGAGCCGCTGACGTCCTTGACGATCAGTGAACCGACCGCGAGTCCCGCGCCGTTGCCGATGCCGCCGATGACCTGGGAAATCGCCAGGGTGCGCAGAGTGCGCCGCTGAACCTGGTTTCGCAGGATTGGACTCCGGGTTGAGTCAAGATCACTCACGAGGAGTCAAAGACGCTGGAAGGAACGGGAGCACGATGGGAGCGGAACAGCCACGAAGCGGCCCCAGAGTGCGTCGACACGCGCCCACCCTACTGAGGACGCGCACTAGGTGAGGCGGAGACGCAAATTTTGATGGAGGGCGACCGACCTCGAAAGGCGACTGATCACCAAATGTTGACGCGTTCTTCCGGGTCGAGCCACAACGCGTCGTCCTTCGACACACCGAAGGCTTCATAGAACGCATCGATGTTGCGGACCACCTGATTGCAGCGGAATTCCGGCGGCGAATGTGGATCGGTTGTCAGTCGCCGTATGACCTCCTGATCGCGGACCTTGCCCTGCCAGGCTTGAGCCCAGGAGATGAAGAATCGCTGGTCGGCGGTCAATCCGCCGATCTTGGCGGCATCGCCTTCGGACTCTGCGCCACCATTTTGGGAGAGTTTGAAGGCCTTGAAGGCGATGCCCAGTCCGCCGAGGTCGCCGATGTTCTCACCGATGGTGAGTTCGCCGTTGATGGTGTGACCATCTGCGCCGGTGGGGGAAAGTTCGTTGTATTGCGCGATCAGCGCCCCGGTGAGTTTCTCGAAGGACTCGCGGTCTTCATCGGTCCACCAATTGCGCAGAGCGCCGGTGCCGTCATAGTGCGACCCTTGGTCATCGAAGCCGTGGCCGATCTCATGGCCGATGACGGCACCGATCGCGCCGTAGTTGACGGCGTCATCGGCGTCGGCATGGAAAAACGGCGGTTGCAGGATCGCAGCTGGGAACACGATCTCATTCATGGACGCGTTGTAATAGGCGTTGACGGTTTGCGGAGTCATGTACCACTCGTCGCGGTCGATCGGCGAGCCGATCTTGGCGATCTCACGGTCCATGCTGAAGCCCAGCGCACGTCGGGCATTGCCCAGCAGGTCAGCGCGATCGGTCTCGAGCGTGGAGTAGTCGCGCCACTTGTCGGGGTGGCCGATCTTCGGTGTGAACGAGTCGAGTTTGTCGAGAGCTTGTGCTTTGGTGTCCTCACTCATCCACGACAGTGCCGTGATGCTTTGGCGGTAGGCCTCGATGAGGTTGGCGATCAGTTCATCCATTCGTGCCTTGGAGCTCGCCGGGAATTCGGTGCCTACGTAGATTTTGCCGAGCGCCTCGCCCATGGCACCTTCGACGAAGCTGACGCCGCGCTTCCAGCGGGGACGGAGCTCGTCGGTGCCGCTGAGAGTCTTGCCGTAGAACGCAAAATTGGCGTCCACGAAGGCGCTGGACAGGTACGACGCGGCGCCGTGGATGACTTGTGAACGGAGCCAGTCCTTCCAGGATTCCAATTCTTGCGCAGAATTCTGCGCTGCGGTGAGGAGCGTGTTGAGGCCCTCGAAGTAGGAGGGCTGACCGACGACGACGTCGGCGAGCACCGGCTCGGGAAGTTGTGCGTGGCTCGCCCAGGAATCCCAGTCGAAGGTCGACGTGAGTTGGCGAAGTTGGTCGTGGGTCCGGGGGTTGTAGGCCTTTTGTGCATCGCGGCAAGCAACCCGGTCCCAGTGAAAGCCGGCGATTTTCGTCTCGAGCGCGAAAACGCGATCGGCGCGGTCCTGCGCATCGCCGATTCCGGCGAGGTCGAACATCTCCTTGAGATGCGCGACGTATGCCGCACGGATCGACACGAAATCGTCGTCGCGGTAGTAGGACTCGTCGGGAAGCCCCAAACCGCTCTGCATCAGATAGGTGACATAGCGGTCGGGGTTGCCGTCGTCGGGGCCGATGAACATGCCGAAGACGCTGCCGACCCCCGAGCGTTCGAGATCTCCGAGGGTGTCCACGAACTCAGAAATGGAGGTGATGGCGTCGACCTTGGCGAGTTCGGGGGCGAGGGGAGTGGCGCCGAGTTCCTCGATCCGGTCGTCGTCCATAAAGCTCGCATACAGGTCACCGATCTTGCGTTGTTCCTCATCGTCCCGCGCCGAATCGGCTGAACCCGTGCCGGCAGCTTCGACGATGGCGCGGATTTTGGCCTCGGCGGCGTCATGCAACTCCAGGAAGGCACCGGCCGTGGCACGGTCGGGCGGAATTTCGGCCGATTCCAGCCACGGGCCGTTCACATGGCGGAACAAGTCGTCGTGGGGGCGGATTGAGGGGTCAAATTGGGTGGTGTCGATGCCTTGGCTCACGCCGTTAGGCTACACAGCGTGAGCAAGAGCCAGCCAGTCAAACTCGTCGTCGTCCGCACCGAGCGATTGACGCCGCACATGCAGCGCGTTGTGTTCGGCGGCAGCGGCTTTGCCACTTTCCTCTTGCGGCGCAACAAGCTGGCCCGGCTTGCGGGAGGCGCGGCGACTGACTGCTATGTGAAACTCGTCTTCCTCGACCCCGACACGGTTTATCCCGAGCCACTGGACCTTGACGAGGTGCGTGACGTCGTGCCGCAAGACGCCTGGCCGGTATTGCGTACCTACACGGTCCGCTGGGTCGATCAGCAGGTCGAAGAACTGGCCATCGACTTCGTGGTGCACGGCACTGATCCTCTTGGCACTGATTCTGCTGGGGGCCAAGGCTATGCGGGTCCGTGGGCGATGCGCGCCAAGGCCGGCGACGTCATGCATCTGCGGGGGCCCAGCGGTGCATATGCGCCCGATCCTGCCGCTGATTGGCATCTTTTCGTCGGCGACGAGGCGGCGATCCCGGCGATCGGCGCCGCCCTCGAACGTCTCGACAGTGGCGCCAAGGCGGTCGCGTTCATCGAGATCAGCGACGAGACCGAACAACAATCCTTCGCGACGACAGCTGATCTTGACCTCAACTGGCTGCATCGCAGGGATGCAGAACCCGGTTCGACCGAGCTGCTCGATGAGGCAGTGCGGGCATTCGACTGGCCGCCGGGTCGCGTGCAGGTCTTCCTCCACGGCGAGTCCGCCCTCCTCAAGTCCGTACGGCCCTATGTCCTGAACGAACGCGGCGTGCCCCGGGCCGACGTTTCTGTTTCGGGCTATTGGAGGCGCGGCAACTCCGAGGAATCGTTCCGGGTCTGGAAGTCCCAACAGACTGATTGAGCCAGCGGACGATAGTCTCCTCGGGTGATGAATCTGCGGAATGTGGCCGTGATCCTTGCCGGTGGCACTGGAACCCGAGTGGGACTTTCGATCCCCAAGCAATTGATCAAGATCGCCGGCAAGACCATCATCGAACACACGATCGCCGCCTTCGAGTCGTCACCGCTCATCGACGAGATCGTCATCATGATGGCTCCGGGCCACCTCGACCCGGTGCGGGCTATTGTCCAGAATGGCGGCTTCGTCAAAGTCAGTCACATCCTCGAAGGCGCCGAAACCCGCAACGGCACCACCGGCCTTGCCCTCGATGCACTCGGCGACGAGGAATGCAATGTTCTCTTCCACGACGCCGTTCGCCCGCTTGTCTCGCAGACCATCATCGCGGACAACATCAAGGCGTTGGCTCAGTATGACGCCGTCGACACGGCCATTCCTTCGGCCGACACTGTCGTCCAGGTCCACGCTGACGCGCCGATCGGTGGAGCAGAATCCATTGCCGACGTGTTGCCGCGTCATTTGCTGCGCCGTGGTCAGACGCCTCAGTCGTTCAGGCTCTCGGTGATCCGCAAGGCCTACACAATTGCCGAGCAGGACCCCGGGTTCACCGCGACCGACGACTGCACCGTCGTCCTGCGATATCTCCCCGACGTGCCCATCGCGGTTGTCGCCGGTCACGAACGAAATATGAAGGTCACCGAGCCGATCGACGTCTACATCGCCGACAAGCTTTTCCAACTGCATTCGGCGGACACGCCGGCCGAGCTCAGCGCTGACGAGTATGTGGCCGCGCTCAAGGGCAAGACCATGGTCGTCTTCGGCGGTTCCTACGGCATCGGTGGCGACATTGCCGAACTGGCAGCGGGCTTCGGCGCGACCGTTCATACGTTCTCGCGTTCGTCGACCAATACTCACGTCGACCGACGCGAGGACATCGCCGCAGCGGCCGCCACGGTGCTCGCGGCCGGCGACAAAGTCGACTTCGTCGTCAACACGGCGGGAATCCTGCCGATCGGAGAACTGGCCGAGACGTCCGAAGAGACGATTTATGCCGCAACCGACATTAACTACCTCGCCCAGATCTTCATCGCCCAGGAGTTTTATCCGCACCTCGCGCAGACCAGAGGTTCGTTGTTGCTCTTCACGTCTTCTTCTTACACGCGCGGACGTAAGGGCTATTCGCTCTATTCCTCGGCCAAGGCCGCTGTCGTCAACCTGACTCAGGCGCTCGCCGACGAGTGGGCTGGCGAAGTCCGCGTCAACTGCGTCAACCCCGAGCGGACCGGCACCCCCATGCGTACGAAGGCCTTCGGCGAAGAGCCCGCGGGGACTTTGCTCAGCTCGAAAGAAGTCGCCCGCCGCTCACTCGACGTCCTGGTGGCCCAGCAGACCGGCCAAATCATCGACATCCGCCGCGAAGAAGGGCCCGCGGCCATCGGTGGAGGCAACTGAGAAACCCGTTACGGGCCTTGCGCGCCGGTGGCCTTTTTGGCTGACCAGTGTTTGTCGCGGATTTCGATGGCATTCGTGCAAGCCTCGATGAAGCGCTGCGTTGCCACTCCTGGAGTCGGTTCGCCGAGGTAGTAGTCGATGAGTCCCCGACGGGTTTCCGCGGACGGATCAGTCTCGAGGTGCTTGGCGACGACGACCGCGGCATCGTCGTTCGCGCCCAGTTGCGGAATGACGTCCATCAGCCGGCTTTTCGGAAACCGGGCCCGCGGCGTTGTGACCAGAAACGGTTTGCCCGACGGCAGCCAGTTGAGGGACACAGCCGACACATCGCAGATCAGCAGATCGGCATCGGCGAAGGACTGTTCCATCGGCACAGCGAGGTCCACCCGCTCGGCGTCGTCGCGGATCGCGGCGTCGGCGGCCGCATAGGAGCCGCTGATGACCCCCGAAAGCGGATGCGGGCGGTAGATCACGCGGTAGTGGCCCCGCAACGCCCTGACCAGCGGGAGCCCGTGGGTTTCGAGCGAGCCGTAGGACACCGAGGGCTGTGAGCCCTCCCATGTCGGTGCATACAAGACGGTCTTGCGTCCGGCCGGATCGGGCCGCTGCACGTATGACGTCGCACCGTCGAGCTGTGGTTGACCGATCAACACGCTGCGGGCGGCGGCGTCATACAACATGACATTGTCAGCGGTCCTCTCAAGAGCACCCTGACCGGCGAGGAAACAGAAGTCGTAGGCCTTGACCTGATTGGAGATCGAGACGCCTTTGTCGCTGTCGCCGTGGCCGAGATAGATGTGGACGAGTGAGGTGAACCGCAGGCATTCGAAGTTGATTGGATCGTGATTGACGTACAGAGCGAGTTTGACGTCGCTCTTGCCGAGGATCTCATCAAGTTGGCCGTAGCGGGCGAGCGTGACGCAATCGAGACCACTCTCGGCACGGACGACTGCAGCGGTGCGCGAGTCCTTGAAGACCGCTATGACGCGGTGGTCGGCGTCGAGGGCGGTGAGGGCGGGATACCAGGGCCGCAATTGATAAAGACTGTCCTGCGCGGTGGCGAAATAAAGCAGAATGGTGTGGCTGAAGGCCTGACCGAGACGGTGTTCGTCGGCGACCTTGTCGGGAATGCCGATCGGGAGGAAGCGCGAACGGCGCAGGCGGGCGATCGTCCACAACTGCAGGCGACGGACCACGCCGACCCTGGCGTCAGAGACCATGGTCTTCGAGGGTCATGCCGGAGGCGAAATAGGGCTTCAGCTGATTGCGGAACATGCTCAGCGCCGAGCCGATCGCCATGTGCATGTCGAGGTATTTGTAGGTGCCCAACCGGCCGCCGAACAACACGTTCTTCTCGGCCGTGGCCAACTCGCGATAAGCGAGCAATCGCTCGCGGTCCTGCGCCGTATTGATGGGGTAGTAAGGCTCGTCCCCTTGCCCGTCAGCACCGTGCTCGGCGGCCCGAGAGAATTCGCGCATGATGACCGTTTTGTCGTCGGGATAGTCGCGCTCGGGGTGGAAGTGCCGGAACTCGTGAATGCGCGTGTATTCCACCTCTTCGTCGGCGTAGTTCATGACCGGGGTCCCCTGGAAGTCGCCGATCGGCAGCACTTCTTTCTCGAAATCGAGGGTCCGCCAGGACAGATCGCCGTGGGCGAAGTCGAAGTAACGATCAACGGGGCCCGTGTAGACAACCGGAATCCGACCGACGACGGCCGCTTTGTGCCACGGCTGCGACTCATCGAAAAAGTCCGCGTTGAGCGTCACGGTGATGTTCGGGTGTTCGACCATCTTCTCGAGCCACGCGGTGTAGCCGTTGGTCGGCAGGCCTTCATACGTGTCGGAAAAATAGCGGTTGTCGTAGGTATAGCGGACCGGCAGTCTCGAAATGATCTCCGCGGCGAGTTCCCGCGGATCGGTCTGCCACTGCTTGGCGGTGTAGCCCTTGATGAACGCTTCGTAGAGAGGACGACCGATCAGCGAAATCGCCTTTTCCTCGAAGTTGCTCGCCCCGTCAGCAGATGTCACAGCCTGACCGGCTTGCTCGACGACCCAGGCCCTGGCCTCGGTGGGGGAGTAGGCGGCCCGCTGGAACTGGTTGATAGTGCCGAGGTTGATCGGCATCGGGAAGACTTCGCCTTGGAAGGTCGTATAGACGTGATGTTGATAAGGCGTGAACGTCGTGAACCCGTTGACGTAGTCCCAGACTTGCTGATTGGAGGTATGGAAAAGATGCGCGCCGTAGCGATGGATTTCGATGCCGGTCTCGGGCTCGATCTCGCTGTAGGCGTTGCCGCCGATGTGATGGCGACGGTCGATGACCTGGACTTTCAAATCCAACTCATTGGCACAACGTTCGGCGATGGTGAGTCCAAAAAAACCAGAACCGACAATGACGATGTCCGGAGTCATGCGGAGCCCTTTCGTGCCGGAACGTCCAACGGGTCCATCGGCTTCCACGTTTTGTCTGCGAGCAGTTTACGACTGTGCCTCATACCCCGAGTGAGGTCGCCGACACCCTTGAGAGTGTGGTCGACCGCGAGGAGCCGGAATACCTCTTTGGCAAAAGTGAGAAACGTACCGATCGCAAAACCGACCCGGTTGAGCTGGCCGTGGGCGTTGAAGTATTTCGCGACATACGCACGATTGCGCATGACGTGATAGCGGGCCAGCGGGCTCGAGTCATTGAAGTGACGGATGCCCGCGAGACTTATCTGTTTCTGGTCGCGCTTCTTCTGCAGGACGTATGCGTCGACGTAGACGACCTTGGTGAACTGTGAGGCCAACCAGGCATAGACCGCGTCGTCCCAGGAGATGAAGAAGCGCGGGTCGGGCAGGCCAATTTGGCGTACGACGTCTGCGTGGATGAGCATGCCCTCGAAGGTGCCCGAGTTGGTGATCGCGAAGCCTTCGTCGCTGAAATGGTTGCTGCCGTAGGGGAGTGGCACTGCCAGGAAGTTGTTGAACTTCGCCTGCCAATAGAAAGGGCTGCCGTCGACGTCGTAGCGGCGGCCGTGGGTGCAATGGAAACGTTTCATCCAGGGATCGAAACGCTCAAGAGCTTCGGGGAGAATTTCGACGTCGTCGTCCATGAGCCAGACCCAGTCGGCGCCGTCCTCGAGCGAGACCCGGGTGCCCTCGGAGAAGCCGCCCGCGCCGCCGGTATTGACCTCCATGCGGTGGAGGATCAGCTGCCCAGGCGCGAAATCGGCCATCGCGGCGGCAACGACTTCGGCGGTGTCGTCGGTGCTTGCGTTGTCGATAACATGGATCCGGTCGGCCTGAGTGTTCATGGTCGCGGCGCTTGCCAGCAGCCCCTTCAGAAGTGCCGAAC
Source organism: Aeromicrobium sp. (assembly GCA_014377785.1). Lineage (GTDB taxonomy): Bacteria > Actinomycetota > Actinomycetes > Propionibacteriales > Nocardioidaceae > JACMOZ01. Next base: position 27,356 of record JACMOZ010000077.1, read on the forward strand.
GGTTGTAGGTGACGATTGCGATATGGATTGATTCCGAAGCCGAATTCACCCGCCCACCTTATCGGTGGCGATGCTCCCGAGCCCAATCCCTCCCGCCCAGGCAGAACTGTCGTCAGTCTTCGGGGAATTCGGTTTCTACGGGAGCCACTTGAGGGATCGTGCGATAGACGGCCCGATCGGCTTCGGAGCGGGCGATGAAGTCGTTGACCGAGTTCTGGAACGCGGCGATGGTCCGTTGCTCCGGTGTGCCGAGAAGGTAGGTTGCGAGTGCCAAGCGCGCTTCGGCCTTGGTGTCGGGCGAGGACCGGGTGACGACGGCAAGGAACTCCTTCATGCCGCTTCCCTCGCGGTTGATGATCGTCGCGGCACCGGTCGAGGGAAATTCGGCGACAAATGCCTCCTCGGTCGTGCCGGCATGATTGAAGACGGCATACGGTTTCTCGCTGGCAAGGAAGTCGCTCACGACGCTGGAGACGTCGGTGATGAGGGCGCTGGCGCGGTTGAAGCAGTCGTTGATCGTCGGACCCTTACGGCTGTTGCCGATGACCCGGTGATCGGTGCCTTTTGCACGGTTGGCGGCGTCGATCATCGACACGATCCGCGCATGGACATCGCGATATTTGGCGTCACGCTGGCCCGTGAAAGGGTGCGCTTTGTAAATCACGCGCACGGGTGGATCCGCGGCGAGGAGGGCTGTGACGATCGAGATGCCCACTGCCGAGACGGAGGAATACTCCTGCGCGAGATTGACGCCTTCCCACGTAGGTGCATACAGAATCGTCGGTATGGTGTCGTCGCCCAGCCGGGGAACGCTCTTGATGGGATGCACCTGCGGGCGGCCGACGAAACGGTATTGGTCGTCGTGGATGCCGATTTTGGATCGGCGGTAGCGGTCGGCGCCGGCCTCGCCGGCAACCCATAACTCGTCATAGACGCGGGAAAACGGGTTGTTGGACGCGCTCTTGTCGCTGTCTCCGTGGCCGATGAACCCCGACATGACGTTGGGCAGCCGCAGCAAATGGATGTTGTTCCCGGTGTTGGACGGATACAGGGCGATACGCGCTGGCGACAAGTCGAGCATCATGAGTTCGCCGGGGTCGTTGAGTTCGAGGGTGGGAATCGTTGTCGACGCCAATTTCGTGAACAAGGGGTGGTCCCGCAAGACTATGAGGACGGGTTGTTCCAGTGCCTCGAGCGTTTCGATCCAGGTGTTTATCTGATAACCGGCGTCTTGGGGGCCGCTGAGGTGAACTATGACTTGCGGCTTGTAATCGTTGATGAATTCCTGGATCTGACGCAGCGGACCGGTGAATCCGGTCGCCCGCTTCTCTTGTCGCATTCGCCAGGAGCCCAGGGCCTCGGGCGCCGTGACGTAGGACAGTGCCGCGATGCCGAGGATGCCGAGGATGGCTATGAGCCACCAAGGTGCACCGAGAAGCGCCGGCGCGAGGACGGCGAGCTGAGTGGCGACGACAACGGTGATGTGCGATGCGGGCTCCTCGGCGATGCGCGGCGAACCGGGGATGTTTCGGGTCTCCATGGGCTTCAGCGGGCCAATAAGACGGTATTCGGTGTGCAGCGCCCGTCCACACAGCACGAGTGTGTAGGCGACGGCGAGGACGATGTAGGTCCGCAACGCTCCGAGTCCGTCGAACTCGTTTCCTGCCACCACGACGACCACGATGCGAGCGGCGAAGCGCATGGGAATCCCGAAGGCGGCCTGATCAAGCAGCAGGGACGCGCTGGGGGAGTTGCGTTCGAGCAACCCTTCGCCGACAACCGAAATCAGGATCAGAACGGTGACAACGGTTTCCAATCCGCAAAGAGATGCGATGAGTGCCAATGCCAGCGTTCCGAGAGTCAGCAAGAACGACGGAATTTCGGGTCCTTTTCCCAACCGATTGACAGCTGATTGAACAGTCCGGATGCGCGAGGCCATTGGCCGAAATTATCATGCAAACACCGTTCCGATGCGCCGAACGTCGTCGAACCTCAACCCGGTTCATTCGAGGCTCAGCAGGTGAGTCGCGGTCACACTTTGCAGCGCCCGAGCCGGCGACCGTTTGCGGTACGGTCTTTTCGTGCCCCGAAGGACCTGGCTGTCTCTGCCTTCAGTGATCGCGCACCCTGTCAGGTTGTTGCCGCTGACCTTTCTGGCGTTCATCATCCTTGGCGCCGGACTCCTCTTGCTGCCGGCTGCGCGCTATTCCCATGATGGCTCCGCGGTGATGCCGGCGTTGTTTACGTCTGTCTCCGCCGTGACTGTCACCGGGCTCGCGACCGTCGATACGGCGACGTATTGGACTCCGACAGGGCAAGTCATCATCCTGTTCCTTGTCCAAATCGGCGGACTGGGCATCATGACGCTTGCGACGCTCCTCGGACTCCTCGTCGGCGGACGCCTGAGATTGCGCACCCGACTCCTCGCCCAAGCCGAAATGCATGCCGTGAGCCTCGGCGACGTACGTCCCTTGCTACGTCGGGTCGCCCTCACCATGCTGTTTTTCGAAGGCGTTATCGCGGTCATTCTGACCATTCGGTTCCGTATCCTCTATTTCGACGACTTGCCGACCGCTGCCTGGCATGGACTTTTTCATTCGGTCATGGCGTTCAACAACGCCGGTTTCGCCCTGCAGAGCGACAGCCTTGTGCAGTATGCCGGCGACGCATGGCTGATCTTTCCGATTTGTGTTGCCGTGTTCGCGGGTGCGATCGGCTTCCCGGTCATGGCCGAATTGTTCAGGGGTTGGCGAAGTCCGAAACGCTGGACGATTCATACCCGACTGACGGTGTGGGGTTCGATTGGGCTGTTCGTCGTCGGCACTATCGCTTTCCTTGTCACCGAATGGAGCAACCCCGGAACGCTCGGCTCGATGGGCTGGTGGGGCAGGTTCGTGACCGGCGTCGAAGGCGGCATCATGCCTCGTTCGGGTGGTTTCAACAGTTTCGACTATTCCCAGGTTCGGCCCGAAACTCTCGGCCTCAGCACGATCTTGATGTTCATCGGCGGCGGGAGCGCGGGCACCGCGGGCGGCATCAAGATCACGACGTTCCTACTCCTGGCCTACGTCATCCTCGCCGAGTTGCGCGGCGATCCCGAAGTGATGGTCGGCAAAAGGTCGATCAGCACCGCGACGATTCGCCAGGCAGTGACGATCGCCCTGCTGGCCGTCATGCTGGTCGTCGGCACGACTCTTCTCGTTCTGATGATGACGGACTTCAGCCTGGGCGAGGTGCTCTTCGAATGCGTTTCCGCTTTTGGAACCACCGGGCTCAGCACCGGAATCACCCCGAGGTTGCCCGCCAATGCGCAAGGCGTTCTGATGGTCTTGATGTTCATCGGCAGAGTAGGCACGATTACAGCAGCGTCCGCATTGGCGATGCGCCGGCGCACACCGCGCTATCACCTCCCCGAGGAAAGGCCGATCATTGGTTAAAAAGGACGACGGGGCAATCGCACCCGTCATCGTCGTCGGGCTTGGGCGCTTCGGCGTCGCAGTGGCGCGTTCACTCGTGCGCCTGGGGCACGAAGTGCTGGCCGTCGATGAAGACGTCGACATCGTCCAGCGCCTCGCCAGCGATTTCACCCATATTGTGGCCGCCGACACGACAGACACCGAGGCGCTCCGCCAGATCGGCGCCGATCAATTTGACCGTGCGGTTGTAGGTATCGGCACCGATATCGAGGCCAGCGTGTTGACGGTCCTCAGCCTCGCAGAGCTCGGTGTGACCGAGGTCTGGGCGAAGGCGGTCAATGCCAAGCACGCCCGAATCCTTGAGAAGGTTGGCGCTGCTCATGTAGTGCTTCCAGAATCCGCGATGGGCGAACGCGTCGCGCACATGGTCACCGGCGCCATGATCGACTACATCGAGTTCGATGACGGTTTTGCGATCGCCCGCACGCGGGCGCCAGAGAGTGTTTGTGGCAAGACGTTGCTCGAATCGGGTTTGCGGGCGCGCTTCGGTGTCACCGTCGTAGGCGTCAAGCAGCGTGGCGAGGACTTCACCTATGCGCGTCCCGAAACGTTTATCGATGACTCCTTCGAGCTGATCGTGTCCGGCCCGACAGCCAAGGTCGAAGCTTTCTGCGCCCTCCACTGATCACCCCGAGATTTGGGCACTTTTCGAGGGTTCGGGTGGGGCGATACCCCCAGGAGATGCCCACATCTTGCCCGTTGGTAACACGGCGCCCGAGTGTTGGTTGCGTGCGCAAACCGGCCGAGGGGTAAGTTGCTGTGCGTACCCCTCCGCGATGGCGGGGAACATCCTGGGATCGAGGAACGCCGTGATCGTGCCAGAAATCGTCGTCGCAGCGGACAATACGTTTCGCCTTGACGCCAACGTCTTCGATTACACGATCGTCGCGCTTTATTTTCTGGTCGTCCTCGGTATCGGCGCTCTCGCCAAACGACAAGTGTCCACAAGCCTGGACTTCTTCCTGTCCGGCCGATCGCTGCCCGCTTGGGTGACCGGACTGGCCTTCATCTCGGCCAACCTCGGCGCCGTCGAAATCATGGGCATGTCGGCCAACGGCGCCCAGTACGGCATGGCGACCGTCCACTACTTCTGGATCGGTGCCGTGCCGGCGATGCTGTTCCTCGGCGTCGTGATGATGCCGTTCTACTATGGCTCCGGCGTACGAAGCGTTCCCGAATTCATGCGTCGACGGTTCGGCACCGGGGCCCATCTGGTCAATGCGCTGAGCTTTGCCCTCGCCCAATTGCTCATTGCGGGCATCAACCTGTATTTGCTCGCGACTATTGTCAATCGCCTGCTCGGCTGGCCGTTGTGGGTGTCGCTCGTGGTGGCGGCGGCGATTGTTCTCAGCTACACCGCACTCGGAGGCCTCTCGGCGGCGATCTATAACGAGGTACTGCAATTCTTCGTGATTGTCGCGGCCCTTCTGCCCCTGACCCTCGTCGCTTTGCACAAAGTCGGCGGCTGGGATGGCATCCAGGCGCGGATCCAGCCCGGCCCCGAGCAATTGTCGTCCTGGCCGGGCACCGACCTCACCGGCATCGAGTCGCCGCTGTTGTCGGTCATCGGCATCGTCTTCGGCCTCGGCTTCGTGCTGTCCTTCGGCTACTGGACGACCAACTTCGTCGAGGTGCAGCGAGCGTTGGCGTCGTCATCGATCTCGGCCGCCCGCCGCGCTCCCATCATTGGCGCGTTCCCCAAGATGTTCATCCCGTTCATCGTGATCATTCCCGGCATCATTGCGGCGATCGTCGTTCCAGAAATTGCCTCGCTCAAGGCAGGCGACGGAGGCAGCGACGTCAAATACAACGACGCGATCCTGCTTCTCATCCGCGACTTGCTGCCCAACGGCATGCTCGGCGTCGCCATCGCGGGACTGCTGGCCTCATTCATGGCAGGCATGGCGGCCAACATCTCGGCGTTCAACGCCGTGTTCAGTTATGACTTGTGGCAGCAATACGTCGTCAAGGACCGGCGGGACTCCTACTACTTGTTGGTCGGCCGTGTGGCTACCGTCGCCGCCACCATCATCCCGATCGGCACTGCACTTATAGCGTCCCAATATTCCAATCTCATGGACTACCTGCAGACGCTTTTCGGATTCTTCAACGCGCCACTGTTTGCGACGTTCATCCTCGGAATGTTCTGGAAACGCATGACGGCGACAGCGGGCTGGACCGGACTTGTGTCCGGCACGTTGGCGGCGGTGCTCGTGGCGTTCCTGGCCCAGGACTCGCTCGGGTCGCTCAGCATCGGCGTCCTGAGCCTGAGTGGTCAAGGTGCGAGCTTCGTGGCCGCCGGTGCAGCATTTGTCGTCGACATCGTGGTCAGCGTCGTCGTTTCGTATATGACGTTACCCAAACCCGAGTCCGAGCTGGAAGGACTTGTGTATTCGCTGACGCCGAAGGAGTCGCTCGTCGATCCAGACGAGGGTGTCGTGCCATGGCACAAGTCGCCGACCAAGGTCGCCGGCGTCGCACTTGTCCTCGTCATCATTCTCAACCTGATCTTCCGTTAGGAGATGCCCATGTCCTCGAACTCAGACCAGGAAAAGCGCACGATCGGCGCGTTCGACATCCGCTTCATCATCGGTGCGCTCCTTGGCGTGTACGGACTGATTCTCACTCTCCTTGGCCTGTTCAACGCAACCGAGGCACAACTCAAACGCGGTGATGGGCTGAACATCAACTTGTGGGCGGGGCTCGGCATGCTGGTTGTGGGCCTGGTATTCGCCGTCTGGGCGCGTTGGCGGCCCATGGTCGTTCCCCCGCGGAAGGAAGAGCCCGCGCCGCCCAAGGACTGAAGGCGCCGGCACGGCTGGCATGTCAGCCGTCAAGCCGAAAGCACGTCTCCGGTAATATCACCGCAGTGACCACGCCCGAATCTGCGAATACCTCTGTTGGCAATCTGAGCCCTGGCAATCTGGGCCCTGGCAATCTGGGCCCTGACAATGGCGGCCCTGACAATGGCGGCTTCCGTTATTCCAGCGATCTTGCCGCTCAGATCGAGAAGCGCTGGCAAGACCGCTGGGATGTCGAGCGAACGTTCGAAGCCCCCAACCCCGTCGGTGACCTCGCCGGAGCCACACCCGTGGATACACCTTCTTTAGAAGGCACTGCGAGCA
>JACMOZ010000078.1 GCA_014377785.1 Aeromicrobium sp.
GAAGAGGTGGCGGCCGAAAGAGATCCACGCGGCCACCGCGATACCAGCAACCACGACCACGCCACCCATGTGCCCTGAGCGCGAGGCACTAGGCGTCGCACGAACTCGAATTACGCTGTACGTCATCACGCGCTCTCAATCACTGTGCTCGTTACAACATCTCCCAGAGCGCTAAGCGATCTGTCGCCCTCCAACCAGAAGCTGATCTCACAATAAGGCCATCGAGCGCGCTGTGTGACTTGGACACCGCAGACTGCGTCACGCCGGTTTCCTTCGCCAGCTCAACTTGGGATCGAGGCTCCCCGTCGAGGAGGTACGCACGCATGATTGCCCAGCGACCCCACGGGTTGCGTCGTCGGCCAGGCACAGCCACTGACGCATGCGCCGCCACGATCACGTCTGGCGACTGTATCTCCTCGCGGTCCCAGACAAGGAGTCGATCCCTGAGCGATACAACGCCCAACCGCCGATCGCGCTTCGCGGCGTCGATGAGGCCGCGGCTTGCGACGGGCACGACGACCAAGACACGCTCCTGGGCATTCTCAAGCAAATGCAGGGCGTCCCATTCATAGATCGTCTTTTGCCGCACCTTCACTTGCACTGCAGCGGTTTCGCCGTCGCGGCTCACGAGAAGGCCAACGCCCCGACGCTGGTCGGAACGCACGGACACGTCGAAACCGGCCGCGATGAGCACGTCAACTGCGTCAGACTCAGAAATCGCCGAAGCCGGCACTGTGATCCTCATATTCCTTTTAGTGAGTTATTTCACTAGAACTACTAGTACGTATTTTCTCTAGACGGAATCCAGCAAGATGCCGCGAGCCTGAGTTTTGATCCTTTCCGTGACCATTGACCGCCGAGCTGCGGCGGGCCGAGGCCCACTTCGTCGACGTTGCGAGCCTGCTGCCGCGCGTGGTTGCGGCGCGCGGGCTCGAGGACGCGCAGGACATCGCGGCGGTGCTGCGGGCCCGAGTCGCGGCGGTCGTGTCGCGGGATAGCGGAGCGGGTCGCTCGCGCCGTGCGCCGCGTCTCGTCCCCGGACTCATGCCACGGGCGCTCGGCCCGATGGATTCTGCCATGCATCAGGCCTTGGTCGAGCGCGCCGACCTGATCGAGTCGCGAGCGGCCGCAGTGCTCGACCGTGCGTTGCTCGCAGGGGAGTCGTGGACTCGAGCGCTCGGGGTACCGCCGCGAGGATCGGCGTCCGCTGTGTGGCGAAAGTACGCGAGCACGGTCTCGGCGTACCGCGATTGCTACGGCATTACGGGTGCTAAGCCGCTAGGTGCAGTACCGGAGAGGCGGCGCAGAAACTTGACGCCTCTCGAGCGCGTGCCGCACTCGAGGGCGCGCAGCGGCTGGCGGAAAATCACGCTTACCTTGCGCCCCGATCAGCTGTCGTTCCGCGTCTAATGCTCTAGCTCACGAGATGATGGCCGACAGATTCGAAACCACGTGATGATGCAGTCACCCGTCGTCGCGCCGAGCGCACCAACTCTGGCTTGGCAACGACGTACGAGGTGCTCGCCGTCTCACCGTCGTCGTTCTTCCGCTTAGGTCTGGGCGGGCGCCCCGAGCTGCACCGAGAGCTCCGCCGCGACGCGGGCAGCCAGCACCCCAGCCTCGTTGAGGTGCGTTCCCAGTCTCGTCTTGGGAGCGCTGACGTTGATAGCGGCAATGATGTTGCGTCGAAAATCGAAGACCGGTGCGGAGACCCCCACGACGCCCTTCTCGAATTCCTCGTCGACGGTGGCGTAGCCACGCTGACGGATGTGCGCCACTTCGCGCTTCAGACTCTCAAAATCGGTGACGAGGGGTACGCCCTGTGATTCACGTGAGGTTGCTTCGGCTGTGTCGCTGTACATGAGCAGCGGCGTGACTGGACCCAACACCGGTTCATCATGTCCGTGCGCTTCATACCAGCGCCGAAGATCGTCCTCGGCCCAATCGCTCACGAGCACTCGTCCTGACGACGTGCGCCAGGCGGCCGTACTAACACCCTCCCAGCCGAGCCCGCGAAAGGCATACTCGCTGAGTTCACTCGCCAACGTCAGCACGCTCCCCCCGCGCAAGACACACAGGTGGGTGGTCTCATGAGTTGCCGTGACCATCCGTCGAAGGTACGGCACGGATGCGCGCACGAGGCGAGATTCGAGCGTGCGCGCTGCGAGGGCGTAGAGCTGGTAACCCAGACGGTAGTTTTGCGTGACTTCGTCGCGGGAGACCAAACCGACCTCAGCAAGAGTCGCCAAAGTGCGCGACACCAGGCCCTTGTCGCGTCCGGCCAACTGGGCCACACGGAGGACTCCGAGCCCACCAGAGGAGTCAGCTTCTGGAGAACCGAGAATTTCTAGAAGCTCGAGATCCCGGCGTAATCCAGCGGAGTTTCGCCGTGGTTCTGCTTTGGCCGCTCCGGAATCCGAGCCGCTGAACATGGTCATCATGGTTGCAGAATAGTTGAACGTTGCCATATGCACAATCATGGTTGTGCAAAAGGGCACGATCTCGTAGTCTCGCTGTATTCCACCGACGATTCAATTGAATCGCGGTTCACGCAGAGTTGAGTGAAGGAGGACGCGCCCGTGACCTTAGACCTGAACGGACTGTTGACGTTCTGGGCCCGCCGGTGGGACGACATCCTGGAGTTGCTCGGCGAACATCTCGCCGTTGTGGCCGTAGCCCTGGCGATCGCCATGGTGATCGGTGTCGGAGTGGGGATGTTGGTGTGGGACAAGCCCCTTCCACGGTCCGCCGTCATCACTGCTGCAGGCGTGGCCCTCACCATCCCGTCGCTTGCGCTGCTCGCCCTGCTGATTCCCGCAGTTGGCCTGGGCTGGACGCCGACCGTGATCGCCCTCGTTATGTACTCGCTGCTGCCAATCGTGCGCAACACGGTCGTGGGCCTTCGCGAGGTTTCTCCAGCAATTATGGAATCCGCCCTTGGTATGGGCATGACGCCATTCACTGTGCTGCTCCGCGTGCAGCTTCCAATGGCGTGGCCAATCATTCTCACTGGGGTACGCGTGGCCGCCCAACTTACGATCGGCGTCGCTGCGATTGCAGCCTACGTAGCCGGCCCCGGTCTTGGCCAGTTCATCTTTCAGGGTCTCAGCTCGCTCGGTTCTAAGAACGCCCTCAACTTCGCCCTCACCGGAACGCTCGGTGTGGTGCTTCTCGCCCTCGTCGTCGATGCCGCCTTCGTGGGCATCACCCGTTCAACCACCTCAAGGGGACTCCGTGCCTAAGCAACCAAACACCGCCCTGCTGCAGATCGCCGGCAAAACGAGTGGTGCGCTCATCGAGCTCAACAACGTAACCAAGCAGTACGCCAACCAGCCCGTCGCCGCGGTTCAGAACTTCTCGATGACCGCGCAGCCCGGCGAGCTAATCATGTTTGTCGGTCCGAGCGGATGCGGCAAAACCACCACCATGAAGATGATCAATCGCATCATCGAGCCCACCAGCGGCTCGATCTCGATCGACGGCCGCGATGTACTCTCGCTCGACCCGAGTGAACTTCGCCGCCACATCGGCTATGTCATCCAGCAGATCGGGCTATTTCCGCACATGACCATCGCCGAGAACATCGGCGTTGTGCCCAAGCTCCTGAATTGGAGCAAAGCAAAAACGAACGACCGGGTGCACGAACTGCTCTCCACGGTGGGCCTCGAACCCGGCGACTTCGCGCACCGCTACCCCAAGCAGCTCTCCGGCGGACAGCAACAGCGCGTAGGCGTGGCTCGTGCCTTGGCCGCCGACCCGCCGGTGATGCTCATGGACGAACCGTTCGGCGCGGCCGACCCGGTCACCCGTGAGAAACTACAGGCCGAGTTTCTGCGCCTGCAAGCATCGATCGGCAAGACGATCATCTTCGTCACGCACGACTTCGACGAGGCCGTGCGTCTCGGCGACCGCATCGCCGTGCTCAGTAACCGCAGCCAGATTGAACAATTCGATACCCCGGCGAACATTCTCTCGAATCCCGCCAACGACTACGTTTCTTCGTTTATTGGCTTGGGCACTGCAATCAAACGTCTCGTCCTCATCCCCGTGACCGCAGCCCGACTCGGCCCCGCAAACTCCGCGGCAAGTGGAGGTCCCACGGTCCGTACGACCGATTCCCTGCGCGATGCCCTGGATTCCCTCGTGCTGTCGGGACTCCCGGCACTAGCCGTAGTCGATGAGCTGAACAAGGCAGTCGGTTCGATCAGTGTTGACCAAATATCCGGCGTGCTCGGCGCCGAGGTGCCCGTTCTCAGTCCAACTGCGGAGGCGTGACATGGTCTTCCCGACCGCCACCAGCGCGGTCCCGACAGTGCTGCGCCGCACGGCCAGGCGCAGCGATGAAATCTGGTCATTCAAGCGGTTCCTGACCCCCACTTTGGTGCTGCTCCTGCTCGTCGTGCTCTTCGCGTGGCTGTCGAGCCTGACCCTCGACTCGATCGAGTCCCGCACCCTCAACGCGGACTACATCATCGCCCGCGTGCGCGAACACCTCGGGCTCACAGTGGTTGCGTCCGCGCTCGTGGCCATACTTGCCATCCCGACCGGAATCTTGCTCAGCCGCACCCGCTCGCGTGTGATCAAGGCGATTGTGCTCGGCATCGCCAACGTGGGCCAGGCTACGCCCGCGGTCGGCGTCATCATTCTGCTGGCCATCCTCTGGCAAACGGGCTACTTTACGGCACTCGTCGGGCTCGTCGTTTATTCGTTCCTGCCGGTACTGCGCAACACCATGATCGGTCTGCAACAGGTCGACGAGAATGTGCGCGAATCGGCGTTCGGAATGGGCATGACCCAGAACCAGGTGCTCTTTCGTATCGAGCTGCCCCTCGCCGTGCCGGTGATTTTGGCCGGGCTGCGCACGTCGCTGGTCTTCTGCGTCGGGGTGGCGACGATCGCCACCTTCATCAACGCCGGTGGCCTGGGCGACATGATCGTCAACGGCCTGAAACTGCAGCGATACCCAGTCCTAGTGACCGGCGCCGTACTCGTCGCCTGTATCGCCCTTCTCATCGACTGGATCGCCGCTACAGCCGAAGACGTGCTCCGCCCCCGTGGCACCTGAACTCTCAATTTCCTCTTCGATCACAGCAGCTCCAACCAACCCC
>JACMOZ010000007.1 GCA_014377785.1 Aeromicrobium sp.
AGGTCGTGGAAGGTGGGCTCGAGCGCGGTGAAGCTGCCGCTGTATTCGTGGCGGAAGTGCGGCTGGCCGACGCGCAAGTAGAAGCGGGTGTCGCCGTTCTCAATGACCGTTTGTTGCGGGTCGGATGTGATGAAGCCGGACAGGGATTGCTGGGTGTGAAGTGCCATGGGACTTTGCCTCCTGTGATTTGGGCAGACCGTCGTGGTCCGCTCTCAACAGGAGGTGCACCAGGCGCACCGTGGCAGTCACGACGGTATTGGCCGGGATTCGGCCAGCGAGGCAGCTCTGGCACCTGAAGACTGACGTGGGCAGTGTCCGGTCTCCGATGTTGCCGGCGCATAGGCTATCTCCGACACCTTTACCCGCGGCGTCGCTGGTCGCACTGATTAGACTCCCTCGGGGTTTTTTGGCAGATATTCGGCGAACCGGACACATTAAGCCAGTGGAATTCAACCTTGTAAAACGACCACCACGATCACGGTGACAGTAAAAAGTGCCTGTAAAAGTACCACCCAATCGGGGTTATCCGCGCTGACGGAACCGAGTCGGCCGCCGAGTACGATGAAAATGAGCAGCCGATCAATCTGCCATCCCGACAAGGCGGCAGCACTTCTTATACGGACCGTTCCACTATGAGCAGAGGATCCCCATGCCTACAAGTCGGATTTCCGGGCCAGCGTATTCGATTGCAAGCTGTGTGGTAGAAACCGCGCACCGCTTGATAGCATCCCCGGATGTCAATAATGAAGACTGGTCAGAAATTCGTAGGGCGGGACGCGCTTTACTTACTGCCGAACCTCTTGGTCTGCAAGAACTAGACGAGAGCAAGACCCCTCGGCGTCCCAACGGGCAGGGCTTAGAGTTGCGGCTTGGCTTTTATGACGATGCTGAACTGAATCACGTCGCAATGGCAGAAAACGAAGTGATAGAGGCCATCGGCTTTTCAATTGGTGGTTGGCCTTGGGGTATTCAGCTGCGTTTGGAGTTGATTGAATCTCGCCCAGATTGGCTGGGATCGGTGCTTGAGTGGCCAGAACAAAGGCCGTTTCGACACCTTGACCTCTTGAACCGTCGAATTGACCGTCGGTGCATCGTGACGGACCCAGGGCTTCTGCAGGTGGTCGGGAGGCGGTTGCGTTACCGAATCGGACTCGACCATAGGTCGGGTAACCAAGACGCTTTCTGGTGGACGACCCCGCAAACCGAGCAGTGGATCGCGAGGATTCTCAGTCATGCCGAAGAACGATTCTTGTCACGCGGCAGCCGAAGGGCCTTCAATAGCGCTTTTGGCGAACTCATGAACCAGGCAACAAGCGAGCCTATTGGCAACTTCGACCCTATTCTCAACTCACCAGACGATTGGGGCTTCCTTGACCTTAAATCGGACCCTATCGCGATCAGAGTGGTTGGACCCAAAAGTCCCAAGGCCGAAACGCACTCGGATGTCACAGCAACGCTTGCGCGAGCGGGCAATCAAATTACGGTCTACGAGGACCCTGTCACAATCTCTGACCGCGACGTTGACGACCCTAGTGTTCCCTACGCCGATGCACTTGAGCAGTTGGCGCTTAGGAACCCTGAGCGGCGTGAGACTGACATCGTCCTCCTCTATCGAGGAGGAGTGGACAGGTGGAAGCGGCCCCTGCAGGAAGAGTCATGCCACCGCATACTCGACGCTGCCCACGATCTCGTTTCATTGGGGATCGAAGTCGTTGTCGGCATTGGAGATGGAGAGACGAGTGTTCATCGGATTGCTGGGCGTGAACCTGAAGTCGGTGTATTCGAAGCAGTCACTCCGACTGCAGGCGCGAGTTGGATCCTGCAAGAGCACGTGAATCAACGGCTCATGAACTCACTTGTTGACAGCGGTCAGCCGCGATCCTCCTAAGCTCTGTTGTAGTTCCAGCCCGGGCTCGCTCGGCCTGCGCCAAGATGACACCGAGTCGATCGATCTCTACGCTGCGCACGATCGACTACTCGATGGCGATGCCGAGGCGATGACGGATGCCGCCTACGCGGCCTGTAAGGCGGACATCCGTCCTGGTAGGTCCACCGTGCTGATCAGCGACTCGAACGAGGGGGTCGCCGCGCTCAACGTGCGCGCTCGCACCGAACTGATTCTGGAGGGTCGGGTCGATGCGCTGCGCGAAGTCGCCCTGCATGACGGAACCCGCGCCGCTGTCGGTGACACGGTCATCACGCGCCGGAACGATCGCCGGCTGTATGCGTCGCGCAGTTGGGTGCGCAACGGGGACCGCTGGGCCGTGATCGGCGTGCATCGGAACGGTTCGGTTGAGGTGCGGCGGCAGGGTCGGCGGTGGGGGAGCACGGTGCTGCTGCCCGCGTCGTATGTCGCTGAGCATGTCGAGCTGGGTTACGCGGTCACGTCGCACCGGGCGCAGGGAATCACGACCGACACCGCGCACGTCGTGGTCGCGGCGAGCATGCCGCGCGAGAACCTGTACGTGGCGATGACGCGGGAACGCGAGGCGAACACCGCCTATGTCGCCGTCGACCGGCCCGATGCTGCGCACGTGGGTCCGCGGCCGGGTGATGCTGCGGACGTGACGGCGCGCAGCATCCTCTGTGGCATTTTACAGCACGTCGGTGCCGAGCTGTCTGCTCACGAGATGCTGGCGGCGGAGCAGGATGCTTGGGGTTCGGTGGCGCAACTCGCAGCGGAGTACGAGACCCTCGCGGCGGCCGCGCAGCACGACCGGTGGGCTTCTCTTGTGCGCGCTTGCGGTCTCTCGTCTGGCCAGGCTTCAGACGTGATCAAATCAGATGCCTTCGGGCCGTTGACCGCGGAGCTTGGACGAGCCGAGGCCCACTTCGTGGACGTGGCGAGCCTGCTGCCGCGCGTGGTCGCGGCGCGCGGGTTCGAGGATGCCCAGGACATCGCGGCGGTGCTGCGAGCCCGGGTCGCAACGGTCGTCTCGCGGGATACCGGCGCAGGTCGAACGCGCCGTGCGCTGCGTCTCGTCGCCGGGCTGATTCCTCGTGCGGGCCGATGGATGCTGCCATGCACCAGGCGTTGGTCGAGCGCGCCGACCTGATCGAGTCGCGAGCGGCCGCTGTGCTCGACCAGGCGCTGCAAGCGGGGGAGCCGTGGACGCGAGCGCTTGGCGCCGCACCGCGCGGGCCTGCAGCCGTCGCGTGGCACCAAAACGGATGCGCTGTCGCGGCCTACCGGAACCGCTACGGCATCGCAGGCGCCAAGCCATTTGGTGCGGTTCCGGAGTCCACGGCCCAGAGGCTTGACGCTGCCCGCGCTCGTGCTGCACTCATCGCGGCGCAGTGGTTGGCAGATGTGCACCCTGCCTTCAACGCACCTGCCGCGCCTGTAATCGCGGACCGTCCGACGGTAGGCATCCGCTTGTGAAATCGCGTGTGACATCGAGCCGTTCCGGTAGAAGCCTTCTCGCGAGCGAGGTCACAATCCATCCGGGTGCATCGTTCCACGCAAGAACCCACTTCGGCGAATTTAGTCAGCCGAACATTCTGGGGCCGACCTCAATCTGCCCCAAAATTGGTTTCACTCAAGCCCGCTCGCATCACGGGTGACGATCGCCGTCGGGTTGTTAGCCGGGAGCATTGCTCCTCATGGACAGGTGCTCGTGGATACCGAGCCAGATTCCGCCTGTGAGTGAAAGCACGATCGTCTCCGACTCCTGACTTGTCGATCGTTCGCCCGCGACCTCGGAGACTGTCTCGACATCGTGGGTGAACACGGCGACGGAGCCAACCAGCTGAATGCGGCGGTTCGTAGACGTGCATGAGATGACCGTGAATCCGTCTGATTCCCATTCCAGCCAGAGCTGCTCATACTCTTTCCGCGACTCCAGGCGCTGCCCGACGTTGTAGAACAGGAAGGTTGCCTGCGGGCTGAACCGGGCGAAATAGGCGTCACGGCGGTGATGGCCGAAGTCCTCGATGATATGGTCTGCTGCGGCCAGAGCATCCGCTGTCAGTCCTTCGTCTGTGGTCACGTTGCGGATCCGACTCGGCGTGCTGCGACCCTGGCGGCGGTGGACGAGTGGTCGGTTTCGATGGCAGGGATGGTCGAGTCTCTGGTTGGTACGCCGCGTGCGCCTTGTTCTCCGAAAACGTATCGGGGTTCGGGGAAGATCCACAGTGCTCCGAGGTACAGAGCAGCCGCCGAGATCACGGCGATAGCGAGGCTGAGATCGACTCCGCCGCCCAGATTGATGAAGGGTCCGACGATGATGGGCGGGTAGTTCGCGAAGAGCAATCCGAGGGCAGCGGCTCCGATCCAGGCGACCATTCCGCGCCAGTTGACCCCGCTGTTGAACCAGTAGGCTCCGCCGATTTCACCGCGGTTGAAAACCTGGAGATCGCGCGGGCGAAAGCTGCCTCGGCGAACGATGTAGCCGATGGCCATGATGACCATCCACGGGGTGGTCGTGACGATGATGGCCCCGACGAAGGCGTTCACTGCGCCGAGCAGGTCGAAGAAGATGCGGCCGGTCAGGATGAAGAGGAAGGCGACGATGCCGATTCCGATGGTGGCCTGGGCGCGGGTGAACCTGGGAAAGACGGAGGAGAAGTCGAGACCTGTGCCGTAGAGCGAGGTCGTGCCCGTCGAGAGTCCGCCGATGAAGGCCACTCCCATGAGGAGCACCGCGTACCAGATGGGTGATGCCTGGATGAGGGCGACGACGTAGTCGCTCTCCCCAGCGACGATCGTTGCGGTCGCCACGCCGAAGAGGAAGGGAATGAGAGTGAGGGACTGGCCGATCAGTGTTGCGCCGAGGATCTTGCGCGGCGGAGTGGTGCGGGGGATGTAACGCGACCAATCTCCGAGGAATGCCCCGAATGAGATGGGGTTGGAAGCCACGATGAGGGCGGCTGCGACAAAGGTCGGCCAGAACGAGCCGAGCGCAAAGGCCGAGGGTCCGGGATCGTAGGAGCTGTCAAACAGACCGTTGAAGGCGACGATAGCCAGAAGGATGAGGATGGTGTTGGCGATGACCGCGGTCTTGTTCACGAGCAGCATGAACTGATAACCGAACACCACCACGACGATGACGATCACGCCGATCACTCCGTAGACCAGGGTGCGAAGTCCGATTGAGTCCGGTATACCTCCAAGCCGGGTGAGCGCACCCACGAGTGCGTCGCCACTGACCCACACTGAGATGGAGTAGAAGGCGATGGCGGTGAGAAGGGAGAGGAACGATCCGACCACTCGCCCACGCACGCCGAAGAATGCAGCGGATGACACCGCATTGTTGGTCCCAGTTTTCGGGCCGAACAGGCCCATGGGCATCAGGAACAACGTGCCGACCAACACACCGCAGATCGTTGCGAGTACGGCTTGCCAGAAGGAAAGGCCGAGGACGATCGGGAAGGTGCCGAGCAGCACGGTGGCGAACGTGTTCGCGCCGCCAAACTGGATGCGGAGGAGGTCGAGCCAGGTCGAGGTGCGGTCGGCGTCGGGTATGGTGTCGACGCCGAGGGTTTCCACTTCGGTGATTTTTGGCCGAGCGTTTAGCTCGATAGCTGGCGAGGGGTGATGAACGCCATTGTTGTCACTCATGGGTTTGCCTTTGACTCGTGGTGGGGGCCGGCGAGGACCGCAGGATTTGATTGACACTAGCGGGATGTTGCCTCCTGTGCAATAGTTTTTGACTATGAAGACAAACAGGGTCGTTGATCTCTCACTCGTGGTGAACGCAGACACCCAGGTCTATCCGGGAGATCCTGTGCCACGGTTTGACCCGCACAGCACGATCGATCGCGACGGCTTCAACCTGCTCTCGGTGTCCATGGGGTCACAAACGGGCACGCACGTTGACGCTCCGTACCACTTTGATGATGCGGCCAAGAAACTCGATGAGTTGCCGCTGGACCGGTTCGTCGGCACAGGTGTACTCGTCGACGCCCGCGATGCGGGCGCTCGCGGTCGCATCACGTGGTCGTACTTCAAGCCCGTCGAGGCGCAACTTCTGCCGGGAGTTATCGTGCTTCTCCACACGGGATGGAGCGAGCACTACGGGTCACCGACGTACTTCGACAATCCATTCCTCGACGCCGATGCCTGCGCCAAACTCATTGCCCTGGGCATCCGCACCTTCGGGATCGACGCGATCAACATCGATGAGACACCGGACTCTACCCATCACGGTGAGGGCTTTCCCGTGCATCACCTCATTGCAGACGTTGACGGCGTGATCTGCGAGAACCTTACGAATCTTGCGTCGGTCGACTTCGATGCGCCCTTCATCTCCCTGCTGCCCATCGCCTTCGAGGCGGCGGATGGGGCGCCCGTGCGTGCTGTCGCGCTGCAACTTACGTCCTAGCCGGGCACTCCCTGCCACCACCGGGTCGCAAATCACTCTTCCACCGATTCCCTCCAAGAAAGCTCCCATGAACACTCCGATCGGCCCATCCGACGCCAGTATTTCACCCCGTTATGCCGGCATCGCCACCTTCGCCCGACTTCCCCGCATCGAAGACGTGCCCAACGCAGATATAGCGGTGGTCGGTGTGCCGTTTGACAGCGGGGTCAGTTACCGCCCGGGAGCCCGCTTTGGCCCAGCCCACGTCCGCGAGGCCTCCCGGCTTCTCCGGCCTTACAACCCCGTGCAGGATGTCGAGCCGTTCTCCACCCAGCAGGTCGTCGACGCAGGAGACATTGCGGCGAACCCCTTCAATATCGACGAAGCAGTCGCGCAGATTGAGGCAGCGGCAACCCGTCTCGGCGCCGGCGGAACACGACTGCTAACGATTGGAGGGGATCACACCATCGCCCTTCCCCTGCTGCGGGCGGTCACCAAGGTGACGGGTCCGGTCGCGGTGCTGCACTTCGACGCTCACCTCGACACGTGGGACACCTACTTCGGCGCACCGGTGACCCACGGCACGCCCTTTCGCCGCGCATCTGAGGAAGGCTTGATCGACCTCGAAGCCAGCCTCCACATCGGCATTCGTGGCCCGCTCTACAGCCGCAAAGACCTCACCGATGACGCCAGACTGGGCTTCGCCGTTATTGCCGCCCACGAAGTAGAGACCGAAGGTGTTGCCGGAGTAGTCAAGCGGATGCTGGCCCGCCTCGGCAACCGCCCGGTATACGTGTCCGTGGATATCGACGTTCTCGACCCCGCTCACGCTCCCGGAACTGGCACCCCGGAAGCGGGCGGGCTGACAAGCAGAGAATTGCTGGCCATCATCCGCGCACTGAGCGCCGTGCGGATCGTCGGAGCCGACGTCGTCGAAGTCGCCCCCGCCTACGACCATGCGCAGATCACGGCCGTTGCCGCCTCGCATGTCGCCTACGAAATCCTTTCGGCCATGACACCGCGCTAAGACCGGCACTTGGCGACACCGGCCGTGCGCATGGCGGGGAGCGGCGAGAGATCGCGAGATACTGGGAAACACTCCCACCTCAGGGCGTCAAGAAAGGCAAGGAACTGTGCGAGCACTCAACCCGGCACCATCGGGCGCACCGCTCGCGATCGGAGCGAAACTCCGGGCAACGCGGCTAGCCCAGGCCTTGACGATCGCGGACGTAGCCGCGGCAAGTAACCTGAGCACCGGCTTTATCAGCAGAGTCGAACGAGACGAGACCTCGCCCAGCGTGTCCTCGCTCGTGGCACTGTGCCAGGTGCTTTCTCTGCAGCTCGGCTCGCTGTTCGAGGTGCCCGATAACGAGGTCATAGCCCTCGTCGATGCGGCACTCATCAACATGGGTGGGCAAGGCGCGATCGAAAAGCTGCTCACCCCACGGGGAGAGTCTCGGGTGCAAGTACTCCGCTCGACCCTCGCACCCGGCGCTTCAGGCGGAGATGAGCTTTACACGATCAACTGCGATGTCGAGGTGTTGCACGTGTTATCAGGGAGCCTCGTCCTTCGGCTGGTCGGCGGCGATGTTGAGCTATCGGCGGGGGACACGATGACCGTCGCGGGGCGCCAACCCCACTCCTGGGACAACCGCAGTGGGGGACAAACCGAGCTTCTCTGGACCATCGTTCCGGCCGCATGGAGCGGCTCGTCCTGACTGATCAGGTCTCCGTGCGGTACGAAATGTCGACGGACCTAGTTGTGCGCGGGCTGGTGCCAGAGACCGGGGGAGCGATGCAGCACAGTGTGCTGAGTCTGCGCCAGTCGCGCGCCCGCTACGGAACGGTCGTCGGCTGGATCGTTCGCATTCGGCCGTAGCGGGTTCAGGGCATGATCCGGGTGATCTGCCAGGTATGTGCCTATAGTGGCGTCATGAATCCAGACGCCAGCGAGAAGCCAAACGGTTCCACCAAAGTCGATGACGAGAAGAAGGCACAGGCCGAATCACTCCCGGACGGCTCGCAGTGTGACGGCACGGCCGGGAGCGATAACGACACTGCTTCGGGCGGACACGCAGACTGAGCCGCACATGCTGTCCCCGCACCCGGACGGCACGAAAGCCCTCAGATAGAAGCGTCTGGGATGAGTTTCTCGGCCCGGTAGCGGTCGAACAGCGACGCGAACGAGTCGACCGTGCGGTGGTGCGGTGTGAAGCCGGCGAGGCGGCTTTTGGTGATGTCGGTGAAGACTTCGATGTTGCGGCCGAGGTCGGCATCGGTGTGCCACCACGACGCGATGCGCCCCAGGTCGGGCTCGACCAGGCCGTGCTCCCTTGCTATATCTGCCCAGACCGGTTCCATGCCGGCCATCTGTACGTCGAGTGTGCGCGGCTCGTCAACGAATCCTTCTGGTTCGACGCCGAAGTAGGCGGCAATCTTCGGCCACATCGCACGCCAGCGGAAGACGTCGCCGTTGACCACGTTGAACGCCTCGTTGGCGCCGGCCTCCGTTGTTGCGGCCCAGACCATCTGTTCGGCAAGGATCGTGGCATCCGTCATGTCGGTGATGCTATTCCACTGCGTCTCGCTGCCGGGGAACACGAACGGAATGTCCAGATGCTTGCACAGGGAGGCCTGGGCGGCGAGGGTGAGACCCATGTTCATGAGGTTGCCGACCGCGTGGCCGATCACTGTGTGGGAGCGGTGCACTGACCAGGTGAATCCTTGGCGAGCGGATGCCGCGAAGAGCTCGTCCTCCTGCGCGTAGTAGAAGTTGGCCACGTCGAGGCGTGGTTCGTCCTCGCTGAACGGGGTATCGGGCATGGTGCCCTGCCCGTACGCCTCGAACGGGCCAAGGTAGTGCTTGAGCCCGGTAACGAGGGCGACATGGCGAACGGGAGCATGCGCGAGCGCGGCAAGGAGGTCGCGCACCATGCCGGCGTTCACCTCGATGTTGAGCTCCTCTGTGGCCTGGAGAGACCACGCCGTGAAGAACACCTGCTCGGGAATCTCGTCGGCCAGCGCTCGCTTCAGGTCGGCGGGGGAGCGCAGGTCGGCTTGGATCCAGCGCACGCCGGGCAGGTCACGGCCGACGCGGCGGGCCAAGGCGAGCACCGTCCAGCCCTCGGCGGAAAGCTGGTCGACGACGGCGGATCCGGTGATGCCGGAAGCTCCGACGACGAGGGCGGTGCGGGAGTGGGGCTGGGTTGAGATAGTCATCACTGGGTGCAACCACCGGGGGTGGAGGGTATTCCGCTCCGGCGAGTTACCGAAACACGGAAACCAGCGCGGTACCACTCCTGGCGTGGTGGATTGCGGATCGGGCGGCGAATCCTGTAGTTGACCAGGCGTGAGCCCTAGCGTCTGGCCGCTCCACTCGATGATTGTCACTTGCCGTGGTGGGCCAGTGCGGGCCGCGAGTATGGAAAGCTCGGAGGGTGAAGCCCAACCTTCAGTTCGCGACGTATGCCGCCAAGATGCGACAGCACATCATCGATGGGACTGATCTGGAGGTCGACGCACGGTTCGTAGACATGCTCGCTCGCCGCGGCTCGACGATCCTCGACATCGGCTGTGGGCATGGATCGGCCGTGAACGGACTGCGTGCTCGAGGACACGCCGCCTTCGGGATCGACCCCACGCGCGAGGTATTGGGCGTGGCGTTCGATAACTTCGACTCAGACTGGTTCCGAGAACTCGGGGTGGAGGGGCTGTCGCCGGAACGACTTGCTGGGGTGGGAATTCCAGACTCCTATGACGTGGTCCTGATGGCGGGAAACGTTGCGGCGTTTCTCTCAGGCGACGCACTGCGTCAGGCTTTCGCCCAGGTGAGCGCAGTACTCAAACCCGGCGGGATTTTCGTTGTGGGAACGTCGAGCCATAGTCGCGGCGGTCCGCACGACCAAGACGATGCTCGTGGCCGAACTGGCCTTCGGCTCATGCATCGATTCTCGGATTGGCACCTTGGCCAGTATTCACCCGATTCCGCATGGTCCGTCAGCGTGTACACGGCACCCGGCGAATCGACCCCGTCAGAGACTCCCGATGGGATCTTCGTTTTGAAATAGGCGGGGTGTCTCCCGTTTAGCCGGTCGGGGACGCGCGGGGGAGCATCCGCTCTGAAATGTGCGCGTCACTTTCACCTACGGGCAGCCGGTTCTACAGTGTTTCTAGGCAACCTCTTTTACGCGCGGTCGCTCGTTGCGATGGCATGACTTTCAGTCCTTTCAGGTTCTTGTTGCCGAAAATCTGAAAGGCCGCGCCATGTGCGAATTCATCCTGGCCGCCACCGCCCGCAGCTACTTCTTCTTGCGCCGGTTCATGCCGACCGCCGTTGTGATCGACGCGATCAACACGCGGCACGGGCTGAAGTGGGGCGTGCCGGCGATGCTGCTAGCCGTTCCGTATGCCTTTGCGGCAATCTACTGCCGATCGCAGGTCGACGCCGGTGGGCCAGGTTGGCTGAACCTACTCGTGATCTTGTGTCTCTGGAACACCCTTAAGC
>JACMOZ010000079.1 GCA_014377785.1 Aeromicrobium sp.
GCCACATCCAAGCAGGCCGAGCTCTACATGGACATGGATCAGATCGGATCACTGCGACCGCCCCGGGACCTCATCGAAGGCATCATCCCCACCCGCGGCGTCGGCTACATCACCGGCCGCGACCGATCGCTGAAGACCTTCCTGGCCCTCGACATCTGCTTGCACGTCGCATTCATGATGCCGTACTGGCACCGCGCCGGCCCCGACACCACCGCTCGCGATCGCCGCAAGGTCGGCTTCAACCACGAAGGCAAAATCATCTTCGCGGCCGGCGAAGGCGTCCACTCGTTCAGCCCACGCATCCAAGCCTGGGTCCAAGCCCAGCATGTCAAAAGCTACGGCGACCCCGACATCCGCACCGTCGACGACCTCACCTCGCTGCGCCTCAAAGGTTGCGCCAAGTGCGACACCGAAGAGGACACCTTCGTCGGACACGTCGGGCACCTTGAATTCGCAAACCCCGACGACATCAGCGACAATACCGTCACACTCGCGCCCGGCTACGGCGAGCTCGAGCGCAAAAACCTCACCATCCGCCGCGGCACGCCCAACATGTTCGCCGGCGGCGAGGACTACCGCTACCTGCTGGCCCTCGCCCGCCGCGAACGGCCTGACGTCATCGTCCTCGACACGCTCGCGCTCTCATCGGGCGCTGCAGACCAGCAGTCCGCGAAAGACATGGGCATGATCCACGATCGGGCGGCCATCCTCGCCGAAGCATCCGGCGGCGTCGTCATCATCATCGCCCACACCGACAAGGGTGACAACGATGCTCGAGGATCCTCCGTCATCGAGGACAACTCCGACTTCGTCATCCACTGCGATCGCAAAGACAACGACCATGTCGAGGTGACCGTCGCAAAACGCAAGGACGCCGAAGATAATTGGCGCTTTCACCTTGGTGTCAGCACCGTCGACCTCGGCCTCGGCCAGTCATCGCTGATCCTGAAAGACTACGACGGCGAGCTGCCCGGGTACGAAGACCCCGAGATGGCTGTGCTCGACAACGTCATCAAGGACGCCGAGAACCTTGTCCTGCGCCAGAAGCACAACAAGATCGACGCCATCACCCTCGCCGCACACCTCGACGACAAGATGTCGCCGAAGACGGTCGGCCGACGCCTCGATCAGCTCGTTGGCGAAGGCGGGCTTATCCGTGTTGAGGGAGGCCGTGGCCGCGGAAGCAAGACGTACTGGTACTTCCCGAAAGATCGTATCGACCACTGGGCGGCTATGGGCCATGAAGTGACCGGACACGAAGAACAGGCACCATGATGTAGGATGGCACCCACGGGTCCAAGTGGGCACGCACAACACCCACAAGGAGGGGTTCGCATGACAGCATTGATCCTGAGCGGCACATACACCGAGACCCAGCAGTTCGCATCCAAGCACCAGCTCGGCTACGGCATCCGCCACATCGTCAACGCCGCGAACCTCTCCGGCCGTCGCCCGACCTCCGTCCACATCCTGCCCTCGTACCACACGAGGCGCGACATCCACGCCGTCCGGGCCGCGATGAAGCACGTCATGCGCCAGTCCTACGGCGCGCCCGTCTTCGAATACGACCTCGTCGACGACGAGTACATCCTGCGCGCCGATGAGCACGAGCCCGTCGGCCGACTTGTGCACCTCGAAGCCCTCGCCGACGAGCTCGACGAAGACGACGACTTCCAGCTTAACCTCGGGCCGGCGCCAGTTGCCGCCGCGCCGAAGCCCAAGGCCAAGCCGAAAGCCAAGGCCAAGGTGCCCGGCAAGGACCCCTCGCCCGACGCGGTGCCCGGCCAGACCGCCCTCGAGGACCACGTCTCTGATGAGGACATCCCAGACTGGATGAAGTCGTGACCGGCTACCGCTCGAGCGGCCCCACACCCAAGCGCGACGGCGAGCGCGTTCGCCGCAACGAGCCCGAAGTCACCACCACCACCGTCGACCTGGCCAAGCTCAGCGGCACCGTCACGGCGCTGCAGTCCGACGAAAACTGGCACAGCGTCGCCAGGCTGGTCTTCGACAGCCTTCACGAATCAGCACAGGTCGTCTTCTGGGAGCCCTCGGACTGGGCGATCGCGTACCTCCTCTGCACCAACCTCGACCGCGAGCTCAAGCCGCAGTTCGTGGGCATGCAGACCGACGCGGACGGCTCCACAACCCCGCACGTCTCCGTCGTCCCCCTGAAGGGCGCCTCGCTCGGCGCCTACATCAAGGGATTCACCAACCTCCTCATGACCGAAGTCGACCGCCGGCGCGCTGGCATCGAAATCAACCGGGCCACCCAGCTCGGCGTCGTCGACCAGCTCGATGCCGCCGACAACGTGGTCGACTTCAAGACCGCCCGCGAGAAGTCGGTCGGCAACTAGGTCATGACCAATCTCGCCCACGAGGTCGAGAAGGGTAACGCCGAGATCGAACAGCTCGTCAGGGACATCGAATCTGGCGAGTACATCATTCCGGACTACCCCTTCGAGGCCGACTACATCGGCCCCATCTGGAGTCGGGACGAAAACGATCGCTTCATCCTGCCCGAACACACCATTGGGTGGCAGGGTATCAAATGGGCCGAGGACAACCTCCTCAACGACAAGGGTGAACCTTGGCGATTCACCGCCGAGCAGAAGCGGTTCCTGCTCTGGTGGTACGCGGTCGACTGGCGCGGGGTGTTCATCTTCCGTGACGGGATTCTGCAGAGATTGAAGGGCTGGGGCAAGGATCCGCTAGCCGCAGTCCTCTGCCTCATCGAACTTCTCGGCCCCTGTAGGTTCAAGGGGTGGGCCGGCGAGAACAACGAGGCCAAGGGCTACTACATCGGCGACCCGATCGCCCGGGACAACCCCACCGCCTGGATCCAGGTAGCAGCTGTATCAAAAAAGCAGACCCAGAACACGATGATCTGTTTCGGCTGGCTGATTAGCGACTCGCTAAAGAAGAAGTTCAGGATCCAGGTCAACAAGGAGTCGGTGTCCGCGTACGGCGGCAACCGCAAAATCGAGGCCGTGACCTCCAACCCCCGCTCCATGGGGGGCGGCCGCCCCTCCCTGGTTATCCGAAACGAGACGCACCACTGGGTCGAAGCCAACGAGGGTCACGACATGGCCGACGTCGTCGAGCGCAACCTGACCAAGTCCACCGACGGATCCGGCCGGGCCCTGTCCATCACCAACGCCTATGCGCCCCACGAAGACTCCGTCGCGCAACGTCAGCGCGAGGCCTGGGAAGCGGAGAAGGCCGGCCTGGCCGTCTCCACCGGCGTCATGTACGACTCGATCGAGGCGCCGACGTCCACGAGCCTCACCCCGCCGAAGCCCGACAAGCCTGACGACCTCACCGAGGAAGAATTCAACGACCTCTACGGCCTCATGACAAAAAAGTGGCTCGCCGCAATCGTCGACTCCATTCGCGGCGACGCTCACTGGCTCAACGTCGAACGCATCGTCCTGTCGCTGCTCGACGGCAACCGATCCATCTCGGTGTCCAAGCGATTCTGGCTCAACGTCATCACCACCACCGAAGACGCCTGGGTCGAATACGACGCCGTCAAGAAGGCTGTCAGCCGCGAGGCCGCCGACCAGCGCCAGTTCAACCACGACGAGCTGCGCGCCGCCTGGCTGCCCATGCCCGACGAGCCGATCGTCATCTTCGGAGACGGATCCAAGTCTGACGACTCCACCGGCCTGGTCGGCTGCCGCCTTTCTGACGGCTACACCTTCCAGATCGGCGTCTGGCAGAAGCCCCCCAAGGAACGTGGCAAGCAGGAGGTCGACTCATGGCTCGCGCCCCGCGGCCTTGTCGACGCGCGCTTGCGCGAAGCCATGGCGCGGTTCGAGGTCGTCGCATTCTGGTTCGACCCATCCCACGCCAAAGATGACACCGACGAATCCTCCTACTGGGCCGGCCTCATCGACGAATGGCACCGCGACTTCGGCCCCAAGCTCGACAAGCGAGCCTGGGCCGTCAAGACCGGCGCCCGCACCCACTCCGTCCTCTGGGACATGACATCCCCTGAACGCCAAGGCCTGTTCGTCAAAGCCGCCGAAACTTTCGTCGAGGACCTCGAAGCCACAAACGACATCGAAGAATTCGAACCCCTTTTCGAAATCTGCGGCACACCCGCCCTCATGCGGCACCTCCAAAACGCTCGCATGTGGCCCACCAAATGGGGTACATCGCTCGGCAAGGAAGGCAGTGGGTCATCCAAAAAGATCGACCTCGCCGTCTGCGCCGTTGGTGCTCGCATGCTTCGCCGGATCTTCATGAACGCGTCCGTCGACCAGAAGGAAGAGCGCAAGGGTACAGTGTGGGGTTCGTAGGCGTTCGCGCTGCTAAGATGATCGAACACAACGAAAGGACGCCTCGTGGCTAGTCTCACGAAGCCGGGCCCCATCCTCCAGATGGTTGCCGACGGCATGATCGCATTCCGCCGACAGCGCGAGGAGACCCTGCGGGTCGACGTCTGGACGAAGGGTGCGCAGCTCGACCACA
>JACMOZ010000080.1 GCA_014377785.1 Aeromicrobium sp.
GCCCGCCGCTCTTGATCTTCCTTTTCTCCCTCTCCCTTTCTCTCTCCTCACCCCTTCTTTCATTACACAGCCCCTCCTCTTCCACCACTCCCATGCCCTCCATCTCTTCCTACCAGTGGAACCCTTCCTGACCACTTCACCTCAGTCGTAGAGGGGGAGTGGTCAGGAAGGGTGGAACGACCGCCGCCCCCGACCAATTCAGCATGAGAGCGTCGATCCAAGAAGAGGGGTGCGAGGACTCGGGTGTGGACCACGAATCCAGGCCGAAGTCCCGCGAACTGAACCGATATTTGGGCTCATCACCGCTTCGAGGTTTGGCCTCGTCACACGCTTTATCGACTCGTATGGATCAGCCGATTTTGGGGAAGGATCGCGGAGACGTGGATGACGGGACTGACAGCTTAGAAGCCGTGCTCGGCCGAACCGCGGACGCGGTGCGACGGCCCGAGCCTGTTGATCCGGCTCGGTTGGTATCGGTCAGGGTCGAGGCATCGGAAAGCGAGCGGTACGCCTACGGCAAAGGTCCTCAGGATCCGATTTCGTGCGCACGTCACGCAACGTGGCGTTTCTACTATGAGGATGCCGAACTTCACTCCGAGGTCGAATACATCGACGGACAACTGCACGGGGTTTCCCGAGTGTGGTACCCCGACGGTCAGATCTGGGCCGAGGAGAACTACGTTCGGGGCAAGCGCCAGGGCCCCTGGACGAACTGGCACGAAGATGGATCGCTCAAACGGCGCGGCGAAATGAAAGATGACCAGTACGAGGGACATTGGTTCTTTCGCAACGCCGATGGCTCGTGGTACGAGGCCGAGATGGTGCGCGGGCTCACGCATGGCATCACGCGCTACTTCGGTCCAACCGGATACCACTTCGCAACGGCCCGGTGGGAGCACGGCTCTCGCCTATGGCAGTACATCCGACGACCCGACTTCTCGTGGTGGCGCGAACAGTGGGACGGCGGATCGGAACCCGTCAGTGCAGCTCCAGCAGAACGTGCGCCGTGTCCGTGCTGCGGCTACCTGACCCTCGTTGTGAACCTCCCGGCTGAGAACCGCGACTGGACGTGCCCCGTATGCCGATGGGTCATGGACAACGCACAGAACCACGATTCCCGCGCTGCAGGCCCAAATCCTCTGACGCTCGAGCAGGCACGGCGCAGCTTCGAGGAGTCCAGCGCGGCGAACCCCGGCGACAGTCGGGTTCGGACACCGCACGAGGAGGAACTGCTTGAGTAATTCACGCTGGACTAGTACGTCGCGTGGCTCGCTTTATCTGCGGGGTGTCGATGGTGCTAGGCGCGATGTCCCACCGGGAGTGATGACGTCGTGACCGCCCTCCGGAAGCTGGCTCGGTTGGGATAGGCCCTAGGCATAGGTGACTCCTCTCCGAGAGATCGTCTGATCCCGCAGGACAGGTGTCAACCGAAATGGGGGCAGACCCACCGATATGAGCAAGATGGATTGTCGAGGAGTCGGCATGACCCCATTATCGACCGCCGTTGAAGTTTTTTGATTCCGAATTTGTGCTAAATCGGCGGTAGCGATGCTAAGAACTCCGCGCCGACGGTCGGCCGGAATAGCACTCCGGCTTGCTGGCGTGTTCGCCATTCATCTGGGATTTCGGCGGCGAGTCGTGAGAAAGCGGTTCCGGTTGTAAGAACGTTCATCTCGTCCAACCCCGTGAACAACTGAACGACGTGATGAAGCCCCTCAGAATCACGACCGATGAGAAACAGGAGGCACGAATCCCATTCCGATGCGAGATCTGCCTGACGGATGAGGCTAGCCTCGGTCCTCTGCGTGCGCTCGGGAGAGACTCCGAACATCGTGTGCTGCCCTGTCGGTAGAAGAGGGTGGGTGATCACGGCCCCTGTGAGCGCCCGGCTACGCAAGATCTCGCGCTGCTCGTCGGGATCCGTGCTGTTCTCTGTTGGGGCCCAGTTGGTATCAGACTGTCCGACCAGTCTCCATCGCGGACCTACTGGACGCGCATCCATGCCAACGCCCGCATAGATTTCGAACTCCTTCGGCCAGCGATCAAGGTCAGCGTGGCTAGCGGCTGACTGGATGGGCAGGGTCTCAATAGCCAGACTGTAAGCGACTTCAGAATGCCACATTGAAAGCACTGTCCACTCCCGCTTGGAGCGTTGGCTCCCTAGACAGAGCACGCATTCGGCATTCTTTGTCTGTGCGGAAACCCATGCGCTTAGCGCGTCGCCAGCCTTGGCAGACTCGTCTTCTAAATAGCGATCATGCCGCGAAAACCAGCTCATGAGTGTCTCCCTTCATTGTGCGGAACAACTCGTAGGCCCTGAACTTGCGGACCTCTCGCTCTCCTGACCGGACGTCCGCAACAGCGCGAAGGCCCCGGTGTCAGGTGTCTCCCATGGGCTCGAGCATTGGGCCTGTCCGCGCACCCTCGAAGCGGGGATCGGGGCCGCGGAGCCTGTCAACAACTTTGAGACACGGGTGACTGGTATTTACTGAGCTGTGTGGTCTGGGGGGGGCTGCTCCTTGGGCTTGTTGATCCACGCTGCCGTTGGCAGCGTGGGCGGGATGGGTGGCCTGTTGACGAAGCGCTCGGGATGCTGCTGGTAGACGGCGTCGAGCACGATGGCGCGCTCGTTGTGGATGCCTTCGGCGAGGCCGTGGTGCATCGCGTGGGGTGTCATCATGCCGATGCCTGAGTGGCGGTGTTCGAGGTTGTACCAGCGGAAGAACTCTTGGCAGAACGCGCGTGCCTGGTCGATCGAGTCGAAGCGGCCGGGGAACTGTGGGCGGTATTTGAGTGTCTTGAATTGTGCTTCGGAGTACGGGTTGTCAGTCGACGTGTACGGCCGGGAGTGGCTCTTGGTGACGCCCAGGTCGGCGAGCAGATGCGCGACCTGCTTGGAGGTCATCGGCGCGCCGCGGTCAGCTTGGAGGGTCAGTTGATCGCGCGTGATCCCTTGCTTGAGAATCGTCTCGGAGATCAGTCGCTCGGCAAGTAGCCCGGTTTCGCGTTCGGCGATCATCCAGCCGACCTCGTAGCGGCTGTAGATGTCCATGATCGAGTACAGGTAGTAGTAGCTCCATTTCACCGGCCCGAGTAGCTTGGTGATATCCCAACTCCATACCTCGTTCGGCGCTATGGCGAGCAATTCAGGTCGCGCATACTTCGGATGTGTCAATTGACGTCGGCGCTCGCGCACTTCGCCTTGGGACGCGAGGATCCGATACATCGTGCTTTCTGACGCCAGATACGAGCCCTCGTCCATGAGCGTCGCAACGACCTGCGCGGGCGCTGAGTCCATGAAGCGCTCCGAGTGCAACGTGTCGAGCACCGCCGCGCGTTCGGGAACGCTCAGCGCGCGTGGGGGCGGTGAGCGTCGTGGGCGTGGTCCGTGGATCGGCCCGACGCGAGCCCGATACAACGAGGGAC
>JACMOZ010000081.1 GCA_014377785.1 Aeromicrobium sp.
GATTGACAGCTTCCGAGTACACATCCGGCGAGAGACCCAACCGAACTGATGGCACGGCCACGCAGCGTCGCGGCGTCATCTCCGTGAACGGCATCGACGATCAGCTCATCCGGGTCGGACGTGGGGAGCATAACGCAGGCAAGATCCGCGTCGGCGATGGCCAACACTCGGCGGACGAGCACATCGATCGAGTCCTCGTCGCCATCGGACAGCAACGCTGCCGTGATCTCAGCCGACGCTTCCCACCACGCCTGTCGGCGCGACGTCTCCGCGTACAGGCGGGCGTTGTCGATAGCAAACCCGGCGGTTGCCGCCAGAGCCTCGACCAGCTGCTCATCTTCCGCGCTGAAACACCCCGACCCCGGGCTGCTGAGGTAAAGGTTCCCGTACAGCTCCTTGCGCACCCGAACGGGGACGCCCAGAAAATTCTCCATATTTGGAAGGTCAGGGGTGGGCCCCGCCGTTCGTGGATCCGTCGACAACTGCTCCAAGTAGACCGGCGCAGAATCGTCACTCAACGCACCGAACAATCTAAATCCATGAGGGAACGCCCCGATCGTGACCGCCTCCGCCGGCGTCATCCCTACGGTGATGAACTGCTCAAGCCCTCCATCGGAGCCGAGGACACTCAGGGCGCCGTACCGGGCGTCTACAAGCTCCACCGCGGACTCCACGATGGTGCGAAGAACCGTGGGGAGATCCAGATGTTCAACCACCGCCTGGTTTGCGCGGATCAACGCCCGCAGCCGACCCTGGGACCGCAGCACTTCGGCTGCCTGCTCGATCAGGTTACTGATGGCCTTATCCAGCTGACCCTTGGACTCATCCGGGAAAGTCAAACGCTCGTCAACGATAGCGAACCGCCCTTCACCCCATCGCGGGTTGACTGACCCACCGATGTTGATCGCCATTATAATCTTCACTCCCCCTAATTAGTGAAGGAAAGTCGAAACCGGCGTGACGCCGGAGGTACTCGGACGCTGCGCCAACATTCTGGACACCGCATAAGACTCCCGTTTCGCCTCGTTACCATCCGTGGGACTTTCGACCCAGGCGCCACTGCCGTGGGGGGCGAGTATTAATACACGGCCAGACGGCCAAGGCTCCTCCCCCCAGAATGCCTACTGCCCCCCACAGTGGCCGTCGGTGTCTCCAGATCCGCCCCGCCCCGCCCCCCGAGCGGCGGGGCGGACCTATTTTTGAGGCCACCCGCTGGAACAAAACCACCTCAAGCCTCGTCAAGGGAAGGGGCACTGTTGTCTCTTCAATTTTCGATGTTCCAGGCCCCACTGGGACGGAAACGATGAATCCCCGATGAGCGAGACCATTTCTGCAGAAACATTGCTGGGTGCAAAAGTTCACGCTTCGGATAATCGAATGATCGGCATTGTTGGCCGGGTGTATGTCGACGACATCACCGAGATACCGATTTGGGTAACCGTCAAAACGGGTCTCTACGGCAACGCTGAAACGTTCATTCCGGTGTCCCCAGCAATTGTGGCCGAGGGAATAATGCAGGTCCCGTACAGCCGCGAATTTGTGAAACATGCCCCGCGAATCGACAGCGACGCGCCCATCTCGGGCGCGCGAAAAGACTCCCTGTTCCGTTACTACGATGTCGACACCACACAGCCGCCTGGACAACAACGCGAAGAAAACACCTCCGTGATCCCGACCCGCCCACACCTTTTAACGCCCGAATCTACAGAGACAGAGACAGAGACAGAAACGGAAACGGCAGAGATCGAAACGACCAGCTGGTCACCGCTACGCCGGTATGTGCCCGCCGCCGCGTGAACAGGGGGCCGGTCGCCTCCGAAGGCTCGGAAACCGCATTTCACGAACCGTCACTGTTTCTTCTCGAGGTTTTCCCACGACTGGCACCTAGCGGCTAGATAGTGCTGGTCGGGCCACCCGAGGCCCGACCAGCACGCCCCCAACGAAACACGACCGAATCGCATCACCACCGAAAACCGGTTACGACACTCGACACCATGTGGCAACGGATGTCGCTCTGAGCGATCACGATAAAGGGTGCCCGGACCGATAGGCCATTGCATCCCGACGATCATCGCCGACTCGTGGCCATCTGACCACACGGTGTGGGACCTCTTCCGCCACGACACAGGGGCATCACCGAATCGTGGCGGTAGCGACGCCCGTTGTGGCGTGATGAGTACGTGATGTACCAGCTATGACGACAGTCGCGGCTCCGGGTCTTCGATTATGAGGCGCGGCAGCTGGTGCACCAGCGCATTCGCAGGTGCGGGAGGAGCGAGCAGATACCCGGATGCGCAGGTCACGCCCGCCTCCCGAATTAGTTCCAACTGTCGCGCTGTCTCGACGCCCTCGGCGACCGTGCGCATGTCGAAGGCCTCGGCCAGCTGAATGATGGCGTCGAGCGTTGCACGACCGCGGGGGTTGTCGATGTCTGAGACGAAGGATCGATCAATTTTCAGCACGGAGACAGGCAACGTGGAGAGTCGCGCTATCGAGCTGTATCCGGTTCCGAAGTCGTCAATCGCGATGCCGACACCGGCCGCTGCGAGCTTTTGCAATGCACGCACGGCCACGATCTCATCGGCGAGTACCGTCTCTGTGACCTCCACGCCCAACCGATGCGGAGAAAGCCCCACGTCTGCTAAATCACCGAGCAGGTCGTCGGCAATACGAGAGGTCGTGAACTGACGTCCGGAGATGTTTATCCAGACCTTAAAGTTGGGAATAGTGAGCCACTGCATGGCTTGCGCTATGGCGATTTGCGCTACCTGCCGCCCCAACCTGTTGATCAGGCCGGCGTCTTCCGCGAGGGAGATGAAGGTTGAGGGGCTGATAGAACCTCGGCCGGGATGCTCCCACCGGGCGAGCGCCTCGACACCGCACACGCTGTCGTCCGCGAGTAGGAAGATCGGTTGGTAGTGCACTGCGATGCTTCCCGCATCCAGCGCAATCCGCAGCTCAGTCTCCAGCGAGATTCGTTCGAGCAAGCTGCGGTGGGCATCGGCATCGAACCAGGCGAAACGGTCCCGGCCTTCTTTTTTGGCACGGTAGAGAGCAATGTCCGCATTTTTGAGCAGGGTCGCGGGCTCCTCCGCGCCTGCGGTTGTGGCCAGCCCAATGCTGGTCGATGTGCTGATCGTGTATTCCCCGATCAAGGCTGGCTTGCGTATCTCGTGCAGCAGGCGCTCGCACAACGATTGGATCAACTCGGTCGACAGATCTTCGACGAGCACCACGAATTCGTCGCCACCCAACCGTGCGGACACTCCTTTGGACCCCACCGTGTGCACAATTCGTGCAGCGCATTCGACGAGCAAAGCATCGCCGACCGCGTGACCCAGCGAGTCGTTCACCAGTTTGAACCGGTCGAGGTCGAGGAAAAGGATTGTGACGGACGGCTGATGCGACACCCGCCTGGCAAGGTGAGCGGCGGCGATTCGCTCGAACTCACCGCGGTTGACCAGACCCGTCAACGAGTCGTGGGTGGCAAGATGGGCAAGTTTCCGCCGTGCCAGCTCTACCTCACGCAGCGCCTCGTGGGCCTCAGCGCGCGCAGCCTGCTCTGACTTGAGCAGGCTCTCGCGTTCCTCAGTTCGAGTACGACGCTCCGTTATATTTTGAAAATAGACAACGATGCCTTCGCTGCTCGGCTGTGCACGCACCTCCAACCACATTTCGAGGGGGGCCGGGTAATACGTCTCGAAGGCAACCGGTACCCGGTCGTCCATCGCCGTCGTGTACGACGACCTCACCAAAACTTCTACATCCGGGAACGCCTCCCAGAGGTTGCGCCCGAGCATGGACTTCGCACTCGCTCCGAACATGGATGCAGCCCGCTTGTTCACATAAGTGAACCGGTAGTCACGGTCAAGCACGTAGAGACCATCACTGATGGAATCTATGATCTAGCCAAGCATTCCGTCACCGTGTAGGGGTGCAGTCGCGTCGAATGTTTCGCCGGTCACGCTCATCGTGCGCGGTGACGAACCGGCGGCGCGTGCCTCATCATGGCCTCCAAAACATGAATAAATCTACTCGGAATTGATCGCGGTGACAACGAGTTGTTTGAGGGCCAATAGGGACTGAACTTTCGTTTTGCACGGTCAGTCAAAGGATCCCGACTCGTCCAGAGCGATTCCGCCGGCCGCTCAGGACCGCCTTGATTGATGAGAAGGTTCAGTCGCGAAGTCGCATCACGGCAATCGGCCGGATGAAAGTGAACTGCTGCTAGGAGATGACTGCCGCAAGCCCTGGCAGAGGCGCTCCTGGATCGCTCACGTGCTGAGCATCGTTCATCGTCGAGCGATAACCAGCTGGCAACGGCGAAGGAGCACAAGACGTGTCGTTTCCGCTTGGGAAACTTCTCGTCAAGCTCCTTGCGTTAACAGACAGACAAGGGTCAAGGTGTCTTCGGGGACAACCTTCAGTCTGAGCCAGAGAGGTACGCAATGACCTCACCTGACGGCCGATCGGACCCGGAGGAATCGCGTGACGGGCCCAACGGCGATCCTGAAACCGTTCTTCTTTCCCGCGAGGAATTGCGTGGGCGCCTCGATGTCATGGTCGCTGCAGATGGCCGAGCACACGTGCCGGTATCCGTCATACTCCTCGACATGGACGGCCTCGAAACGATCAGGGCTGGTCTTGGAAACCAGGTCAGTGAGGCTGTGCTCGGTCAGATCTCCGATCGACTTCGGTCTACGGTGCGGCACGGCGACTTCGTCGGTCATGTCGGTGGCGAAGAGTTCGTCATCCTGTGTGACGGCATCGGAATTGACGTGTCGACACGGGTCGCGGAGCGGATGCTCGCACTCACCCGTCGATCCCTCGACAACGTTCCCACTCGCTTTCAGGTCAGGACGAGCATCGGGGTCGCGTCCTCCGAGACGATATCGGGCGTCGTCCCAACTGCCGACGAGATGATCGCTCAAGCAGTAGCTGCGATGCGTGAGTCCAAGCGGCGAGGGGCGAATCATGTGATAGCCGTGGCCGGTACGGCCGAGAGTTGATCCTCGTCAGGGCGGCAGCGCCAGCGTCGCTGGCTTCTGCAGCCAAGGCGGAAGGGCGCGCCGGGACCCCAGCGGACGACCCGCCAGGTTGACCGTGCGACAGTTCGCGAAATTGCCGAAATCGTCAGGTAGCCGGGGGCGCAGTTTTATAGAATTATTGCTCATTTGAGGAGGATTGTGAGATGAGTGAATCTGATCAGGACTCTCCGGGGGAAAAGTCCAGCACGGAACGCCCGAGGGTGGCTGCGGAGGAAAATTCTGCTGCTGCGCCGCGGACGAAACCCGATGAGGCTCCCGATGCTTCCGAGGCCCCGCGAAGCGACGAGGAGAAGTTAGATTCGGCCGGTCAGCTGCCGGCTAAAACCTCCGGGGTGGATGCGGAGAATCCGGATCATGGGGAGGTGTTTTCTCCGGCGCGGGCGTTGGAGGCGGTGGGGGACCGGTGGAGTTTGTTGCTGTATCGGGAATCGATGTTTGGCGGCACGACTCGGTTTGATCATTTTCAAGAAAAGTTCGATGTTCCCAGTGATGTTCTGGATGCTCGGTTGACGGGGTTTGTGGGGGCCGGGCTGATGGAGTTGCGGCGCACCGACGACGATGAGGAACACTTCGAATATGTTCTCACGCCGCGAGGCCACAATTTGGAGCCAGTAATCACCGCGTTGTGTACCTGGACGGATGGGTGGGCTATGAACCCGGGCCCGGCAATCCCCTTCGCGCACGACAAACAGATAACGGACGCGATCCATGACCCCGACGACCACACCGGGCACGAGGACGGCGCCGATGGGGATCCCGCGGACGATGCCGCGGCCGACCAGCCACTGCAAACGACGATTTGTTTGCTGCGGGGGTTTGATTTTCAGATTGGTGGTAAATCGTTGGGATCGTTGGCTGCCGGATCGCAACGGTTGTTAGCGTTTGTTGCCCTGCACAGCACGACGGTTGCCCGGGACACGGTGGCCGGAAAAATGTGGCCGGAATCCACGGAACAGAAAGCCGGTATCAGTCTGCGGTCCGCGCTTTCGCGACTGGACACAGAATCTCGGAACGCCATTTTGTCGGCGTCGGCGGGATTGCGTCTGGTGGAGACAGTAGCCGTTGATTTTCGCCAAGCGCAAGAAATAGCCGGTCGGCTGCTGAAATCTTCCCCGCAGGTTCAGGACAGTGATTTGGACGCGCACGCGGTCGCGTTGCTGTCCAGCGATCTGTTGCCCGATTGGTACGACGATTGGGTGGTATCGGAGGCGGAAGACTGGCTAATGATGCGAATGAACGCATTGGAGGTGCAATCCGCCGAGTTACTTAAACGCAAACGGTATGCCGCTGCCGCCGGGTCCGCGCGCGCTGCGGTCAACGCGGAACCGTTACGAGAAAGCGCCACCGCGAGCCTGATCCGGGTACACCTAGCCGAAGGGAACCAGTCCGACGCGTTACGCATTTACAACCGCTACCGGGTACTGCTCCGCAAAGTGTTGAATTTGGAACCCACTGCGGCGCTCACCGAACTAGTGGCAAACATTCAACAAAATTAGCATCCGCAGCCCTACGCACCTCGGGGAGCACGGGGACATTCGGCGGGAGTTGTGGGCAAGGGAAAAGGCGGCCGGGTAACCCGTGCCGCCTTTTCAGTGTGTGGATCAGTCCACATCAGACCTCAAAATTGCGAGCAGTCGCAAATGGGGGTTTGCGGGGGGTACCACACAAAATGAGGTGAGAAAAGTTCACCAAAGGGACCTCGAATGCAACAGGGACCCTCTGTAGCCCGTAACATTCAAAGTTTCGGCTTGTTATTTGGCGGAGATGAAGAGTGTTGCCGCGGCTCAACGCAGCTGCACGGCAACACCCTTCTCGGCGTTTCTGGCCCCCCGACCATATGCGAATTGCCGTCCATCTCCGACGTGGGCGAACCCATTCGCCTGATTTCTCATCCCCCGCAGAGTAAGTATCACGTACCCCGTGTGACGAATAAGTGACGAAGATGTGTCCCCCTTTGTCGTCCCGTGGGTTTCGTCCGGGACGGGCGAAATGTATCCAGAATCGCCATCACAGCAAACGTCTCTGTCGTCGATCGGCAACCGAATTCTCATCAGAACACGCCACGCGGGATACAAAAAGTTATTTGAGAAATATTCAAGAATGCTTGGTGTGGGGGCTTCTGCGGCGCTACGCTGGCGGCAGCACAGGGGATGTACCACTCACCGCGCAGGGGATGCCCGGGAGTGGTTATGTTTTTCGTTCGTTTCGACGTGTTTGTGCTGCGCGAAACCCGGGGGGCTTTTACAGTCCGAGTTCGAATTCTTTAGCGTTCCGGTGTCCGCGGAACAGAAACGACCCCCCATGTCCTCGTTCATCTCTGCCGATACCCTGTTTGGCGCTCCCGTTCATGCTTCTGA
>JACMOZ010000082.1 GCA_014377785.1 Aeromicrobium sp.
CTGCACACCGGCGACATCGCCACGGTGAGCGCGCTCGGCGAGGTGACCATCGTCGATCGCAGCAAGGAGCTGATCAAGTACAAGGGCTACCAGATCGCCCCGGCCGAGCTGGAGGCGTGGCTGCTCACCCACCCGCGCATCGCGGATGCGGCGGTGATCGGTGCAGCGGATGCCGACGGCCAGGAGATCCCGAAAGCCTTCGTCGTCGTCGTGGCTGAGTCGGCGGTCACGGCCGAGGAGGTCATGGCCTACGTCACCGAGCGGGTCGCCCCGCACAAGAAGGTGCGCGCGGTGGAGTTCATCGACGTGATTCCCAAGTCGTCGTCCGGCAAGATCCTGCGCAAGGACCTGCGCGCGCGGGAGCGTGCCGCGACGGTTTAGCCGACGCCTGCCTGCGGCGTGGTACCACTGCCGCCGCGAAGCCAGCGGCCAAACGTCAATCGCTGTGTCGGCCACGAAAACCGGCGCTGGGTCAGCCGATACGGATGAGCTTCTTGTTCACGAATTCGCTGGCACCGAAGCGTCCGAGTTCGCGCCCGAAGCCGCTTCTTTTCACCCCGCCGAACGGCAGCTCCGCGCTGCCGGCGCCGACCAGATTGACGTAGACCATGCCAGCCTCGATCCGGTCGGCGACCCGCAGCGCCTGCTCCGGATCGGTCGTGAACAGGTAGGAGCCCAGCCCGAACGGAGTGTCATTCGCCAGGTTGACGGCATCATCCTCCGAGCCTGCGCGATAGACGAATGCTATGGGGCCGAAGAACTCCTCGTGGTACGTGTCGTTGTCCCGCGTGACATCGGTGAGTACGGCCGACGGGTAGAAGCAACCAGATCGTTTGCCAGTGCTCGCCAGGGTCGCTCCCTGCGCGACCGCTCGCTCCACCTGCTCCTCGAGATGCTCGGCCGCTCCGAGGGAAGAAAGGGGGCCGTAGTCTGTCCCGTGAACCGTCGGGTCGCCGGGTGTATTCGCCAGGAAAGCGGCGGTGAACTTCTCCGTGAACTCATCATAAAGTTCATCGATCACGATGAAGCGCTTGGCGGCGTCGCAGGCCTGCCCGCCATTGCGGAGGCGACCTTCGATGGCGGCATCCACTGTGGCGGCCATGTCGTCGGTACTCAGCAGGATAAACGGGTCTGACCCGCCCAGTTCCAGCACGACCTTCTTGAGGTGGCGACCGGCCACCTCGGCAACAGCCGCGCCGGCGCCCTCCGAACCGGTGAGGGAAACACCCTGCACTCGCGGGTCGGCGATGACCGTGGCGACCTGCTCGCTGTCCGCATACACATTGATGTAGGCGCCAGCCGGAAAGCCTGCGTCCTGGAAGATTTGCTCAATCGCCGCGGCCGACTCCGGACACTGCGACGCATGCTTGAGGATGATGGTATTGCCGGTCATGAGATTCGGTCCGGCAAAGCGCGCAACCTGGTAATACGGAAAATTCCACGGCATGATCCCAATCAGCACACCAAGCGATTTGGAGCGCATGAAGGCGGAACCCTCGCCGCTAAGAAGGGTGATGGGTTCGTCCTTCAGAAATTCCTGCGCGTGGTCAGCGTAGTAACGGTAGATGTCGGCGGAGTAGTCGATCTCGCCGAGCGCCTCGTCGACGGGCTTTCCCATCTCGCGCACGATAATTGCCGCCAGCTTGTCGCGACGCTCCTCATGCAAATCACCGACCCGGCGCAGCAGCGCGGCGCGCTCGTCTGTCGAGGACCTCCGTGACCAGCCAACGTGGGCCTCATCCGCCGAAGCGATGACCTGCTCGAGTTCATCCGTCGAAATCTGAGGGTACGTCTTAATGGTCTCGCCGGTGGCGGGGTTGATGACGGCATGGTGGCTCACGAGCCACTTCCTTTCACGGGGCAACTGTTTGCGGAGAAATCACGTAACGCGAGCAAATCATATTCGCGGGAATTGTCAAGGTTTGGGAGTTCGGCGGAGTGGACCTGGGACTCCAACGACCTCATGCATCTTGTCGGCTACAACTGCCTGATCTTGCAGGGCCGGTCGAGCACTGAACCGATTACGTGGCGTGTCAACGTGGAGTGGGCAGAGCCCGTCTTCGCGCGCTGGGCTCTCGCGCGGCATCCGTCTCACCCGGAATGACGGGTTGATCGGCACTGCTCATGGTTTCCCCTCAACCCCGAGATGGTCACATCCCCTCCCGCCAGCCTAGAGCCCGCCAAGTTCGGCGCCTCCCGCAAAACAGGTCAGCGCAAAGTCACTTCTCGAGCCTCGGGGCGGTGCCGGCGAGATTCACGACGGCCTGGATCGCGGCGTGGTCCGACGGCCAGCCGCCCTCAAAATGCTTCACGTTAATGGCAGCCTTCAACACTGTGACGCTGGGCGTGACGAGGAGCCAGTCGATGCGTTTGAGGTTGCGCCGCGGCAGGCGGTAGTTCAGGAACGTTCCCCACTCTTCGCTGAGGCGTTCTTCCGCTGTTTTCCACGTATCCAGCAGCAGGCCCTGACCGGTGAGCCGGTCAAAGGGGGCGGTATTCGCATCCGTGTTGAAATCGCCGGTCACGATGGTGGGCAGCGGAGATGCGGCCACGATTCGGCGAAGCGCGTCGGCGGATCGCAGCCGCGAGGCGCGGGAGCGGTGGTCAAAGTGAGTGTTCACGGCCTGAAAATCGATGCCGGTGGCGATGTCGCGAAAGGACGCCTCAACGACTACCCGCGGAGTGTGATTGCCCCACGACGTTGAGCCCGGCCACGCCGGTGTGTCGGAGAGGGCCGTCTGCTTCCACTCAAGCACGCGCAGCCGATAGGAATCGTAGAAGATCGGGCACCCTTCCCCGCCCTTGTTGGTTTCTCGGCCATAACCGATCGAGCGGTAACGATCGCCAAGCGCGTGACGCACGAAGTTCGCCTGGTCGAACAGTGCTTCCTGCACACCGATCAGCGCGGGCTGTTCCGACGCGAGCAGTCGTTTCAGCAGCGGGCGGCGGCGCACCCACCGATCGGGGCTGCGCACGTTGAGGTGCGGCAGGCGTCGACGGATGTTGAAACTCATGACATGCAGATCCGGCGCGGCGACGGTACCGATGAGTGCGCTGTCAAACATGGGACCAGCCTATGGCGATGGTGCGTCATTCGCCGAAGGCCCGGTCCGCTGTCGGTCGCGCGTCCGAGTGCGGCCGAGTCTCATTCACGAACAACGTTGATGCCGCTCGAGCCACGGCGACTCAAAACGCACCACTACGTTGTCTGTTCGAACGCCTCAATGGTGCCGCCGAACAAGCTGAATCAGGTGGCTTAGGCCCGAATTTTGGATCTGGTGATTTCACCCAGCTGGCCCGGTTCAAACGGTCACCCGGACCTCTCGCAACCCAAGGTATAGGAGGCAAATAGGTTTCGATACGCGGGTCTACAAAGAGCGACTCCTAGCAAGGCGGTGCCACTTTATTCAGGCATCAAGGCACAATAGAGCGCATGTCCGTGATCGTTGCTCCACCTAATCAGCTTGTTGCCGGTCAGTTCGAACTGAGAGCTATGGTCGAAGGGGATTGGGCCGTAGAAGTGGCTCTCTCACGAGACCCAGAAGTACTGCGGTGGACTCATTACCGCGCTCACATGACTGAACAAAAAGCTAGAGAGCGCTTGAGCCAGACCACCGCTGCAGGCTCGAAAACTAGCACCGTCCGATTCCTCATTGCCGACGGCGACGACGTTTTGGGGGTCGCGGGTGTGTTTGTGGATCCTGAAGCATCACCCGAAATCTACTATGCGCTGGTCCAGAGTGGCCGCGGCCGCGGAGCTGCGGCGCTTGCTGCTCAGGCGCTGAGCGATTGGGTTCTCGAGAACGGGAGCCCAACGGTGACGCTGGAGATTTTTTGTGGGAATACCGCGAGTGAAAGGGTTGCCGCTCGCTCCGGATTCATTCTTCACCGAACGTCGACAACAATCCACCAGGGGCAGACGATCGCCACAGCCATATGGGGCCGAACTCGTTGAGAATGGCCGTCCGTGCGGCGATTGCAAACTGACTCAACGTGGCGTCAGCGATGTGACACGCGCTTTCACTGCAGAAAGACAAGCTCTTGATGGAGCGTTTGATAGAACGCTGGGTCAGGAATCTTGCGGACGGCCGGCGTACTGGGTGGGATGGGACTCCCCGCTCAGTTGCGAGTACTCATCGAGCAGGGTGCGTTGATACTCGAGGCACCACCACAAAGCCGCAACGGTCGCTACCGACGGCCACCAGAGGCGTACGCGTCTCCCCCAAAACGGGGGGTGTGAACGGTTGTGATTTTTTCGGCACTGACTGTCATGCAGCAACGTTCCTCACCTGTCAGCGAGGCGTTCTCCTGCTGTTTCTCGAGCGTTCAGGCTCGGTGTGTCAAAGGAGGTGTCGTTGTCTCGAGAGACACGGGTGGCGAGGTTTACCTATCGCGACGGACAG
>JACMOZ010000083.1 GCA_014377785.1 Aeromicrobium sp.
CAATCTGGGACGAGATGGACAAGGATCAGCGTCGAATCAGCAAGGGCGCCCTGGCCGTCGGTGGCCTCTGCGCCAGGTGCCACCGTCGCCCAGAGCTGCCGGACCCAGGGCCTGGTGCTCCGTTCTCCTACCCCGACTGCGACGGCTGCAGCAAGGAGATGGTCTCGCCGACACACTGGCGCCGGGCCGGCCCGGCAGAACGTGCCGAGCTGCTCGAAGAGGGCTATGTCCACGAGCGCCGCGAAGGTCGCTGCCACGACTGCATCGGCCCGAAGAAGTTCGACGTCCGCTCCACGCTGACCGACGAGCAGATCGCGGCCCGCAAAGGCAGGCGAGGACTGACCGTCAGGCAGTACATCGAATGCCACGCGGCCGGCATGACCAACAACGCCGAGATAGCCAGGACCATCGGCATCTCATCCAACGGACTACGCAAGGCTTTGCGCACCGCGCGCCAAGCCGGACAGGAGCTCCCATGACCTACCAGAGCAAGAAGTCACTCCGCAAAGAACTCGCGACATACCGCGAGATGTGGGAGCAAGCCGAACGAGAGAACACACGCTACTGCGATCAGGCCGTCAAGGCAGGCGCGAGGCTGAAGTTGACGGAGTGGTCGCTACGCGCAGTCAAGCAAAGTCATCGGCCGCCCACCTATGTCTTGGCCGGCAGTCTTCGGCGAGCCGACGATGCCCTGTTCTTTCTCGGGCTTCGGGGCGCACCATGCGTCAAGGTGATCACAACAGTGGAGGACGCCCGCTGGGTCCGCATCGAAAACGGTGACCGGGTCATCAAGATCCAAGGATGGGACCGGGACCCCGATCTGGTCGACGCATGGGGCCACGTCATGGGCCTCTCCCGCCAAGCCTGGCCGTACATCTGGCATTGCGAGACAGTCTGATGAACAACGACTTCTTCGCCAATGCCATGGCCGGGCCTGAGCGCGACCGCTACGACCGGCCGATGCTGGTCCCCACAGGGATGCCCGGTGGCGCGCGAGCGGCCTACACCCGGGCCTCCTCGTTCGCTGACCGCGTCAAGGACAAGCGCCACATCCACACCTGGGAGAAACGCTACCTGGCCCGCGGGATGGCGCTACGCCCAGACCTGCAGGACCTCGCGGCCGGCGAGCTTTACACATCGTCGAAGCTCGCTGAGGACGCTGGCAAGAACCGCCAGTCCGGCAAGAACCTCGACGACATCATCAAGCGGGCCCTCGACCACGTCGGGATCCACTTCCTCGCCGATCGCGGCACCGCCATCCACTCATTCTGCGAAGACCGCGACCGGCTCTTCGAAGTCCCCGAGCACCTCCGTACGTCCGTCGAAGGCTACTGGGCTGCCGTGGACGAGAATGGGCTGCGGCTGCTTGGCATCGAAATGTTCGTCGCCAACGACCACGTCATGGCCGCCGGCACATTCGACTCTCTCGTACGGCATCCTAAGCACGGAGTCTGTATCGCCGACATCAAGACCGGCGACATCGACCCCGGCTACGCCATTCAGCTGGCCATCTACGCCAACGGCGAACTCTACAACACGGACACCGATGAGCGCCAACCGCTTGAGGCCCTCAGCGGCGGCGAAGAGATCAACCGCGACATCGGCCTCATCTTCGACGTCAAACCCGAAGGCACCAAGATCATCGAAGTCGACCTCGTCAAGGGGTGGGCACTGACCCAGGCCATCAAAATGGTCGTCGACGACCTGCGCATGGACCTGTTCACCGAGGTCAAGGTCGACCACATCCTACGGGGCATCGCTGAGGCCCAGACCGAGATTGGCCTGCGGGACCTCTGGCAAGCCACCGGCAGCGACTGGAAGTCCAAACACGTCAAAGCCGCCAAGGCGCGGCAGAAGGAGATCACATCATGACGCAACTATTTGGACCTGAGATGAAGCCGTGGGAAACGTCCGACGACGGACGCCTCGCACCATCCTCGTACGCCGCCACCGCCGTCTTCGGCCTGACCGAACTGGCGATGGAGACCCTGCACGAGCAGGGCGTTGACACCAGCCCCGCCAACGTCGGCCGGCTTGCGAAGATGTTCGCCCGGATCATCATCCGGGTCCACTGCGACCTCGGCG
Organism: Aeromicrobium sp.; assembly: GCA_014377785.1. Classification (GTDB taxonomy): domain Bacteria; phylum Actinomycetota; class Actinomycetes; order Propionibacteriales; family Nocardioidaceae; genus JACMOZ01. The sequence goes on from JACMOZ010000083.1 coordinate 2,086, forward strand.
ACGGCGGTGGCTGGCAGTCAGGCCTGAACGCACGACTCCGCGGCGCGCTGCGGAGCGCCCTGCAGGTCATCAGCTACGACCCAACCGACCAAGACACTGTGCAGGCCTCCCTTGACGACTGGGAAGCCGCGCTCTATGATCAGGTTACCGCCATCGCCAAGACCGCCGCGTGGCTGTACGCCCTGACACCGACCCAATTGGAGGCAAAGTGAAATCTGCAAAGCGAAACATTGAACTGGCCGAGAGGTATCTCGAGATCGCAGACGGTGAAAGGGTTGAGTTTCAGGTAGCCGCAGCGGCTCTGGCCGTTGCCCACACCGACCTCGCCCGGCTGAAGTATGACACCGGTCTCGAGGCCGGTTCGTCATGAGCCGCCTCGTCGTCATCCATGACATCGACGACGTCTGGCACCCATGGTGTGACCTGGCACACGAGGCCAGCATCATTGCCGGACTCTGCGAAGTCGGCACACCCTGCCCCAACACGTGGGAGCCCTATGAGACCTACGGGTGCTCGCCGCAGGACTGGTTCTCCGCGCTCGACCTCGCCACCCGCACCGGGTTCCTGCACCAGTCCGAGCCACGGGCCGCCGACCTCGAGGCATTCGATGACCTCACCGACGCCGGCGTCGAGCACCACTTCGTCACCGCCCGCGGCTTCATGGACAACGCCGACCTCATCAGAGAGATCACCGCGTCCTGGCTCGACACACACTTCGACGGCAAGTACGAGACCCTGACGTTCTCCAAACAGAAGGGGGACGTGGCCAAGCGCATCAGCGCGACGCACGCCATCGACGACAACCTCGGCAACGTGGAGGACCTCGAGCGCGCAGGCGTTCGAACCTTCCTCATGGACAAGCCGTGGAACCACGAGCGCACGCCGGCCGGCGTCACTCGAGTCAAGTCGATCCGTGAATTTGCGGATCGCATCCTGGAAGGGGTCACATCGTGACCCAGAACAACACGACACCCGCCGGCGGCATTGGCCTTCCTGGCCTGCTCTTCCTCCTGTTCCTCACACTCAAGCTGACCGGGGTCATCGAGTGGTCGTGGTGGTGGGTCACGGCACCACTGTGGATCCCCACCGCCATCCTCATCGCCATCGTCGCCGTCGCCGGCGTCGTCTTCGCAATCAAGGACAAGCGATGACCGGCCTCAGCAAGACCGCGAGCGTGCTGAATCTCGACTCGCTCCATGAAGGTGCGGTGACCTTCTCCAACGAAGACGTCGAGACCGAGGACCCCACCGGACGACTGCGAGTCCACAGCATTGACCGCGGTACGTGGGACGACCTCGGACGCCCACTGGCCATCACCGTCACGGTCGAGCCCGGCAACACACTGGAGGACCTGTGACTGCCTTCCAGTTTTGTAAACTGGTATAGTGTCATCATGCGTGAAAATCACAAGCCTGCACCGTGCCACCCGGATCGCCGTCATGCGGCAAAGGGGCTCTGCTTTCCTTGCTATGTAGCAGAGTACCCAAAAGCTCGTAGGGCCGCATGTCACTCAGATCGCGTTGAACACTCTCGAGAGTTATGCCGATCTTGCTACGACCGATATCTAAAACTGTCGAACCCGGAATACGCCGACAAGCAGCGCATTAGGCATGAGGCGTGGATGCGGGAAAACGCCGATCGTCGCCAGGTTTGGCAGCAGGATTACGCCGCCCTGGGGCGGGTCCGTGATCGCCGGACGGATCGAGCGCGCGAGGCTGCCCTTGCTACATACGGTTTAACGTGGGAAGATGAGATCCGCGTCGTTGCCGAGCAGGGCGGCGGATGCGGGGTTTGTGGAGACCTGCCGGATCGCGCATACGATATTGACCACGACCATGTGACGGGTGCCTTTAGAGGGTTTCTGTGTGGTCGATGCAACAAGGGGCTTGGACTTCTCGGCGATTCGATCGAGGGTTTACGAAAGGCTTTGCTCTACCTGGAGCGAGCACAACAGA
>JACMOZ010000084.1 GCA_014377785.1 Aeromicrobium sp.
CAGTCCACAATCTCTCAAGACACCTAACCAGTTTCGACGATTACCATGCGACGAATCATCAGTCGGGCATCATTGGTGACATGAGTTCTACTGCTCCTCGGGTCGTACAAGGGGAGTACGCGGAGGCTCGGCTCGATCGGCACATACTTGTGAGTAACCTGACGTCTGGAGCACCATGGCTCATCCTTCTAGGGGTCCCGGGCGGCAGATGGTTGCTCGTGATGGGCGCAGGGTACGTAGTCATCTGGAGCTTGTTCTTCGCTGCCGTCTACGCGCGAGAGCCGATTAGTCCGAGGCGTAGAGCACTGGCTTGGGGCTTGCCTTGGATAGTCGCAGTCTTACTGTGGACTTGGTTAGCCGCTGGCATCGGTGGCGATGATTCGGGGTCGGATTTCTTGCCGAGTCTGGGGTTCGGGCTGCTGATCGCAACGCCTTGCCTCGCCGGATGGCAGATGGTGGCCTTCGTTGTACGGCACTTCTGGGCTCCGAGTTCTGCCTGAGGCCTGTCCTGCGCCCTTGAGCCCGCCTGTGTTCACCCAGCACCGCGCCGGGCCAGTCAGACCTATGTCAATTCACCGCGATCTCCTTACATAGGTACCCAACCAGCTAGCGCGTGCGAGGCTTGGGCAGTGAGTTCGTACAAAGGTGTCGTGACGGCGCGGGATGTCCTCAGTTGGGCGATCAGCCAGGGCGTGTTCACGGAGAGTGGCATTCGCCAGAGGGAACTGCACCAGCCAGTTGTGAACGGAATTGACGGCCCGTGGATCGACATCCTTAACGCGCTGATCACCGCGGCGGACGAGGGGCTCGCCGACCCCTCGAGCGGGATCGACCGCAACGGACAGCTCGATGGGTTCGAGGACTATGTCGAGACGCACTGCCTGGCGAACTGGGTGCAGGCCTTCTCGCTCACCCCGGACCAATCAGCGGTAGTAGTGAGACTGGCTGAGGATGTCAGGCTGTTCTTCGATTGAACGATCAGCATCGCGCCGTCAGGACTCGATGGGCCTATCGAAGGCGACCTTTTCTACCACTCCGGATTCGACTACAACATAGAGGTCCCGCGATGGGCGGCGTCGCGAGCAACCTGACAGCCAAGCCTGCCCATCTTTGCCCCGCCTGGCAGTGGACCCGCGTCATAGCACCGCTTCCTCTCCAGCACGCTCAACGCAGGCCCTAGGCATCCGCGACAACCTCGTCGAGATATGGACGGTCGTCGAACCGCAAATGTGGGTGCGGGCTGCTAGACCTGTTTTTGTCAGAACGGAGCAAGTCAGTGCCAACAATGGATCAAATCCGAGACCTCGCTCGGGAAGCCCACAGCGGGCAGGTCGACAAGCAGGGACGCGACTATTTCTCAGCGCACCTGGAACCAATTGCAGCCAGTCTGGCTAAATTTGGTTACCACGCCGAGATGGCTGGGTACCTGCACGACATTCTCGAAGACACGGCAACGTCAGAGCAGGATCTGCACCTGGCCGGTGTGCCGTCTCAGGTCATCCGGGCAGTTCGGTCCGTTTCGAAGCGCGAGGGGGAGGGTTACGAGCAACTCATTCGCCGGGCGGCCCTCGATCCGCTGGGACGACTGGTCAAGCTCGCTGACAACGCGCGCAACCTTGAGGACCTGGAGGACTTGGCTCGAACTGATCCCGACATGGCGATCCGACTTCGGGAGAAGTACACCCCCGCGCGTGAGTTGTTGCTGTGCGTTGGCTCGCCTGAGGGTCGCGCATGGATGATTGAGGCTCTTCGGGACATGAGGGCGCGGCATCCGCGCTCGGCACCTGATCCCGACTATTGGCCATCCATGGACGATTTGAATGAAATGGACTCACTGCTCGCATTTGAGCGCGAGATTGCTGCGCTGAGAGCCTTCGGTTTGGATGTCACGTGACCGCGCGTCCGCTCACCTGGGGGCTTGACGTTTCGACAAGCAAGGCTAAGACAGCTGCGGTCGCGATCGATTGGTCCACGCCGGGCCAAGCGCGCGTTGTCGAGATACGTCACCCGTTGCCCGCGACGGAAATAGCGACCTTGATCGCCGAACACGGCGCGAGCTCATGGGCGATCGACGTTCCTTTCGGGTGGCCGGAGCAGTTCGTCGCCCTGATGGCCGATCGGCATGACGGTCCGCTGCCTGCACGATCCTTGCCACCTCAAGAGGCTTGGGAAAAGTGGCGCACCCGGGAGGTCGCGCAACGACTCACTGACCGCTTTCTCACCGATGACCCCCGAATCAAGACCCGTCCTCTGCCGGCGTCGTTCCAGCTTCTCGGCGCGACTGCGGCCATGTGGGTTTTGGTCGAGGCCCAGCTGGCCTCCCTCGGAGTGCCAATCGACCGAGCCGGTCTTGATGGTGCGGTATGTGAGACCTACCCCTCAGCGGCGCTGGCTGCGTGGGGCTTCGGGAAGGCGAAGCAGACCTGGTCCGAGTTGCAGTCCAACTTCGCGTTCTTGTCCGCCGATCCGGACCTACTCAGCCAATTCGATAGTGACGACGTATGCGACGCCGTCGTATGTGCCCTCATCGCCAGGGCCCGCGATCTCGATCTAACCATCGGCCCACGTGACCACCGCGAACTCGCCGCTGGGCGGCGGGAGGGCTGGATTCATGTCACCTGCTGCAAACCGACTGACCTGCTGCTCAAGACCGACTAATCCAATTCCGGCCCGGTACGCGAACGCTGTCGGTCCGAATTGTCCGTTTGTTGCGTCGCACCACCGCGATCCATCCGGCGTGACGGCGACCCAAGCCGTACCAGTCAGAGTTCATGCGCACGACCAAAATCCTCCGCTGCCACGAGGCGGTCAGCGGCGAAAGAACGCCCGCAACCCGAACAAAACGCCGACTACGACCACGACCAGCAGCAAGACGTTGAGGATCTCAGTCGGTCCAACAAAGTAGCCGCGGTCAGGGTCAGTGCGGTGGACTGCGATTCTTCGCAAAGTCAACGAAGATGGCTGGGTTTGGGCGTAGCGAGGCTGTAACAGCTCACTCGCGCGCCGGCGCGCCTGCGATCCGGGCACGTCATACCACCGCGTTCCGCCCACACAGATGCATCGACGCTTCTCGCCGCTTGGATGCAATGCAACACGGTGCTGCTCGTGCCTCAACTCGGCGGTTGCGTCCTCGCTCTGCGTCATAGTGAAACTCCACGAACTACCGGAGGCCACAGGTGAATGTGTTGACAAGCATCCTCACAGTCGTGCTGGTCCTCGCAACGATCTGGATGGCCAGCGAAACTCGGAGAACTGCCGTCGCTACGCGTAAGTCCGTTGCATCAGCCGAAGAGCGGGCCAAGCAGATGCGACAGCCGTCGGTGTGGGCGGACGTTCGCATTGACAAGGATCAAGGGACGTTGCTACACCTACTCGTCGGCAACTCCGGGCCGACCCACGCGCGGCAGGTAATAGTGAAGATCGACCCACCACTGCCAGTCGAGGGACCGTCATCGGAACTCTCCCGACTTGCCTTTGCGCGCCTTGCGAACGGAATCCAGTACCTCGCGCCGGGCAGCGAACTGTCGTGGTCGCTCGGGCGCAGCTTCGCATTGCTTGAGAGCGACGCCTCCCAGCTACACAACGTGCGGATAACAGCGGTCGGACCGTACGGCCCGGTCGAGCCAGTGGAGTACGAACTCGACCTCGCTGACTTCCGGGAGTCCCAGGATCGGCCTGAAGGAAATCTGCACCATGTCAGAAAGGCGATCGAGGAAGTTGCAGCGCGGTTGCCCAAGGAGTAGCTGTATCGGGCACTCTGCTGGCATCGCACGAGGAATCAGCTGGCCGGACTGGCGGGCCGTCTGACGAGCCGCGTCATACCACCGCGATCGAGGTACATCAGCATTAGAGACTCAGTCGGAGCGGGGACTCCGATCGTCATCAGTCCAAATCCTCTCAGAAACCCTGATAGTTGAGCCCGGACGTTCCAAGATTGCCACCGACCTGCGAAATCAGCTCAACCTCCCAGCCGGTCCCTTGCTCGAACTTGAACGTGTCGTCCGCTGTGGCGTAGCCGCCGGAGGGACCGAAACTGTCGGCTCTGCCGTACCAAGAAGTACCTGAACCGTAATTGAGTTCGTAAACCGTGGAGCCATCTCCATCAAGCGGAACGTCGAAGGTAAGAGTGCGACCGGGGCCGACGATGACTCCCAGCACCTCGCCCCGCCGCGGGCTGAGTTCTTTGAGCTTGACGTAATAGGTCGCGCTTCCGCGTGGAACCGTCACCTTCAACCGGCCCGCCCCACCATGACGGATGTTGTTCTTCATGATCGCGGTATTGCTTGTCGAGTCCAACCAGAAGACCTTTCCGTGATTCGGCATCCGCTTGGCAGGTCTGTCGAAACCTGACGAAGCGTCATCCTGAATCTCATCGGACTGGCTGCTCTGAGCGCTCTCATCGTAGGTGGAGGGCGAGCTGTCGTAACTGGGTTGGCAGCCAACCAGAAGTCCACATGCGGCCGCGGCGGCGAAGCGATCATCGTGGACCGCGACTTCGTCGTGGTCGCACCTGGAGCAGGGTGTCGTCGCCGAGCATTCAGCAGTCTCATCGCACGACTGTATGGGGTGGCGGACCCGGCCATGACGCAAACGGCGCTCTGTGAGGTGTATGCGTCAGCTGTCCAGCGCTGGACCGGCGGATGCGCCAAGCGCATCGCCCTGGGGAAGAGCGTCGGACGGCCGGACGGGTCTCGACGGCAGGATGTGATGGGGCGAGGCCGCTGATAGCGTCGACGCATGTCTGAGTCGTCCGCTGAATGGCATCCTGACCCGTTCGGCCGGTACGAACTGCGCTATTGGGACGGCTCCGCGTGGACGGATCACGTGTCGACGGAGGGAAGGCAGGCCACAGATTCGCTGGCCGCACCCCCGCCGGTACCGGTAGTTCTGACCGCCGCGGTCGCCGGCGGCTGGCATCCCGACCCGATAGGGCGTCATGAGTTCCGATACTGGGACGGCATCAAGTGGACCGAGCACGTCGCCTCCAAGGGGCGACAGAGCATCGACCCGTTCACCAAGGCGCCGCCGGCCGCGACGTCCAACAGGGCCGCGACCGCAATCTCAGACGCGTCGACGGTGCTCCGAGCGCAGGCGTCCGCCGCGCTGCGGGCACAGGCGTCGTCGTTGCTCAAGGGGCCTACGATTCCTGGGCTCAACCCGAACCGTGGGGCTCAGAAGATTCAGCGGCAGGTCCAGAGGCTCGGGTTGTCGGAGGCGCCTGGCCCCGTTGTCGCCGGAGTCTTCGACGAACCCGTCCTGGTGATCAACCAGAGGGGCAAGTTGGTCGAGCTGCGCGCCGAGTTCGCGATCCACGATCAGCATGGGCGTCAGCTTGCCGCGGTTCGTGGAAAGCGGATGTCGAGCCGGATGCAAGTGGTCGACATGAACGGTAACGACATCATCGAGCTCAGGCGTGAGGGCTCGGTGATGAGTTCCAAGGTCGCGATCGCCGATGCGAATGGGGTGAAGATCGGGCGAATCGTGCCGTCACTGAGCTGGAAGGAACTCGATCGGGACTACAAGTTCGAGACCCCAGACAAGCAGTTGATCGGCTCTGTGTTCTCAGAAGATGTGGATCGGTCGCGGGCGCGCCACAGGCATCGGAACTTCAACGTCCAGGACGCGAACGGCATGGTCGTCGCTCGCATCAGCAAGACTCGTGCGGGCCTCGCGAAAGAGATGTTCACGAAAGGCGACAACTACGTGCTCGAGTTCCCGCGGGCGGTGGCAGATCCTCTCCGGTCGCTCAGCGTCGCCGCCGTGCTCGTCATCGACGCTGCGTTTCACCAGCAGTAAGTCTTTGGATCGCGTGTCGGCGTTTGCCGAGTCAGTAGTGATCCTGTGAGCTGTTGGCTCGTGCGTCGGCGCCGACACGCACTTCGAGCTCGTGGGTGCGCTGACGCTGGACGCCTCGATCGCGAAGCGGGTCGACAAGGTCGGCGGCGGTGGCTACGGCCTGTCGATCTGGGTGGATGGCCTTGGCCGGTTCCTCGAGCGTGCTTCTGCCTTGCGTATCCGGACGATCGCCGATCAGGTCGTCTCCGACCACCGCATCGTGCAGCTCAAGCCCGGCGAACTGGGCCTGCTCGTCGAGCTCGACGAGATCCCGGACGCCACGCAGTGGTTCTGGGACGACATCGAGGCCGAGATCTCGGTCGACCCGGTCATCGACGACATCCTCGCCGGCGAGATCAGCTCGCGCGACCCGGAGGCCCAGGCCGAGCAGTGGGCCACACTCTTCGACGTCTCGGTGCAGCGCATCGACGTCCCGC
>JACMOZ010000085.1 GCA_014377785.1 Aeromicrobium sp.
CGTCGGCAACATCGAAGTCGATGGGGAGTCCTGGCCCACGTTTTCAGCAGAGGCGCTGAAATTCGGCTTCCGATCCATTCACGCCACCCCGTTGCGCCTTCGGGGGCAAATCATCGGCACCATGAACCTGTTCAGCCATCACACCGGCGCGCTCGTCTCGGAGGATATCGCTGTCGCCCAAGCGCTGGCCGATGTCGCCACGATCGGGATTTTGCAGGAACGCCACATTCGCAGCGCCAACGTCGTGGCTGAGCAACTCCAACGCGCGCTCGATTCGAGGATTCTGATCGAGCAGGCCAAAGGCGTCCTCGCCACCACGATGGACACCACCATGAATCACGCCTTCGCAATCATGCGCACCTACGCCCGAGACCGGAATCTTCCCTTGCGTCAGGTGGCCGACGACATCATCTCCCGACGGATCGATGTGCGGAAACGCACGTCGTTGTAGTGGAGTGGCTGGCGTAGACCGCCGGGTGCGTCCGTAAATGCGGGACTTGCCTTTTGCCTCGCGGCATCCCCACATCGAACGGCGACTGCATAATCGCCCGGTTGCCTCCCCGCGGTCGTCGTCGAGGAGGCAACAATCATCCGATGGATGTGCATGGTCGGTTTATGGGTGGCACGTCGGGGAAGAGCCGCGAGCCAGCTCTTGTTGGCCGGCCGGGCGGTGGCCCACGCTACTTCGCGAGGAAGTCGAGTACAGCGGCGTTCCACTCATCGGGGTTGCTGGTAATCAGGCCGTGCGGGGCGCCGTGGATTACCACGAGCTCACTGCCCGGAATTGCTCTGTGCGTGCGCGCACCCGATCCCTCGAACGGCACAATCCCGTCCCCGTCCCCATGGATGACCAGTGTCGGAACCGACACTGCCTTGAGGTCATCACGGAAGTCCGTTTCGGCAAATGCGGCCATGCAAGCGAGGGCTGCAACCTTGCTGGACTGGAGGGCGAGGGCGAGGGCCTGCTGTCGCTGCTCCTCGGTGACCTTCAGAACACCGTCGACGGAGTAAAACTGGGTGATGAAGTCGTCATAGAACGTTTCCTCGCTTGCCGTGAGCCCTTCGGTCATCGTCTCGGCTTTGGCGGCGTCGAGGGGCCCGGCGGGGTTGGTCGGCCCCTTCAGGAGGAACGGCGGAACCGCCGAGGCGAAGACCACGCTGTGCAAGCGCTCTGTCCCGTACTTCGTGAAGTAGCGGGCGACCTCGCCGCCACCCATCGAAAACCCGACCAGCGTCACATCGTTCAGGTCGAGTTCAGTGAGTAGGGTGTGCAGGTCCTCCGTGAGAGTGTCGTAGGTGTATCCCGTGCGGGGCTTATCGCTGCGGCCAAAACCACGGCGATCGTAGGTGACAACCCGATATCCTGCGGCCGCGAACGCCGGAACCTGCTGCGACCACGATTCACCCGAGAGGGGCCAGCCGTGGATCAGCACGACAGCACGCCCGTTCCCGCCGGTGTCGTCAATGTGCAGGTTGGTGTCTTTGAACAGTCCGTGGTGTGCGGTGATCTCAGCCATTTTGTCTTCTCTCTATCGATCGGCGCCAAACCGGTAGGCAGACGCCCTGAGCAATCTCGAAATGAGTGTGCCCCAATCGCGTGAAATTACTGGGGGGTTGACAGAGATTTTGAGAGGGTCTAGCCGCACCCCGATCAGCGTCTGAGGTGCCTTTTGGCTGGGTTACCCGGTTGACGTCGATCGAATTCGAGACAACCATGTGCTCCAATCAGGCCGATGCGGCCCTAGCTACCCTGACACCAATCACTGCATCAGATCCCACTGCGCAGGAGGTGCCGAGAAAGGATTCTTGATGCTCAACGTCCATCCCGTCGGTGTAGTTCTACTTTCTACCGATCTGAAGAAATCGCGGGCGTTCTACGCTGACCAGCTGCAACTGCCTGTGGTCAGTGAGGATGATTCTGCGATCTCCTACAGCTCAGGGACCACCCGGCTGACCGTGACCGTGTCGGATACCGGCAGCGCGGACGAGCAGACCAAGGCATCGTGGCAGGTATCAGATCTGGAGGCGGAACTCGAATGGTTGCGGTCTCGAGGGGTGCGACCGGAAGACTACGACACGGACGAGTTGAAAACCGTCGTCGGCATCGCAGACCAGGGCAGCGTGTGGTCCGCATGGATTGCTGATCCCGATGGCAACGCGCTCGGCATAGAGCAGGGGAAGTAGTCCGATGAGCGAGCTCGAGGACCAGTATCAGTTCGGCGACCCGACCACGAGGTACCCCCGTGTCAGACCGCCCGTGCAACAACAGGACGAGCCGGGCGTGCAAACGCGGATGAATCCCGTCCCTGACCTCGGTGAGAACTCCTACCGGGGGACCGGACGCCTCACGGGACGCAAAGCGCTCATCACCGGCGCCGATTCAGGGATCGGCGCAGCCGTTGCGATCGCCTTTGCCCGGGAAGGTGCCGACATCACCATCTCCTATCTTCCAGAAGAGGAGGAGGATGCCCAGCATGTGATGGGACTAATTCGGGCCGCGGGCCGCATCGCGGTGGCGGTTCCCGGGGACATTACTAACGCCGAGCACTGTCGTTTCCTGGTCGCTGCGGCGGTAGAGAAGATGGGGGGTCTCGACGCGGTTGTCAACGTGGCCGGCAAACAGGTCTGGCAGAAAAACCTTCTTGAGCTGTCCGATGAGCAATTCGAGGCCACCTTCAAGACCAATGTGTTCGCCATGTTCTGGATCGTTAAAGCCGCTCTCCCGCACCTCGGTCCGGGTTCCAGGATCATCAACACCGCGTCACTCGAGGCGTACGTGCCTGCTCCAGACCGCCTCGACTACGCCAGCACCAAAGGAGCGATCATCAACTTTTCAAAGGGGCTCGCGCAGCAACTTGTGTCACAGGGTATTCGCGTGAATGTGGTCGCCCCTGGCCCTACGTGGACGGTGCTACAGGTGACCAGCGGTGTGGATCCAGAAACCCTGCCAGAGTTCGGGTCAAGCGAATCGCCGATGGGAAGGGCAGCGCAACCGGCAGAAATCGCCCCTGCCTACGTTTTCCTCGCCTCAGCAGAGTCCAGCTTCGTCGTCGGCGAAACATTGAACGTCAATGGTGGGATGGTCACCCCATGACCGATAAACCCGTACAGCGCGACTCCTGAGAAGAGAGTTAACGCGGGAGTCAAGAAGCGAAGATCGCCGCGCGGCATCGAGGGGGACGTCTCGTGTGAGGGCCCGCTGACAGAGAGTGGTTTGGCCGACCAGATCTGGAGCCAGTGCGGCCCGGGGAAAGCGGGCACGGCAAGCGGCGCTTTTCGATTACCGGCGAAGTTTTAAAAAAAATTTCATGTCAACGTTGACATGACCCCGGTCTGCCCTTGTACTGTGTTGTTTGGCAGTCAACCCAAGCGAGAAAGGTCAACGATGACACTCATAAAAATCCGGGCTTGCCGCAGGATCGTGGCAGGCACGATCGCTGTGGTGGCAATGCTGGGAGCTCTCTGGTCTCCGAGCGCGGCCGGGGCCGCCTCGAGCACTGGCGCGACCGCGGGGAGTGAGCCGGGTTGGATGGCCACCGCAACCTCATCGAAAGCTTCCACCGGCTTCGTGACTCGCCGAGGAAGCAAACTGGAACTCGACGGTAAGCCCTTCGAGTTCGCGGGAACCAACAATTACTACCTGGGCTACAAGTCACGGGCGATGGCGGACAGTGTGCTCGACGACGCTCAGGCGGCCCGGTTCGATGTGATGCGAACCTGGGGGTTCCAGGACTTTCAGAATCCGGACGGCTCCGGTTCGGTGCAGTCGAGCTTCGAGGGGGTCTGGTACCAGGCATGGGATGCGGCGGCGGGACAGCCGATGATCAATGACGGTGCAAACGGTCTTCAGAAGCTGGACTACGTGATCGCGGCTGCGAGTGCGCGCAACATCAAGCTGATCATTCCCTTCGTCAACAATTGGAATGGTTTTGGCGGAATGGACCAGTACGTCCGCTGGGCTGGCGGCAGCACACAC
>JACMOZ010000086.1 GCA_014377785.1 Aeromicrobium sp.
GCCTGGATGGAAGCCGAGTGGTGGCGCCTGGGACTGCCCGAAGCACTCGGCGGCCAGGCCGCCCCCGCATCCCTCATCTGGTCCAGCGGAGAATTCGTCCTCGGCGCCAACCCGGCCGTATGGATATATGCCTGCGGCCCTGCGTTCGCCCGCATCGCGTTCGAGAACGGCACCGAACGCGACAAGAAGATCGCCCAGTTCATGGTCGACAAGCAATGGGGAGCCACGATGGTGCTGACCGAGCCCGATGCGGGATCTGACGTCGGCGCCGGCCGTACTAAGGCCACGATGAACGAAGACGGTTCCTGGAACATCGAAGGCGTCAAACGGTTCATCACCTCGGCCGAGCACGACATGTCCGAGAACATCATGCACCTCGTCCTCGCCCGCCCCGTGGGAGTCGAAGGCGTGGGCGGTCCTGGCACCAAGGGACTCAGCCTGTTCCTCGTACCCAAGTTCCACTTCGACCACGAAACCGGCGAGCTCACCGGTGAGCGCAACGGCGCCTACGTCACCAACGTCGAAAAGAAGATGGGCATCAAAGTGTCCACTACTTGTGAAGTGACCTTCGGCGACGGGGCACCGGCCAAGGGCTGGCTCCTCGGCGAAGTCCACGACGGCATCAACCAGATGTTCCGCGTCATTGAGAACGCCCGCATGATGGTCGGCACCAAGGCCATCGCGACGCTGTCGACCGGCTACCTCAACGCGCTCGACTACGCCAAGGACCGCGTCCAAGGCCCCGACCTCACACAGGCCTCGGACAAGACCGCTCCCCGCGTTACGATCACCCACCACCCCGACGTACGCCGTTCGCTGCTCACGCAAAAGTCGTTCGCCGAGGGCCTGCGCTCGCTCATGATCTACACGGCAACGTGGCAAGACCAGATCCAGATTGCTGAAGCCGCCGGTGAAGACGACTCGCTCGCCGAGGCCGTCAACGATTTATTGCTCCCGATCGTCAAGGGTTATGGCTCGGAACGCTCCTGGGTCATTCTGGGCACCGAATCGCTGCAGACCTTCGGCGGTTCGGGCTTCCTGCAGGACTATCCGCTTGAGCAGTACGTGCGTGACGCCAAGATCGACACGCTTTACGAAGGAACGACCGCCATCCAGGGCATGGACCTTTTTTTCCGCAAGATCGTGAAGAACAAGGGCCAGGCCCTCGGTTATCTCGCTCAAGAGGTTCAGAGCTTTGCACAGAGCGAAGCCGGTAACGGCCGGCTCAAGGTCGAGCGTGAGATTCTCGCCAAGGGTCTCGAAGACGCGCAGGCGATCATCGGCGCGACATTCACCGACCTGATGGCTTCAAACCCGGCCGACGAAAAAGGCGACGTCAAGAACCTCTACAAGGTGGGCCTCAACACGACCCGTCTCGTCTATGTCCTCGGTGACCTGGTCGTCGCCTGGCTGTTGCTGCGCGGCGCCGAAGTTGCCCTCGAGAAGTTGGGCGCCAAAGTTTCTGCCGCCGACAAGAACTTCTATGAAGGCAAGGTCGCCGCTGCACAATTCTTCGCCCGCAACGTCTTGCCGAAACTGGCCGGCGAGCGCGCGATCGCTGAAAACATCGACGGTTCGATCATGGATCTGCCCGAAGAAGCCTTCTGACTCAGTTACGGACCGATGATGAGGGTTTGCGGTTGCCTCAACTACCCAAAAGCCTCATCATCGGTCATTTGGGCTCGGTCAGGCGGGACTCAACACCTGATACAGGGCGTGGTCCTGCCATTCGCCGGCGATCTTGAGGTATGTCGGTGCCACGCCAAAGCGGACGAAGCCGTTTCGCTCGAGCACCCGCTGCGATCTGACGTTGCGCAAAAGGGTTCCTGCCTCGACCCGATGCAGCCCCATCTCCTCGAAGGCCACCCGCATGATGTCGCGCACGGCAGCGGTGGCGACGCCGCGACCGTTGTCGGCGGCGCCCAACCAGTAGCCGACACTGCATGACTGGAACGGGCCGCGCACGATGCCGTTGAGGGTGATGCGGCCGACAACGCGGCCGGAGTCTTCAACGATGACGTGAGGAAGCGCCGTTCCTTGCTCGTGCCGCTCGAGCGCCGCTGCGATATCAGTGCGTTGGCCGTCAACCGTGGAGTAGTCCTCACCCCGGATGGGCTCCCATGGGGCGAGGAAATCGCGGTTGACGCGGAGCAACTCCGCCAGCACAGGGGCATCTTCGAGAGTAATAAGTCGGGTGGCATTCACCCGTCCACCTTAAGGGGGGGTTAATCGGCACGATATGGGCGGTTCCGGCGGGTCAAACGACCGACAACCCTCGGGAAATGCCCACATCTCGGGGTGGCACGATGTGTCGTGCGGCTACGCCGAACTGCCGAGTTTCACCTCGGCGGGCCGCAACGGCCGTGGCATCGGCATACTTGCCACAACCGCCGCCGCCATCCTCGCCGCGTGGACTTATGTGGGCCGGCGCCAGAAAAGGAAGTTCTCCTCGTATGAATCCTCTTGAGGTCTATGTCCGGGCGTGGCGCGAGAGTGCCACGTCGATCAACGCGCTCCTGCCCACACTTGAAGAGGCCGATTGGTCGATGTCGACCGATTGCCCGGGCTGGACGGTCAAGGACGTTGCCGCCCATCTGGCCCACCTCGAGAACGCACTCGCGACAGGCGAAGCCGGCACTGACGATCCGCCGCTGGCCGTGATGAGCAGTGTTTACACCGAGGCGGGTGTCCAGGCGCGGAGCGGTCGTACGACGGCAGAGCTGTGTGCGGAGTTCGCCGACGCCGTCTCGGCGCGCGAGCTCTCGTTGCAGACGCTACCGGAGGATCCACAGTCGCTGGCACCGGCGGCCCCCGGCGGAATCAACTGGTCATGGGACACCTTGCTACGCAATCGGGCGATCGACATGTGGGTGCACGAACAAGACATCCGTCGCGCCGTCGGGAAACCC
This sequence comes from Aeromicrobium sp., assembly GCA_014377785.1. Lineage (GTDB taxonomy): Bacteria > Actinomycetota > Actinomycetes > Propionibacteriales > Nocardioidaceae > JACMOZ01. The sequence goes on from JACMOZ010000086.1 coordinate 2,910, forward strand.
GGTGGACTGGATTCGCTCGGAGCCCACGTCACGACAACCACGTTCAAGATGGCGATGCCCTTCGTCATCGGCAAAAGAGTCCGCCCGCCAGCTGGGTCGACAGTGGGCTGGCATGTCACCGGCGAGATCCCCTTCGACCTGGTCGTAGCCGTCGACGAGGACGGTCGCGCTAAAGCAGTCGAATCTATCGACGGTGAACCGCAGTCCTTGCTCAGCATGTCGAGCGAGTCGTTCGCCGTGCTCGGTGCGGGACGGCGTACGGCCGCTCAACTTGACGTGCAGATCGCCGGCGACCGCGAATTGGCCACGACTGTCTTGTCGTCCATGGCCGTCACCTTTTGAGGTTCGCGAGAGCGTGTTCATCGGTAGGCTGACTGCATGAGTTGGTCGACGAGCGCTATCCCTGATCTAAGTGGCAAGACTGCGGCCATCACCGGCGTGACGGGCGGACTCGGGCTGAACGCGGCGATCGAACTTGGGCGTCATGGCGCGTCACTTCTCGTCACCGCCCGTGACGATGCCAAGGCCGCGCAGGCCGTTGCGCGCATAGCGAAAGACGCGCCGGGCACGAAGGTCGAGGTTGTCGAGTTGGACCTGGCCGATCTCGCGCAGACCAAAAAGGCGGCAGCCGGACTCGTCGACACCGTCGAACACCTCGACATCCTGATCAACAACGCGGGAGTTATGGCGACGCCGAAGCGACTCACCGTCGACGGCTTCGAACTGCAAATGGGCACCAACCACTTGGGACACTTCGCCTGGACCGCGACGCTTTGGCCACTTCTCAAGACCAGCAACACCACGGTCGTCAGTGTTGCCTCGCTCGCCCACACCATGGTCAAGGGCATCGACCTGCGTTCATTGACAACACCGGGATCGCCGCGCCGCTATCGCCGTTGGCAGTCCTACGGAGAATCCAAACTCGCCAACTTGTTGTTTGCTTTCGAACTCGACCGCCGCGCCAAGGCCGCCGGCCTCGGTGTGGTGAGCGTCGCCGCGCATCCGGGCCTGGCCTTCACCAACCTCACCGCGGCTGGCCCGACCCTCGGCGGCAATTCGCTCCCGGCGAAGGGCATGCACCAAATTGTCCGCATCGTCCGGGCGCCAGCCTCTATGGGTGCCTGGCCGCTGCTGATGGCGGCAACCGACAGCGAACTGAGCGGCGGCGAATACGTCGGCCCTTCCCGATTGCGGCAGATGCGCGGTGCGCCCCGACTCGTCGGCGCGTCGGGGACCGCCCGCGACGCCCAACTCGCCGACATCCTGTGGACCGCTTCGGAGTCCGCGGTTGGAACCGAGTTCACCGTCTGACATGACCGAGTCTGAAAAACTGACGTCGTTCTCGGCAACTCGTGAACTCCTGACAGACTCCGCGGCCCGTGAACGGATTGCCGATTCTGACCGCGAAATTGCTGCTGGCGAAATCATGAGCATCCACGAAATCATCAGAAATTGCGGCTAACTTATATGCAGATCAGAAACGTGACATCGTCCGACCTCAATGCCGTCCTCGCGCTTAATCAGGGGGCGCTCGAAGGCGTCGGCACGCTGGATGCCGACCGGTTGCAATGGATCGTCGGCCTGGCCGACCAGGCGTTGGTCGCAGATGTCGGCGGCGACGTCGGCGGCTTCGGGATCACCATTGCACCCGGCACCGCCTACGACTCACCGAACTATCGCTGGTTCGAGGAGCGTTTCGAAAGTCATTGTTATCTCGACCGGATCGTCGTCTCGCCGGGTCATCGTCGCACCGGAATCGCCTCGCTCTTGTATGCCCAAATCGAGGCAACGCTCCCCGTGACGCTCGAGATCTATGCCGAGCCTCCCAATGAGGTGTCTCTGGCGTTCCACGCGGCCCGGGGATATGAAGAAATCGGCCGATTGCCACAAGACAACGGCAAAGTCGCCGCGATGTTCGTGAAACAGCCCCCGCGGCTGGGCTCTTAACCCAGTTTGGTCATTTTGGCTTTGGCGTCGGGGTCTTCTTCGAGTATCCGGGCCCGTGTCTTCAACCGATAACGCCAAATCTGGATGAATCCGAGGCCCCACAGCACATACTGCGCCGACATCGCCCAGCGGAATGCCGACGGCGAGTAGTTCGCACCCGATCCTGGCGTGCGCCAGTCGAGAATGTAGCCAATTGCAATGACGAGGAGCAGGCTCGCGACAAAACCACCCTGATTGATGATTCCGATCGCGCTGCCCATGCGACGTTCGGGATTGAAGGTGCGGCCGAAGTCGAAACCGATCATCGAGGCCGGGCCGCCGATGCCGACCACGATGACGAGCACGACCAACAGCGGCAACGGCGCATTGCCGGGCCAGGCGAGCACCACGGTCCATACGGCCACGATCGACAAGACGATGCCGAGGACGAGGGTCGAGCGGTGCCAGGGATGATTCGTGATGATCCAAGCGAGGATCGGTCCGGCCGCCATGACGGCAACGACCAGGATCGTCAAAAGCAAGCCGGCGGTCGACACCGACACTTGCTCGCCGCGGACAAAAAACGGATAGCCCCACAACAAGCCGAGCGTGGTCGCGCTGAACTGCGTCGAGAAGTGAGTCCATAGTCCCAGTCGCGTGCCCGGATGCTCCCACGATTCGGCCAGGCTTGTGCGGACCTCGGTCAGCGATAGTGGCGGCCCGGTGATTGACCGTACGTCCGGGCTGTCGTGGACGACGATCAGCAGCAGGATGGTCACGAAGACGCCGATGCTGGCGGCGAGCAGATAAGCCTTTGTCCAACCGAGGTCACGCAGCGCGATCGTCATCGGCACGGCGGCAATGATGGCCCCCATTTGTCCGATGACGCCGGTCAGTTGGGTGATGAGCGGTATGCGGCGCGCCGCGAACCAGGTGTTGACCAGCCTCAACACGCAAATGAAGATCATCGCGTCGCCGGCGCCGACGAACACCCGGGCGAGTAGCGCCAAGGCGTAGGAGTCAGCGAAGGCGAAAGCAGACTGGGCCAGCGTCAGGATTGCGACGCCGACCAGCATGATGCGCCGAGAGCCGAAACGGTCAAGCATGAGCCCGACGGGGATCTGCATCGCCGCATAGACAAGCAATTGGAGCATCGTGAAGTACGCCAGTTGCGAAGCGCTGATGTCGAAGCGGTCAGTTGCGGCGAGGCCGGCAACGGCCATCGACGAGCGGTGGAAGACCGCGAGGAGATAGACCGAGAGGGCGACGAGCCAAATGCCGACGCCGCCTTTGTATCGGTCGGCGACGGCTTGGCTCACCAAGTCATCTTAAGGGCGGTCTAGAACGTGAGCGCAACCGCCGGATCGGTGAGAATGGCGGCGACGTCCGAGAGGAACCTCGACCCTCGTTCGCCGTCGACGAGGCGATGGTCGAAGGACAAGGCGAGCGTGGTGACCCAACGCGCGACGATTTCGTCGTCTGCGCCGACCCAAGGTCGCTTGTTGATCGCCCCGACGGCCAGGATTCCGGCTTCACCCGGGTTGAGGATTGGCGTGCCCGCGTCGATGCCAAAGACACCGATGTTGGTGATCGTAAAGGAGCCGCCAGTCATCTGGGCCGGTTGGGTGCGTCCGTCACGGGCGGTCTTGATCAGCTCGCCGAAGGCTTCGGCCAGCTGCAGCATTGTCATCGACTCGGCGTCGACGATGTTGGGCACAACCAGTCCACGCGGGGTCGCGGCGGCGATGCCGAGGTTGACCGCACCCTTGAGCACAATCTCCTGGGCGGGTTCGTCCCAGGACGAGTTGAGTTCGGGGGTCCGGCGCATCGCCAGGCATACGGCCTTGGCGATGACCAGCAGCGGCGAGATGCGTACGCCGGCGAAGTTCGGATCGGCTTTGAGCGTCGCAACGAGTTCCATCGTCCTGGTGACGTCGATCGTGACCCATTCGGTGACATGTGGGGCGGTGAAGGCCGAAGTCACCATCGCTTCCGCCATCATCTTGCGGACACCCTTGATCGGGATGCGTGTGTCCCCTGCCACCGCTGGTTGAGGAGCCGACGAACGAGGCGTCTCGAAACCAAGGTTGGCGAAGGCTTCGACATCGGCGCGGGTGACGATTTCGCCCGCGGTGGGCACATCGTTGAGGTCGATGCCGAGGTCCTTGGCAAGTTTACGGACCGGCGGCTTCGCCAAAGCCCTCAGTGGTTGCGACACACGCGCAGGCTCGGGCACGCGTTCGGGCACAGCCACCGGCAGAGCCGAAGGAGCCGGCCGTTGCGCGACCTTTTCGATGTCGACCGAGGAGACAGCACCCTTGCGGGCACGGCGTTTGAGTGAAGTTGAACGGGGTCCATAACCCACCAGGACCGCCTGACGTTCCTCGCCGGCGGGTGCATCCGTCGACGAGTCACTCACTGGTGCCGAGGAGTCATTTACGGCGGCACTGAGTGACTCGTCAGTGCGAGTGAGTGACTCGTCGGCCGGGGTGATGCGGATGATCGGAGTCCCGACGGGGACGGTTTCGCCCTCGGCTACCAAAAGCTCCGTTATCTCTCCTTCGTAGGGACTCGGGAGTTCGACGATGGACTTGGCGGTCTCGATGTCGACGATGATGTCGTTGATTTTGATGACGTCGCCGACCTTGACCTTCCAGACCACGATTTCGGCTTCGGTCAGGCCTTCGCCGACGTCGGGGAGATTGAATTCAGCCATAAAAAACTCCTAGAAGGCGAGGGAACGGTCGACGGCATCGAGGACGCGGTCGAGGCCGGGCAGGAACTCTTCCTCGATGCGGCTCGGCGGATACGGAATGTCATAACCGGTGACACGCATGACCGGCGCCTCAAGGTTGAAGAAGCACTTTTCGGTGATGCGTGCGGAGATCTCGGCGCCGAGGCCAAGCGTCCGCGCCGCTTCGTGGACGACCAGCGCGTGGCCGGTCTTGCGGACCGACTCGAACACCGGGTCGAGGTCGAGCGGCGACAACGTACGGAGGTCGATGACCTCGAGGCTGATGCCATCCTCGGCGGCCGCATCGGCCGACTCGAGACACGTCTTGACCATTGGTCCGTAGGCGATCAGCGTCGCGTCGGTGCCTTCGCGGCATACGCGCGAACTGTGAAGCAAGGCCGGCTCGGAATCGAGGTCGACTTCGCCTTGGTCCCAATAACGGCGTTTGGGTTCCATGAACACGATCGGGTCGTCGCTGGCGATGGCCTGCTGGATCATCCAGAAGGCGTCGTTGGCGTTGGAGCAGGACACGACCTTGAGCCCGGCGGTCAGCGCGAATTGGGCCTCGGGGCTCTCGGAGTGATGCTCGACCGCGCCGATGCCGCCGCCGAAGGGGATGCGGATGACGATCGGCATCTTGACCTTGCCCTTGCTGCGGAAATGCAGCTTGGCGACCTGGCTGACGATCTGGTCGTATGCCGGATAGACGAAACCGTCGAACTGAATTTCCAGGACGGGCCGGTAGCCGCGGAACGTCATACCGATTGCCGTGCCAAGAATGCCGGCTTCGGACAGCGGTGCGTCGATGACGCGGCTCTCGCCGAAGTCCTTCTGGAGACCGTCGGTGACTCGGAAGACGCCACCGAGGCGGCCGACGTCCTCACCCATGATGAGGACTTTGTCGTCGCCTTCCATGGCGGCACGGAGCCCGGCGTTGAGAGCCTTGGAAAGGGGAAGCTTGGTCATGCGGGGGTCCCCTCGAACGATTCGCGGTAGGCGATGTACTGGGCCTTTTGTTCGACGAGTTCGGGGCTGCCGTCGACATAGACCTGGTCGAACAGGGCGGCGAGGTCGGGCTCGGGCAAAGCCTTGCAGACGGCACGAAGATGTTTGCCGAGCTCTTCGGCTTCGGCCTCGAGTTCGTCGAAGAACTCCTGGGACGTGCCCTCGACCGTGAGGTAACGCTTGACTCGCTCGATCGGGTCCTTGAGTTTCCAGGTCTCGACCTCGGCGCTGTCGCGGTAGCGCGACGGATCGTCCGACGTCGTATGCGCGCCCATGCGATAGGTGTAGGCCTCGATGAGGGTCGGGCCCTCGCCGTCGCGAGCCTTTTGCATGGCAACGGTCGTGACAGCGTGGCAAGCGAGGACGTCATTGCCATCAACCCGAATGCCGCGAAAACCGAAGCCACCGGCACGCTGGGCGATGGGCCCGCGCGTTTGGCGTTCGGTGGTCGCCGAAATCGCGTATTGGTTGTTCTGGCAGAAGAAGACAACCGGTGCATTGAACACCGCGGCCCAGTCGAAGGCCTCGTTGACACTGCCTTGGCTGGTGGCACCGTCGCCGAAGTAGGCGATGACGGCGGCGTCGCGCTCGGGATCGTTGTGGCCGACCGCACCATCGAGGGTGAGGCCCATGGCATAACCGGTGGCGTGAAGAGTTTGTGCGCCGATCACGATGCTGTAGAGAGCGAAGCCGTGTTCGGCCGGATCCCAGCCGCCGAGTTCGACGCCGCGGAACAAACCGAGGAGGAGCGCCGGATCGATGCCGCGGCACAACGCGACTCCGTGTTCACGGTAGGTCGGGAAGGCGAAATCCTGCGGGCGAAGCGCGCGGCCCGAACCGATTTGGGCGGCTTCCTGACCCTGGGCCGGAGCCCACAGGCCGAGTTCGCCGTGCCGCTGCAACGCATGGGCTTCGAAGCCGATGCGGCGCATCAGGAACAGATCGCGATAGAGATCGCGGATGCTCATCAAGTCGCCGTCGTAGGAGAACTCGGGATGCTCGACGCGCTGCCCTTCGGGCGTCAACAGCTGAACGAGGGGAAATGCTCCGCCTGGGTCGTCAGCAACGTAAGTATCAGGGACGGGTGTGTTCATGCGTACTCCCTCAATCAGCCGGCTGCGGGGGTAACCGCTCCGATGTCGAAGATGCGGTTAGACGCTCCGCGGAGGTGGTGCGGAATGGACTAAACCACATGGTTGTGACTGGCGTCACAAGTAGGTCTACGGTAACGCGTCGGCGCCTGAATCACCAATCGCCCTCTTCATCCTGACCTCATCCTCAACGGGGCCCATAGAGCCCGTTGAGGATGAGATAAGGGAGATCAGCGAGGACGGGCTTGCCAGGCCTCTGCCGAGGCAAGGAATGCCTCGTTGACAGAGGGATCGCCGACACTGACCCGTACGCCGTCGCCGGCAAACGGACGCACCGAAACCGGGTCGCACATTTCTGCGAAGGAGAGGGCGTCATCGCCAAGTGGCAGCCAAACGAAGTTTCCCTGAGCGTCGGGGATCTCCCAACCCTGGCCGCGCAATAGGCGGACCATTTCGTCGCGCTCGGCGACGATCGCATCGACTCTTTTGCTGAGTTCGTCGAACGATTCGAGCGAGGCCACCGCGGCCGCCTGGGCCAGGTCGCTGACGCTGAACGGTGGCGTCGCCTTGCGGATCGCCTCGGCGATATGGGGCCGCGCAATCGCAAAACCGACGCGGAGGCCGGCCAGCCCATACGCCTTCGAAAACGTCCGGAGGATGACGACGTTCTCATGGGCGGCGAGCACATCGAGGCCCTTGGCGGCAGCGGGTTCACGGACGAATTCGACATAGGCTTCGTCGACGACGACGAGGACATGCGAAGGCACCTTGGCCAGAAACGCGGTCAGCGCGGAGGCGGTGACGATCGGACCTGTCGGGTTGTTAGGGGTGCAGACGAGCACGACCTTGGTGCGGTCGCTGATCGCGTCGGCCATTGCATCGAGGTCGTGCGTCGCGTCGGCCGCCAACGGAACCCGGACCGAGTTCGCACCGGTCAACTCCACGGCAATCGGATAAGCCTCGAAGGAGCGCCAGGCATAGACAACCTCGTCGCCGTCGGAGCACATGGCGTTGAGCAGCGAAAACAGAACCGCAACCGAACCCGTGCCTGCAGCAAAATGATCGGGTTTGAGCCCGAACCTGGCGGCGAGTGCGTCATACAAGGCGACACAACCGGCGTCGGGATAGCGGTTCATGTGATCGAGTTCGCCGATCGCGCGCTCGATCACCCCGGGCAAAGGCGCATAGGGATTTTCGTTGCTGGACAGCTTGTGGGCGTCACTGGCGGCCGGCTTGCCCGGCTTGTAGACCGGGATGGAGTCGAGCGCTTCACGGGTGCGGGGAACGGACATACCGGCAGGGTATATCTCTGCTCCGACGAACCGGCTGCCACAATCAGCGGGTGCTCCAGACCCGCCCCCGACTCGGCTACACGCTCGTCGTTCTTGGCGCCATCCTGTTCGGCATCAACGGCGCCGTATCGCGAGTCGCCATGCGGGCCGGGCTGAGTCCGGAATCGCTGACGACATTGCGTATCACCGGCGCCACCGTCGTGTTCACGCTCGCCGCGCTCATCTGGCGTCGCTCGGCTTTGCGCCCCCCGACGGGATCGAACTTGTTGCTGGTCGCGGCACTCGGACTGGTCGGCGTCGCGTCCCTGCAACTCACCTACAACATCGCGATCAACCGGCTCCCGCTCGGCATCGCATTGCTGATCGAATACCTCGCGCCGGTGCTCGTCGTCCTCTGGGTTCGTTTCGTACGCGGCGAACAGGTGCGCAACCGTATGTGGTCGGCCGTCGCCCTGTCTCTCGTCGGCATCGCGACCGTCGGGCAGGTGTGGAAAGGGCTCGACTTCGACACTCTCGGCATCATCATGGCGTTGCTCGCGGCGGTGAGTTTTGCCTCCTATTTCCTCCTCGGTGAACACCATGTGGGTTTTGAGGATCCGCTTCGCGTCATCTTGTGGGCCTTCGCCTTCGCCGCTGTCGTGATGAATGCGATCGCACCGATCTGGCAGGTCGGCAGCCTGTCTTTCGACGCTCCGCTGTTGGGCAATCTCAGTGAATACTCCTTGCCCCTGGTGCTCGTGGTGACGTGGGTTGTGCTTCTCGGCACGGTGTCCCCGTTCTTCCTGCAGTTGCTCGCGCTGCACCACCTGCCGGCCACCGTCGTCACAGTCGTCGCAACTCTCGAACCGGTCATTGCTGTCATCCTCGGCTGGGCGTGGTTCACCGAATCGCTCAATGCCATCCAGATCATCGGCGGCGTCCTTGTCCTCGGCGGTATAGCTCTCGCCCAGTCCGCACGGCGCGAGATCCATACAGCGCTGCCACCTCAGTAGGAACCCTCGGCCGGCGGCGGATGCAACAATTCCCCTATGCCAAAGTTTTTGACGTCATGGGTCCTCAGCGCCGCCGCCCTCGCCGCAGCCGCCGGCCTGCTCGGCACCCACATGAGCATCGGATTGCGCACTGACACCAATTCGGAGAAATTGATCACCCTCGCGGTCGTCGCCGCCGTATTCACGGTGATCAACATGTTCGTGGCTCCGGTCCTCAAGTTTCTGTCGTTGCCGTTCATCATCCTCACGCTCGGCTTGGCCCTGCTCGTCATCAACGCGCTGCTGCTCCTGCTCACCGAATGGGTGACCGGCAAGTTCGATGTGGCCTTCCACATCGACGGCTTCTGGTGGGCGCTCCTCGGCTCGGTCGTAATCTCGATCGTCAACGCCATACTTGGCACGTTCTTCGCCAAGAAGTGACC
>JACMOZ010000087.1 GCA_014377785.1 Aeromicrobium sp.
AACACTCGGACGGTCATTCGACACGAGCGCATCGGCCAGCCGCATGAATCGAGCATCGACCGACATGGGAAACGTCTCGCAGCTCGTCCCTTCGATCCACCCGTACATTGGTATCGGATCCTTGCCGGCGACCAACCATCAGAAAGAATTCGCCGAGCACTGCGTCCGCCCCGCAGCCGAATTGGCCCTCACGGACGCTGCGACCGCCTTGGCATGGACCGCGATCGACGTGGCGGCGGCGCGAAATCGATGAGCTACTAGACCAAAGCAGGATGGTGGCAGATGACTGAACGAGTGGAACACACCATGGCCGATCTGGTTTTTCAGAACGGATCGGTCTATCGGCGAAACGGGCTGTGGGATGGTGATGCGGTCGCGGTAGCCGGTGGCCGGATCCTCAATTGCGGGTGCGATGCCGGGCAGCTCATTTCACAAGCCACCCGGGTGGTCGATCTTCGCGGCGAATCCCTGGTACCCGGATTGCAGGACTCCCACGCTCAGCCAATGCTTGGAGGCGCGGCACTGCTGGGAATCGACTTCAGCCCGGTGCACTCTCATCCGGAGTACCTCACACTCATCAGCGCATACGCACTTTCTCACCAAGACATCGCTGTGTTGCAAGGTGTTGGTTGGTAAGGAGATCTATACCCGGGTGGTTTCCCCGTGCGCCAGGAACTCGACGCCATCCTGCCGGAGAAACCACTAATCCTCACCAGCCATGACGCCTACGGGATGTGGGTCAACAGCGCTGCGCTGGCGGCAGTCGGAATCGATAATCTGACTCCCGACCCCCTCGGCGGACGAATTCTCCGCGATCACGACGGCGTACCAACCGGGGTGTTGTTGGATACCGCAATGGGCCTGCTCGGAAAACTCATGCCAGCACACGATCCGGCCTACCTGCGCCGAGCGATGCTCGCGCCGCAGGAACGCCTGCACTCGGTCGGAATCACGTCGTGGCAGGACGCGATGGTCGGTCACACCGACCTCGGACAGGATCCGTTGCCCGTGTACGAGGCGCTGATCCGAGACGGATTTTTGACCGCCCGCGTCGCGGCAGCACTCTGGTGGGATCGCGATCGTGGTGTCGACCAGATCGATGAACTCGTGCACTGCCGCACACTGGCCGACTCCGTTCCGGGTACCTCAGCGGAAACGGCCAAGATCATGCAGGACGGAATGATCGAGAACCAGACCGCTGCAATGCTTGCCCCCTGCTCCCTGCCGTCCTCGATCGATCGGGGGCCATCGATGATCGACCCCGCAGCGCTCACGGCGGCGACCATCCGCCTCGACGCACTGGGATTCAATATTCATTTTCACGCGGTCGGCGACCGCGCGGTGCGCGAATGCCTGGATGCAGTTGAATCCGCTCGCAAGGCGAACGGAAGCAGCTCTGGGCGGCACTAGATAGCTCATCTCGACATTGTCAATCCAGCCGAAATCGACCGCTTCGCCGAACTCAACGTCATTGCCAATCTGCAGATGTTGTGGGCGAGACGCGATACAGAGATCGTGGAACGGAAACTCCCTCTGCTGGGGCGGGAGCGTGAATCTCAACACTTCCCGTTTGCCTCCCTTGCACGAGCGGGGGCGCACCTTTCGGCAGGAAACGATTTGCCGGTCAGCGACCCCAACCCTCTGTGGGCGATCTACACCGGCGTGCACCGAACAGAACCTCGTGAGGACGTCCACGCTAGGGGAGACGAGGCGCTGACTATCCCGCTCGAACCAGCAGAGGCGCTCGATTTCCACACGGCGCTTGACGCGTACACGCTTGGCTCCGAGCGGGTCAATGAATTGGATGGCTTCACGGGCGCCATCCGTCCCGGATTCGCAGCGGACCTCGCCTGGATCGACGGAGATATTTCGGAGGGCCATCACCTTGGATCGAGCACTGTGAACGAAACTTTCGTTACCGGCTGAACAGTATCTGAAAGCTAAGCACTCGATCTTCGTTCGAAACATCAAGAAAATCGATCGATATCAGCAACTATGGATGTTCGCTAGATGGCTTCGACAAGCCATACTCTCTACTAAATGTTCGCCCTCATTACCTCGCCGTAGTTCATTTCTCGTTTTCGACGTTGAAGCCGAGTCGTCTCTTAAAGGACTTCATCGTGAACGGTCTGTCAACTCGCATCGCTTTTGTCAGCGGCGCAGGATCGGGTATCGGACGAGCTACCGCTCACCGACTCGCGGTCGAGGGCTGCCGTGTTGCCATCGTTGACGTCAGATTAACGGCGGCACAGGCTGTGGCAGACGAGGTCATCGCGCTGGGCGGAGAGGCGATTCCCGTCCTCGCTGACGTCACTAGCTCTGAACAGGTGGAGCGGGCAATAGCGAGCGTCGTCGAAGCCTTCGGATCGCTGAACTATGTCGTCAATTGCGCGGGTATCGCACTCGGCGAGGGCGGCGTCGTGGCCTGCTCCGAGTCTGACTGGGACAAGACAATGGCGGTCAACGTCAAGAGCATATATCTCACGGGAAAGTTCGGCATCCCGGCGATCATCGCGGCGGGTGGCGGAGCAGTCGTAAACGTCGCGTCAGTGTTCGGATTAGTCGCGGCCCCGGATGAATGTGCTTATGCGGCCTCGAAGGGAGCGATCATAAATCTCACCCGACAAATGGCAATCCAGCATGCCGCAGACGGCGTCCGCGTCAACGCCGTGCTTCCATCCGATACCGACACGCCGCTCATCGCCAGCCTTCTTGGAGTGTCTGGCGATGAGCTCACCGAAGCCAAGAAGCAGCTCGCCGTTCCGATACCCCTTGGTCGCCTCGCCGAAGCGTCAGAGATCGCTGCGAGCATCGCATTCCTTCTCTCGGACGACGCGCGATTCATCACCGGCGTCTGCCTTCCCGTCGACGGCGGATTCCTCCTCAAGTAGCCCTTCACCAAACAGATAAGGACTGATCATGACACTCGCAACGGATGTTCCTCGGATCGAAGACAAAACCATTCAACCCATCCCGCCCAGTGAACGGCACGGGAAGGCACGAGACCTCTTCACGATCTGGTTCGGCTCAAACATCATCATTTTGACCGTTGTCACCGGTGCGCTAGCGACAACGGTATTCGGACTGAATTTCTGGGTCGCTACTCTTGCATTGGTCGTCGGGAACGTCGTCGGTGGGGTGTTCATGGCCCTGCACTCCGCTCAGGGCCCGCAGCTAGGGGTTCCCCAGATGGTGCAGACACGCGGCCAATTCGGTTCCTATGGCTCGCTCCTGGTCATCGTTCTGGTCATCGTCATGTACCTGGGCTTTTTCGCCGCAAATCTAGTTCTTGGAGGCCAATCGCTTGCCGCGATCGCTCCGTGGTTGAGCGTTGACGGGGGAATCATCCTGGTCGGTATTGCGAGCGTTCTTGCGACCATTTTCGGCTACCGCCTCATCCACGCCTACACTCGCATCCTCACCTACGTGTCCGGCCTGGCGCTGGTCGCATCGTTCATCTGGATCATCTTCGTCCATGGCATCCCGGCAAAGTTCGGCAGTGAGGGCACCTTCACCTGGTCTGGCTTCATGGGAGTCGTTGCGGTGGCGGCGCTGTGGCAGATTGCCTACGCCCCTTATGTCTCGGACTACTCCCGCTACATGCCCAAAGGAACAGGCTCACGCACCGCGTTCTGGGCATCATATTTCGGATGCGTACTCGGCTCGCTCTTCCCCATGCTTCTCGGCGCGCTCGTCGGCACAGTTGTGCTGGCCATGGGCGGGAAAGGCGACGACATCATTGGCGGGCTGTCAACCCTGCTCGGGCCGGCGGCAGTCATCATCATCGCGATCTTCTCGTTCGGCGTCGCCGGAACCAATGCGATGAACCTGTACTGCGGAACCCTGTCGACGCTGACCGTCGGCCAGACGTTCGCTCCCAACTGGCAACCAAAGGCGACGGCCCGCGCCGTCACCGCCACGATCATGTTTGTCGTAGCCCTCATTATTGCGCTCACTGCCCGCGACAACTTCCTGGTTAACTACTCGAACTTCCTCGGCCTGCTGCTGTACGTGCTCGTGCCGTGGACGGCGATCAACCTCGTCGACTACTACCTTCTGCGGCACGGCGTCTACAAGGTCTCTGATTTCTTTCGACGCGACGGCGGAATCTACGGTCGTTTCAACTGGCCTGCGGTCGGCTGCTATGTCCTCGGCATCCTCATTCAGCTACCGTTCGTTGTCACCACGATGTACACCGGCCCGATCGGCGCGGCGCTCAATGGCGCGGACCTGTCGTGGATCGTGTGCCTGGTCGTCGTCTCCCCGGCTTACTTCTTCATCGCGCGGGCGTCTGAGCGACGCAACGGAACTCTCGAGCTCGCGCCGGACGAGCTGGATGAGAGCGCAGTGCTGGCCGGTTAGTCAATTTTCCACGTCCCAATCCGGGCGATTCGACCGAGAGAAGATCATCGATGACATTAGTTCCAGCGGCAGCCACCTGGCAGCAGCGGGCCGTAACGTTGGCCATCGACGGCCGGGCCGTGATCGACGGCGAACGTCGAGACAGTGCGAGCGGCAAGCAATTCACCAGCGACAACCCGGCAACGGGATCTGCGCTCGCCGAAGTAGCGTTGTGCGACAGTGACGACGTTGACCACGCGGTGGCAAGTGGCCGCCGCGCCTTCGCGTCAGGCCAATGGAGCAGGGCGGATACCGAAGAGCGGAAGGCCGTACTCCTGCGGCTGGCCCATCTCATGGAAGGCCGGGCAGCCGAATTTGCCCTGCTCGAAACGCTCGACATGGGAAAGCCGGTTTCGCAGTCCTCCAGCGTCGATGTGCCCGGGTCGATCGCAACTTTCAGATGGTCTGCGGAACTGACCGACAAGCTCGTGGGCGAGATCCCCGCGACCCCGCGGGGATCCGTCGCACTGGTCACGAAGGAGCCGCTGGGGGTGGTTGGCGCGATCGTGCCGTGGAACTATCCGCTGGAAATCGCCACCTGGAAGCTCGCGCCGGCGCTGGCCGTTGGCAACAGCGTGGTGCTCAAACCCGCCATGGAGTCCTCGCTCACCGCCCTTCTCCTGGGGGAACTCGCGCTCGAGGCAGGCCTTCCGGCCGGGGTGCTCAACGTCGTTCCGGGTTCGGGTGCTCTCGTGGGCGAGGCTCTCGGGCTGCATCCCGATGTGGATGCACTCGCGTTCACCGGGTCAACCGCGGTATCGAAGCTGTTGCTCGGCTACTCGGCAGCCTCCAACCTGAAACGACTCAGTCTCGAAGCGGGCGGTAAGAGCTCTAATCTGATCTTCGCCGACACGGCCGACCTTGAGTTGGCAGCGGTGAAGGCGGCGTTCGGCGCCTTTTACAACCAAGGCGAGGTGTGCTCCTCGAATTCACGGATCCTCGTTGAACGGTCGATATATGGCGAGTTCATCGAGCGGTTTGCGGTGGCTGCCGCGGCCTACGAGCCCGGCGATCCGTTGGACCTCGGCAGTGGAAACGGAGCTCTAGTGAACGAGAAGCACGCGGACAGTGTGCAGAAGGCAGTTGAACTCGGAAGCGCCGACGGGCGGCTCGTTCACGGTGGCCGACGCCTGAAGTTCGACGGGTCGACGGCGTTCATGCAACCGACCATCATTGCCGACCTGCCGAACGACCACGAGTTGCACCGGACGGAGATATTCGGCCCGCTCGCCGTCGTCACCGCCTTTGACAGCGAAGATGAGGCGATCTGGCTGGCTAACAATACGGTCTACGGCCTGGCGGGATCAGTCTGGACTTCGAGTCTGGCCCGCGCGTATCGGGTAGCGTCACGCCTCACCGCCGGTACCGTCTCAGTCAATACGGTTGACGCCCTCGGCCTCACGACACCGTTCGGCGGGTTCAGGCAATCCGGGTTCGGACGGGATCTCTCGGCTCATGCCATCGACAACTATGTCGGGCTCAAAACTACTTGGATCCAGTACGGCTGAGTGCGACAGCGGCTCCGCAAAGTGGGGCCGGAGACCGAGTCCGAAAAGTGGGGAACGAATGCGACCGAAGTTAAAAACGGCCCGTGTCGCGAAGGTGGTCTTCTCGAATCAGGTCTGCCGCCCGTTCCGCCACGATCATCACGGTGACTACCGGGTTCAACGACGGGATAGTTGGAAACACCGACGCATCCACCACCCGCAGTCCCTCAACCCCGCGAAGGCGAAGACGGTGATCGAGAACGGCCGCGGGATTGGTGTCGGATCCCATCATGCAGGTACCGCACACGTGGTAGACCGTCTGGTGGGTTGCACGAAGTATCGCCGAAAGGTCCTCGTCGGTTATCACTGTTTCCCCCGGGAAGACCTCGCGCAAAAGATGTTCCGACATCGGGGCTGTGGCGGCGACCCGTCGGGCGTTCCTGATTGCCGTCACCAGAAGCCGCTCGTCGTGACCCGCGCGGTCAGTGAAATACCCGTAGTCGATCGACGGTGGCGTTGTCGGGTCTGCGCTGGTGACCCAGACCGTACCCCGGCTGTGCGGCTTGCAGATATTCGGGGTCAAGGACACATTATTGACCGGCAGCGGCCCAGTGAAACGCTCGGCGTGGACGCCCCAGGTCTCCAGGGGTATGTGGGTGCTGATCTCGGGGACCGGACTGTCGGGATCGACTTTCACAAGAAATCCAGCATCCCAGCCGGTCGCGCTCTGAGGTCCGAGCGGTGCACGGCTCTCCCAAATGATCAGACCCTCCGGATGATCCTGCAGGTTAGCCCCGACACCGGGCAGGTCGACCGCGACCGGAATTCCGGCTTCCACAAGAACGGCGGCCGGTCCAATTCCGGAAAGCTGAAGAAGGCGGGGGGAATCGATCGCCCCCGCGGAGAGGATGATCTCGCGGCCGCAGGCGAAACTTACCGACTGTCCGCCCGCGGACGTCGCCTGCACCGCGGTGGCGCGCCCATCCGTCAGCTCAATACGGGTGGCGCGCTGGCCGAGCAACACTGTCAGATTAGGGCGCGTGCCCAAGAGATCATGAAGGTAGCTGCGCGAGGTGGACGATCGGAGATTGGACTCTGGTGTGTAGCCGATTTCGAAGTATCCTGCGCCTTCGACAAAATCGTGATCATTCCAGCTCTGCTGGTGCGGAACGCCGAGAGCGGTGATTGCCGAGTCGATAACATCTTGAAGGTAGGGGTTCCGATCCGATGCAGGAATGACGGTGATCGGGGTCGCCAACCGGTCGAAATAGGGGAGGATCGTTTCCGCATCCCAACCGGCCGCTCCGTGCACTACCCATTCGGCGAGATCAGCCGCCAGCGGCTTCCAGGAAATCATCGTGTTTGCCGTCGAGCACCCGCCAAGCAAGCGCATTCGGGTTTGCCGGATGTGGGAATTGCCGCGCGCCTGTGGCACCGAGCGGTAGTCGAGGTCGTGCTCGCCCTCCACCATCTCGGCCCACCGGCGGATCTGACCGGCCGCGAGCACGTTTTGGTCCGATGGCCCCCACTCCAGGACAGCGACGGTCACAGTTGGGTCTTCAGACAAGCGCGCCGCCAGGATGCAGCCAGCGGTCCCGCCTCCGACGATGACGTAGTCCCAGGGGCCTTGTTCGCTCACGTTCGCCTCCACCGCTTTCACCAGTTCCCATCACTACGACCGGCCGCGTGCGCACTTCGCGCCCGAACGTACCACCTTGTCCCTAACCTTTGCGTCGTTCCGCATCGTGATGCAAATAGACGAAGGCGTTGACAATCATCTTCGAAATAGATTCGGGCTTTTCGCCCAAGCGCTTCACCCCGCGAGATAAAGAAACAGGAGCAATGGCCACGATGACAATCGACGACTTTCGGGCGATACCCTTCAACTCAGTCATGCAGGCGGCGAACCAAGCGACGCTTACGCACGGCGTTTTCATTTCACTCTCCTCCTTGGGAGTGCAATCACCGCCCGAGCTTGCCGATAGCCCACTGCTCGGAATTCCGTTCGCGGTCAAGGACAACATTGACGTGCTTGGACTGCCGACGACCGGTGGTACTGAATTGCTCCGGTCCTCGTTTCCGAGCGAAACCGCGACCGTAGTATCCCGAATCACCGGGGCAGGGGCAGTTGTGGTCGGTAAAACAAACCTGCACGAACTCGCCTTTGGAATCACCAGCAACAACGGATCCTTCGGTCCGGTGCGCAACCCTCACGATCCCGAGCGGTCTGCGGGTGGATCCAGTGGCGGAAGTGCGGTAGCCGTTGCACTCGGAATTGTTCCTTTCGCTCTCGGGACCGACACGGGGGGATCCATGCAAATCCCCGCGGCACACTGCGGAATCGTCGGGATGCGTCCAAGCACCGGCCGGTACCCGGCGGACGGTGTGCTTCGGCTTTCTCCCACACGGGACACGATCGGCGTGATGGCCAGCACGGTCTCGGACGTCGCGTTCATCGACGGAATTATCACCGGTGAAGGTGAGTTGTCAGCCACAGACCTTGCTACCGTTCGCCTTGGAGTACCGGCAAGCGGCTTCTTTACCGGGGTCGACGCCAGGATACGAAATCGATTTGATGCTCTTCGGCACTCGCTGGAAGAGGCCGGGGTGACCACGGTGGAATTCGACAGCGATCCGATTCATGCGCTTGCTGCTCGGTGTGGGGCACCGATCACTTTCTATGAGAGTGAGCGAGAAATCGTGGCTTATCTTTCTTCTTTGCCAAGACCCTACTCCCGATCAACCTTCACGGATGTCAGGGACGCCTCACTCTCGCCGGATGTCCGAAAAATTCTTGTTCAGATCCTTGAGATGCCCGTGAAGGAGGCGCAATACGACTTAGCCCTTCAGCAGCGGGCCGATCTACAGGCGCTTTTTTCAGACCTTTTCGCCCACAACAACCTCAAGGCGCTCTTCTACCCGACTGTGCCTCTATTGGCTCCTCCCCTCGGAGACGATTACACAACCCTCCTGAATGGTGACCCGGTTCCGGTCTTTGAAACCTCTATCCGGCACACTGGTCCTGGCTCAATCGC
>JACMOZ010000088.1 GCA_014377785.1 Aeromicrobium sp.
ATACCCGCGAGGAAGAGCGGCCTCGCCGCGGAGATGTCGCGGGCGGTCGCCGCCGCGTCGCCGGGGGTGACGAGCGGCATGATGGCGCCGAAGCCGAAGCCGGCCAGCACGGCCAGCAGCACCAGCGCTGTCCCCGCGACGAGGCTGGCCGTGCGCGGCGTCCAGGCATTGAAGGTCAGGATCGCTGGTCGCCGCGGGCGGCCCGCCTCCTGGGTCGTCGTGTTCCGGGTGGTGCCCATGTCGTCTCCTTACGTTGTAAACTTATGGTGTAAGTACGGTAGCGCTTACGTTGTAAGCGTGTCAATGAGAAAGATTGCGAGACAGATCGCGCGACAACTCGCTCGACGACGGGAGGCGACGCATGGCGCCTTCTGGCAGGTTCAGGCGACTCCTGAGATGCTTCATCGCGCTGTGCCGTTCAAGGTTTCCAAATGCCACTCCCCCAAGACTTCGGAACCTACGCGACTTGGCGCTGAATCTGCGTCCGTCGAGGTCCCTCAGCGATACCGGCTTAGAGCACCAAGTCACTCCCCGTCTCACTCAAACCCCGCGCTTGAAGGCATCTCTCTGGCGGGCGATGCTCCATCCGCATCTGATTCCTCGAAGCGGCCTGACGACATCCATCTGACTCTAAAAACGGACAGAATATTTCGCGGAATAGCCGTTGACACGAAATAGGTCTGGGCGTTGACTGGTCTCATGACCACGAAGCGTCCGTACACGATGACGGCCCGCAAGGAAGCCGCCGACGGTACTCGCCTGCGCATTCTCCAGGCCACCTTCGAGCTGTGGTTCGAGATGCGGTCGGTGGAAATCGTGCTCGCCGATATCGCCGAGCGCGCCGCTGTCAGCCCGCAGAGTGTCCTGCGTCACTTCGGCAGCAAGGAGGGCCTCTTCGATGCGACGTTCGCCTTCGCCGAATTGCACGTCGACGAGGAACGCGAGACACCCGTCGGCGATGTCGAGCGCGCCGTGGACGTGATCATGTCTCACTATGAGACGCGTGGCGACGCGGTGCTCCGGCTGCTCGCGCAGGAGTTCTGGGACGACCACGCCCACCGAATCACCGACAACGGGCGACGGATGCATCGACAGTGGGTCGAGGCGGTCTTCGCGCCACAACTCGGCGCCCGTTCCCTCGAAGGGCGCGAGACCCTGACCGACCTGCTCCTCATCGCCACGGATGTGTACACCTGGAAACTCCTCCGACGCGACCGTGCGCTCAGCCGCGCCGAAACCACGCGCCGGATACTGCACCTCGTTCGCGCGGTGCTCACCGAATAACCCAAGGAGTAGAAATGTCTTCCATTCTCTTCGTCACCTGGGATGGTGGCGGCAATGTTCCCCCCGCGCTCGGAATCGCGTCCCGTTTGCAACGCCGCGGCGCCACGGTTCGGTTTCTCGGTCATGAGCAGCAACGCGCGGTGATCGAGGGTGCGGGATTCACCTTCGCACCCTTCCAACATGCCTCCCCCTGGTCGGCCGTCGACCAGGAGCCGGGTCTGCCCGCCTACGTCGCGATGTTCACCGACCCCGGCCCAGGGCAGGATCTCCGCGACGAACAAGAGCGCGACGCGGCCGATCTCGTTGTGATCGACTGCCTGCTTTTCGGCGCGCTGGATGCGGCCGATCGCGCCGGAATCCCATACCTGGTTTTGGTGCACACGTTCTACGAATTCGTGGCGCGCGGAATCGGCCCGGGGCCGGTCGGACAAGCTGCAACGGCCGCGGGGATGTCGCCCGATCGTGTGTGGGGCAACGCCCGCGCGGTCATCGTCGCGGCCGAGGAGCAACTCGACCCTGCCGCGCGGGGAGAGCTCCCAGCGAACGTGCGTTACACCGGGCCGGCCTGGCAGCAGGAAACCATCCTCCCGTCCGTCCACCCCGAAGCCGGCGGCACGCCGCGGATTCTGGTGAGCCTGAGCACGATTTACTGGGACGGTCAGCTCGCGGCGTTCCAGCGAATTCTGGATGCGATCGCCACACTCGACGTGCACGCGGTCGTCACGACCGGGCCGGCCATCGATCCCGGCCTGCTCACCGTGCCAACCAACGCCGAGGTGCATCGCTTTCTGCCACACGCCGAGGTCATGCCGACGGTTTCGGCCGTGGTCGGGCATGCCGGTCACTCGACGACCATGCTCGCGCTCGCCCACGGGCTGCCGCTCGTTATGATCCCGATGTTCGATCTGGTGGATCAGCCGATGGTCGCACACGCGGTCGAGGCTGCGGGAGCAGGCATCGCACTACCACTGACGGCGTCAACGGAGGAGATCCGCGAGGCGATCCGCCGCATCCTGGGCGCGGAGAGTCGCGTTGCGGCGGCCCGGATCGGCTCGCGGATTCGCGAACGGGACGGTGCCGGCGTGGCGGCAGCGCTCATTGTGGCGCAGACGTCGGTCGTGGCCGTTTGAGGGTTCCTCTCCTGAGCGCGGTCGTCTCTAGAACCGCCCAAATCGGAGCGGAGGTCCTGCCCAGCGATTCATAGGGCAGAACATGAAGCGAGCCGAGGGCTCCGAGCGAATAAGTCCCCGGACGGCCACCGACGGGCGCGAAGGCGCCCCCCTGCGCATCGCCATACGGAGCAATCCTGGCGTCAGCGGTAAGGGTTGCGACCCTGGCCGGGACGTCGGTCACCGCGACTCCGACTTCGCTGATGCAGAGGAGGTCAGCGCTGGTGAATGGGCCGGCCGTGGAGTTGTCGAGGTCGCGCCGGATGATCAGCTCCAGGACCGACCGGTCGTGGCCGGCGAAGTAGAGGCTGCGAGCATTCCACGCCGGCGAGCATTCGAAGTCGTCCGCTTCCGACGTTCCCAGCAGCACCGTCCTCTGTTGGATCCACGTCTTTGCCGCGTCGAACTTGTTGGTCGGAATCGTGATCGCGAAGTGGTGGTCTCCGGCGGCAGCGGCGTCCTCGACAAGTTCAAGGCGAGTCATTCCCAGTGTCACGACCACGACATTGAACTCGTGGGCGACGTCGAGGCCGAGCACACCGGCATAGAATTCCCCGGCTTCATGAGCGTTTCGGACCCGGACTGACACGTTGGTGATCTGCATGGCCCCTAGTCAAGACGCTCAAGCCAACTTGAGGTCAAGCGGGCGGGCGTGGGAAGCTTCGGCCATGCCGCACATTGTCCCCCTCGAGCTCCTGTCGATCGGCGACCTCGCTCGACGAGCGGGCGTCAGCGTGCCGACCGTTCGCTACTACGACGAGCGCGGCCTGATTCAATCCACCAGGACAGCAGGAAACAATCGCCAGTTCCCTCGCCACACGCTCCGACGGCTCGCCGTCGTTGCCGCGGGCCAGCGCGTTGGACTGACCCTCCAGGAAATATCCACGGCGCTTTCGGAGTTGCCATCCGATCGCGCGCCCACCCAGCGCGAGTGGCGACACATGAGCCGGCAATGGGCGGCAACAGTGGCACGTCGCATCCGCCAACTCGAAGCACTGCAAACCTCCCTCGACGGATGCATCGGCTGCGGCTGCCTGTCCCTGGGCACATGCACCCTGTTCAACCCGAACGATGAGGCCGCAGGTGAAGGTCCCGGCTCCCGATGGCTGCGCAAAGCCGACGCCGCGGCAGTCACCGATTGACGGCAAGAGCTCCATGGCGTCTCCGGTGGCCGAGCAATCGCGGCGACCGTTAGGGGTTCGCGTTGCAGGACAGTCCGTCCTGCAACACGATCTCGGCTGCTAGCTATTGCCTCGGTGTTGGCGCTGGATGGTTCGATAGATAGTGGAGCGGGCGACATTGAACAGCTCAGCAAGCTCGGCAGTTGTGTGAGTACCAGCGTTGTAGACCTCCATCAAGTGCTTCTGCTGCGCCGGGGAGAGCTTCGGTGGCTTGCCGCGCAACCGGCCCTTCGTGTTCGCCACCTGCATGCCCTCTTTCGTTCGAGCGCGGATGAGATCTGACTCGAATTCCGCGACCATGGCGAGGACGTTGAAGAGGAGCCGGCCGACTGGATCATTCGGGTCATGCACGGAGCCGCCGATGCTGAGCTTCACTCCCTTGGCGGTCAGCTCATCGACGATGTCTTTTGCATCCCGGAGCGACCTGGCCAGACGATCGAGTTTGGCCACCACGAGCGTGTCCCCGCTCCTGCACGCAGCAAGGGCTTCGCGTAATCCCGGCCTCGCACGGTTGGTTCACGTCAAACCATGATCGGTGTAGATCAGATTCGATCTAACGCCCAGTCGTTCCAAGGCGTTTTGTTGGGCGGTAAGGTCTTGCTCATTTGTGGATACGCGTGCGTACCCGATCAGTAGTTCATTCATGTCGGCACAATTCACCGCGACATACAGGGCCGTCAACAATCCTCCATTGGATTGGGACTGGTATACTTTTACTACTTAGTAAAGGAAGGTGATTGATATGACAGCAGGTGTTCTTGCTCGTTCCGCCAGGGCTGCGAGCGGACTCACGCAAAGCCAGCTCGCGATTCGCTCAGGGATCGCCGGTTCGTCGCTCTCCCTGATTGAACACGGCAAGCGCGAACCGACAGTCGCCACACTCGAGGCACTGTTGCGAGCAACCCGCCACACGATTGTGACAGTCCCAACGGTACGCAGCGATGCAGCCCGCATCGCCTCCGAGATCTGCGAAGCAATCACCAGATCAGATGACGTCTCGGCGTTCCGGCGATTCCTCCAACTCGCCGACAACCTCGCTTCAGAACGCGGAGCCACCCGAGTCGGCCTCACGTTGAGCGAGCCGTCCCCCACCGGGTCCGAGCCATGGGACGCCGCGATCGCCGCGCTCTGCGAATACCGGCTCAAGGCAGACGCCCTGCCCGTTCCGGACTGGGTCACCAGGCAAGTAGGACACCCTGACACCCCGTGGGCACCGCGCACAAGCGACTACGACATCCCGGCAGACCCGGCGCGAGTGCCCGTCGAGTTCCTCCGCCGCGGCATCCTGATAGAAGCCGAAACTCTGGAAAGCGTCTAATGCCAGGAGATCAACTCGACCGCGACGACCTCGTCCGCGGCATCAACGCGGTCATCGTGAAACTCCACGCGGCCGGCCAGCCCGCAGGCATCCGGATCGTTGGAGGCGCCGCACTCGCTCTTCGGTACTTCGACCGCCGGACAACCGCCGATATTGATGCGCACCTGCAGCCAGAGCAACCAATCCTGAAGGCCGCAGTTGAAGTCGCCGACGAGAACGGCTGGCCACAGGACTGGCTCAACAGTAACGCCACGATATTTCTACCGTCCTACGGGGCTGACCCTGGCTGGGAGGTCCTCTACGCGAACGAGGACATCACGGTGGAAGTGGCCTCGCCCCGGGCACTGCTAGCCATGAAGCTCAACGCATCGCGCCCGGGGCGCGACGTGCAGGACATCGCCAACCTGCTCGCGATCTGCGATGTTCGTGAACTCAGTGCGGCCGAGGAATTGCTGCATGACTTTTTCCCGGGAGACGGGCTCCCAGACAAAGCACTGCGCCTCCTCGAGCCCATCTTCAAGCAAGGGATCCCCGCAGTCCCAGCTCCGCCGCCCCCTCTCCTCCTGGGTACGCGCACCTCACATCGAGCACCTCAACAACAGTCCGGTCCCGCAGAATAGGGCTTCGCGGTTCCCAAATGGCGTCCAGCTGCGCACCGCCCGCTGGAAGCCATAGCGGCGAATTCTGCGCCCCAGGAAGGTCCGTCTTGTGGACAGCTGGTGGATGGCGCCGCTGGCTTTGAACGCTCTGCGCGACAAATTTGCAATTGAGACTGCAATCTTGATTGGCAACCGCCTAGTTGCCAAAATTGATGGTGTGGATCTGCTGTTCCGGGCATTGGGCAATCCGACCCGCCTCGCACTGCTCGAGGAGCTCGGCTCGCGCAACGACCAGACCCTATTCGAACTCTGTATTCGCCTGATCAGCAGGGGGCACCGCATGAGCCGCCAGGCCGTGGCCAAGCACCTCGCCGTGCTGCGGGACGCCGGGCTCATACGACTGAGCACGAGTGGGCGCACGACGATCCACCATCTCGATACAGTCGCCCTCGCCGAGGCACGCGCGTGGATCGACCACCTCGTCAAGGGGCCGGTGACTACCGCGCTGCTGGACGACACCCGCGGCAACCTCATCCAAATCGCGAGCATGCCGTGAATCTTCTCGACGAGGAGGGCCGTAAGACCGGGCTCTGGGAAGAATCTGACCCCCACGGTGGTGTCGTCTCCGGACACTACGTCGCTGGGGAGCGCACCGGGTTGTGGCGGCACTACTTCCGCGACGGCGCCGTTCGCTCTGAATACCGCTACGAAGGCGGCGTGTTGAACGGGGACTGCACCTGGTACCGGCAAACCGGCGGATTGCTGCAGAAGGGTGGCTTCCTGGCCGGCGACAAGCACGGCTTCTGGCAACGCTGGAGCAACAACGGCGTACTCATCGATGAGGGCACGTTCGATCGCGGCGTGACGTCCGGCCTATGGACTTACTACTCCCCTGACGGCAGCATCAAGAGGACGACCAACCACCGCGGAATGGGCTGAGCGCCGTGTTCCTCGGCTGGTGGTCGTGCCCTGGTCGCCCACGCGCTGGTCCAGGGCCCTTGTTGCACTCGTGATCGGAATCGCTTTCGCGGGACTGGGACTCGGACTTCTCATGTCGATGGCCCCGTGACGCACGCCTGGTTGGGCCATGGGCGAAGCTGGGAGAACTATTCAGTTGCCTGAACTGCCCGGATCGGGCAATCGTCGCTGGCTTGCAGCTTGACGTTGCCCGAGCATCCAACCGGCACCGAATGCGAGTACTGCCACCCCGACAATGACCAGCGCGATCCCGATCTGACTCCGCGGCGAGAGTTGTAGGCCTATTGGAGAGAACGTCGTGTTGCTGAGCGGCGCATAGGCGAACCAGCCGAAGCTCGCCTGGTCACTCGGCACCAGAAGGAGCACAAGTCCGATGACGGCAGCCCCGGTGCCGAGGACGACCATGGATACGCTCACCCGGCGTGAGAGCTCTGAGTTGAAGACTCCGCCTTGCCCAGCTTGTGTCTCGCCCATGTGGCCAATGCTAGACGCACGACCTACCGGTTCCACGATATGAAGGAGCCCACAGAGGGTTCGTCTTTGAGGCGGTCAAAGTTCGGCCTTCTGGCGGGCGGTGTCGGGACAACTAGTTACCGTAGTGGTACCGGCACCCCGCGATGCGGACTTCATCGCCCTCGACTTTGTAGATGAGGCGGTGTTCATCGGTGATGCGCCGCGACCAGTAGCCTTGAAAGCCATGCTTTATCGGCTCGGGCTTCCCGATGCCCTCGTTTCCGTTTCGTGCGACATCACGGAGGAGGGTGTTGATCCGTTTTAGGATCTTACGGTCCTGGGACTGCCACCATTCATAGTCCTCCCAGGCATCCTCATCCCAGACGAATTTCACTCGGTCAGGTCATTCACGGTGCCCCGTCCGGACTCCAGTCGTTCAATCGATCCGAGTAGTCGTCGCGCGTTGGCGGGATTTCTCAGCAGGTAGGCCGTTTCCTTGAGCGACTCGTACTCATCGAGCGAGACAATCACAACGGGCTCGTGCCCGGCGCGGGTGATGACGATTTCCTCACGATCATTGACCACCGCCGAAAGGGTCTCGGCATAGTGCGCTCGTGATTCCGAATATGTCATGGTTCTCATAAGAAACCTCCTGTACGTAATAGTGTACGTCCCGGGCTGCGGGAGCGCCAGCGGGACCTGCCATCCGCACGAGGTTTGAGATCGCTTCAGTGCCCGACGATTAGCGTCCGGCCTGCGGGCGCGCGAGCGGGCTACCTCACGTGTCGAATCGTGCGCCTTCGGTTCGTGGTCGACGAATGGCGAGCAGGAGCAGGAGCAGGAGCAGGAGCAGGAGCAGGACGAAGGTACCGGGAGGGACAAGCACGAGCAATACCCACCAGCCTGAGATATTCGAGTCGTGCAACCGGCCGACTGCGATGGTGAACCCGGGATAACCGTGGCTATCAGCCAGAGTCCTGCGACGAGTAGAGTGAACGTCGCGAGCGGCGAACCAGGCGCGTCCGTCGGGTGCCAGTTGAACAACTCGATGTTCGCGAAGAGCCAGGATCCGAACGGACCAAACAACAAAGTCGGTTGTGGCGTCCGCCCTGAGATGAGCGCAGGAACGAGTAGCTGCGTCGCAGCCAGGACGACGACATTGACGAGCATCCATCACCAGTACTCGCTCCGGCTTGCCCTTCCCCGGAGATGGAAAGCTCTGCCAACGAACCGGCCCATTGCTTGCGGAAGTGAAACCCCCGGCATGGGGGCAGCGTGCAGAGCGGCTACACGGGTGTACGTCACGACGCGATCTTCACCGGAACGATCCGAGGCGTACCGCTGGCGGTTCCTCATGAGGCAACCCAACCGAGCTGTGGTTCTGCGGCGTGGACCCGCCCTTTTCACCTTGCCGCTGCGTGCGGAAAAAATAGTCGGTAGAACCACGATCCGAGACACCAATGGGTCGTGGTGAGGATTGTGCCGCCCAGAGCGACCATTCCTCCCAGCACGATTCCCAGCGCTGATAATCCGAAATAGAAGGACAAAGCTGCACCTGCAAGTAGCACGGTGGACAGCAGGTAGGAAACCGGCCGGGGACTCGGCGTGGGGGGAAGCGCCGGAGCACGAAAAATATGGCGAACGCCCAAGTTATAAA
>JACMOZ010000089.1 GCA_014377785.1 Aeromicrobium sp.
CGGGCACTTTCCTGATGTTGCTGAGGCTGCTATTGAGTATCAACGCAAAGCCTGCGACCGACACGATGAGGATGGAGACCAAAGCGAGAAAGGCGATCAGCGCGAGCCGGTGGCGCCGGGAGAAGCCACGGCGTGGTTCGGCCGCGTCATCAACGTCCACGGGGCCGTCGGCGGCCTTCTTATTACGCAGGCCCATAGGGGACGGCCTCTTTCTGGTCTGGGTTCAAGGGAATGAGGTGCGGAAGACTATTGGACGTCCTTCGGCGGTTTGAGCGCCGCGTCCGGATACTTCGTGAGGTAGTCGTCTACCGTGTCGCTTTTGAGTGCAGTGAAGAGTTCCTTGGATCTCGCTTCGTCGACGTTGACGACGCTACCGTAGGTCGGATCAGTGGAGGTGCCGGCGACCGGAAGCGTCATGAAGGTGACGTTGTCGGCCGTGGTCCCGCGCAGGGATAGCGCGAGCGCGCGCATGTCGCCGGGCTGCCACGAACTGTCGACGGTGAGGTTGCGCGTGATGGACTCGAGCGTGTCGAAGAGGCGAACCGGGTTTTTCATAGTTCCATCGGACAGGATCTTTTTCATCAACGCACGCAAGAAGTTTTGCTGGCGCGCGATGCGGTCGAAGTCGCCGTTGATCAGGCCGTAGCGGGTGCGCACATACTGCAATGCTTCTTCGCCCTGGAGGACCTGTTGACCCTGCTCCCAGGTTTTATTCTGCTTGGGATCGGTGAACGAGTTCGGGATGAAGACCGGAACACCGCCGACGGCATCGGTCATGTCCTTGAAACCCTCCCAGTCGATGATCGCGAGGTGCTTCATCCGCAAATCGGACAAATGCTCGATCGTTGCGACCGCGCCAGTCGGTCCGTAATAGGAGAACGCGGCGTTGACCTTTTCCTTGCTCGTTGGATTGCCGTCGCCGTCATAGATCGTCAACAAGCTGTCACGCGGGACGGAGACGAGATAGACGTGCTTCCGGTCGGCTGAGATGTGGACGACCATCAGCGTGTCACTGCGGTATTTGCCGTTCGGCCATTTCGCGGCCTTTGCATCTTGGGCGAGAGTCGTGTTGTCCTGGGCCGTGCCGAGGTTTTTGCCCTTGTCCGAACCGAGCAACATGATGTTGAGCGCTTTGCCCTTGTCGGGGTCGGGACGGTCCTTTTCCTTGAGGTTGACGCCGACCTTGGCGATGTTCTTGAACTTGGAGTTGAGCACGTAGGCATAACTCGTGCCGGCGATTCCCAAGATGAGGACGGCGCTCATCAAAACGATGAGGATTTTCCTATAACGTTTGTGAAAGGGAATACCGCCTTCACGTCGCTTACCGCCGCCTCGGTAGCGGGGTGTTTGGTCGCGGCGGGTCATCGTTCTCCAAGGGCTATAGATCGACGACCATTCTGCCCTGCATGAGGGCACTACCCAACTTGAAAGCGGTTACGCCTCGAGGATTAGTGTCGTCGGACCGTCGTTTGTGAGCAGAATCTCCATGTCGGCACCGAAGATTCCCTCGGCTACCTGTGCCCCAAGTATGCGGAGTTCCTGGCAGAAACACTCATACAACGGCTTCGCGATGGCGCTGGGCGCGGCGGCTGCCCAGGTCGGACGACGGCCCTTCCTGGTGTCGGCATAGAGCGTGAACTGGCTGACGACGAGGATCCCGGCACCGATGTCTTCGGCGGACTTCTCCTCACGGAGGATGCGTAGCCGCCAGATCTTCGCCGCGAGGGCCTTGGCCTTGTCGGGGGAATCGTCGTGCGTCACGCCGAGCAGCACCATGAGCCCGGTGCCGATCTCGCCGACCGTTGCCCCGTCGACGCGGACCGCGGCTTCTGACACGCGTTGGACGACGGCTCTCATCGCCCTACTCTAGTGATCGGCACCTCAGGGCTTGGCCGATAGACTGCCATCATGGCCTTTGAAATACCGTCGGACCTGCACAACGATCTTGTGCCTCTCGCCTGGCTTCTCGGCACGTGGCATGGCAATGGTCGTGGCGAATACCCGACGATCGAGGCCTTCACCTATGAACAGGAAGTCGTGTTCGCTCATGACGGGCGGCCGTTCCTCCACTACTTCAGTCGCGCCTGGATCACCGATGCCGAAGGCAACCGGGTCCGCCCGGGCGCACTCGAAACCGGCTTCCTGCGCCCGACGGCAGCTGAGTCCGATGGTGAGAGGGGAGTCGAACTGATCCTCGCGCATCCGACGGGTTATGCAGAGGTCTGGTACGGCACGATCGATGGCCCGCGCCTCACGCTGACCACCGACATCGTCGCCCGCACACATACGGCCAAGGAATACACCGCCGGCCAGCGTATGTACGGTCTCGTCGAAGGCGATCTCATGTATGCCTTCGACATGGCCGCCGCAGGCCAGCACATGCAATCGCATTTATGGGGGCAACTCAATCGTGTCTGACTCAATCGTGTCTGGCAAAAGTCCACTCCTCGCTCTGCACGGCGCCGTCGAAGGCGATGCGCCTGACACCGGTGTCGCCGCGCATTACGGCGCCATCAGCTCCGAGCAGAAACGCTTCCTCGCCGGCAACACGTTTGTCGACTTGTCACACCGCGACGTCGTCACGGTCAGCGGACCTGATCGGCTCACCTGGTTGCATTCGCTGACAACGCAATTTCTCGAGGGCCTGGTGCCTGGCGTGGCCACCGACGTCCTGGTCCTGACCCCCCAAGGTCGTGTCGAGCATGCGTTCACGGGCACCGACGACGGTGAGACGTTCTGGGCTCACACCGAGCCCGGTCAGGGCGCGGCCCTCGTCGCGTTCCTGGACAAGATGAGATTCATGATGCGGGTTGAGGTGGCCCTTGTGACAGACGACTGGGCAGTCCTCGGACTGCCTGGCCTCACCTACGCACTTGTGCCCCGAGCCGAGCTCGCCCTCCAGCCAGAACTGTTGGGATCGCCGGTCGGCACCTGGGCCTGGGAAGCGCTGCGTATCGAAGCCGGTCGCGCGCGTATGGGCCTCGACACCGATGACAGAGCGATCCCCAACGAACTCGGTTGGATCGGTTCGGCGGTGCACCTCGACAAGGGTTGCTATCGCGGTCAGGAGACGGTCGCCCGCGTGCATACGCTCGGCAAGCCGCCGCGCCGGCTCGTGCTGCTTCACCTCGACGGCGCGGCCGAACGGCTGCCCAAACACGGCGATGACGTGATGCTCGACGACGTGCGTGTCGGCTTCGTCGGTTCGGCAGCCCGCCACCACGAACTGGGCCCGATCGCCCTGGCCCTCGTCAAACGCAATGTCGACCTCGAGGCCACCCTCACGGCAGATGGCGTCGCAGCTGCCCAGGAACTCATAGTCGATCCAGAGGCGGGCCTGCATTTCCGTCCGATTTTGAAATAGCAGTTGTCATGACCAGACCACCGGGCATCAAACCTGCGCCTGACAACCGCATCAGGGAAACCCACACCAACCGCTTCACGATCCTCACCGTCTGCACGGCCAATATTTGCCGTTCTCCGCTGATGGAACTCCTGCTGCGTCGGGAACTCGACACGTCGGTTTATGAAGTCGGCAGTGCGGGCATACGCGGCTTTAACGGCCATCCGATGGATCCGGACGCGGCCCTGCAGGCCGTGAGGTTCGGTGCCGATCCGCAATACTTCAGATCGCGTCCGATCACCGAAGACATGATCAAGGTCAGCGGACTGATCCTGACCGCGACCCGGAGCCACAGCTCCAGCGTGTTGGCCTTGACGCCGTCGGCCTTGCGCCGGACGTTCACGCTGCTCGAGTTTGCCCAGTCTTGTGAGGACCATCCGGCCGCGTCCATGAAGGAACTCATCGCCGGCGCCACCCGCAATCGCAGTCAGGTCTCAGGACCGATTGACATCAACGACCCCTACCGCCAGGGCGAACTCGCGCATCAGCAGATCGCCGAGCAAATTGTGAGGCGCGTGCGAAAAGTCAGTGCCGTCCTCAACGAGTTTGCCGCTGCCGACGGGGCAGTTGCAAACTGACCCGTGTGGAACGGCACGTGAGGCCCTGCGCTCGACCGGTGAGGCGGAGGTGTTTTTGCCGGTAGACTTGGGCTGCTATGACTGACGAAACCCCCACACCAACCTTTGCCCAACTCGGCATAGACGACCGGCTCCTCCGCGTTCTCAAGGACGTCGGATACGAAAGCCCTTCGCCCATCCAGGCCGAGACGATTCCCCTTCTGCTCGAGGGCAAAGACGTCGTTGGTCTCGCCCAGACAGGCACCGGCAAGACCGCTGCCTTCGCCTTGCCGATCCTCGCTCGCATCGACCCCTCCCGCAAAGACACCCAGGCACTCGTGCTCGCACCGACTCGCGAGCTCGCCCTTCAGGTCGCCGAAGCGTTCGCCTCCTACGCCGCCTACCTTCCCGGACTCAACATTTTGCCGATCTATGGCGGCCAGAATTACGGCGTGCAGCTCGCCGGCCTCAAACGCGGAGCCCACATCGTCGTAGGCACGCCCGGCCGCGTCATCGATCACCTCGACAAGGGCAGCCTCAAACTCGGCGCCCTCGAATATCTCGTCCTCGATGAAGCCGACGAAATGCTCAAGATGGGCTTCCAGGAAGACGTCGAGCGCATCCTCGCCGACACTCCCGAATACAAGCAGGTCGCGCTGTTTTCGGCCACGATGCCTTCGTCCATCAAGCGCATCTCCAAGAAATACATGCACGACCCGATCGAGGTTCTGGTCAAGACCAAGACCGTCACGTTGGCCAACACCCGTCAGCGCTGGCTTTCGGTGTCACAGGGGCAGAAGCTCGATGCCCTGACCCGCATCCTCGAGGTCGAGACCGGCGACGGCATGATCATCTTCGTTCGCACCAAGCAAGCGACCGA